>NZ_JBFUAL010000003.1:0-388271 GCF_056406295.1 Rhizobium sp. P1_C7
CTGAAGGCAATGAGCACAGTGTGGAGAAACCTCCGCCGCTGCTGCCGGCCGTCCAGCGATATGATCGTAGCATCGAAGACGTCGCCCGCGACAAGGCGATGCCGACATTTGATCGGCAGTGGCAGGACGTGGAAATGGTTGCCCGGATGGCGTTCAACAATCCGATTGCCATCGTGGCCAGCCTGCGCCTGGCCATCATCGAACAGAGCGCTGACGCCGAGCGGCTGGCGAAGGTACTTGCCGAACGGCCGGAGCACTTTGGTAGTCTACGCGGCAGGACCGGAATGTTCGGAGACAACCGTGAGCGGAAGGAGGCGCGGCGCCTCGCTCGGGCCGTCGCCTCTCATGTCGCGTCAGCCGGTGCGACCTGGCAACGGTGCCTCTCCGAAGAACGCGGCGCCGAACAGTGGCGACGTGACAAGCGTGACGTGGTCGAGGTTCCGGATCTCACGCCGCGAAGTGCCGCCCTGTTGCACCAGCTCGTCCAGACTGCCGAACGGAGCAGGTTTATCGAACAGCTTGGCGGCACCGCCGAGGGACGACAGGCGCTCGACGAGGCCAGGCAGATCACATCTGCCTTCGAGAGACGGTTCGGCCGGTCCGATCCTCGGGACCACCATCTCCGCCATGAGTTCGAGCGACTGGGACCGGAGCTTGCCGGTAAGCTTGACCGTATCAAGAGTGTCGCCCGCCTCGTCGATCGCGCGCACCACGCCGAACTGAGCCAGCAGCTGGAGCCAAAACGATCACTCAGGCGCGGCCTGGGTCTGCAGCGATAAGGCCGCTCGGTCAAAGAACGCACTGGGCGCAGGATCATCGCTTGTCAGGAAGGTCTGAATGCTTGCCCGCTGACTCATGACCGCGCGCCTCGTTTGTCGGGCAAGCCCGGCAGGGCTAACGAGCTCGCCGGGACACGCGGGCGCCTCCGCCGAAACCAAGGGGCATTTCTGTCCGGGACCTCCACATCGACATCCGGAAGGTGACGTTTCGCCGATGGCTCAGCCCTCCGATCGGGGCAATCCCGATCGTTCATTATCGGAATGCTAATTCGCACTCGTCAGCGGGTGCTCGACCGTTGGCCTGATGTAACACATTGCCGCGCGAAGGAGCGAATTGCAGCAGCTCATCGAGTCCCTAAAGAAAGATTTAGCTTCGCTTCCGCTTCCGCGTATTCTCTCTGTTTGTCGGTGATGTAATCTCGAACGATCGGGGCTGCGTCACGGGAACGCGACAGCTGCATATGGAAAACGAGTTGACTGCCGGTCCGGAACATCATCTCCGCGCTGATGAGGTAGAATTCCCACATGCGCGCGAAGCGGTCATCGTAAAGTGCCACGACCTTGTCGCGGTTACGCTCGAAACGCTCGGTCCAATGAGCGAGGGTTTTTGCGTAGTGAATACGCAGGAATTCCAGATCAGTTACCCAAAGACTATTCTGCTCGACAACGGCGAAGACTTCGGAGAGGGCCGGTGAATAGGCCCCTGGAAAAATGTATTTCCGCAGCCACGCGCTGGCCATTCCCGGTGGGCTCATGTGGCCAATCGAATGCAGCACTGTCAGGCCGTCGTCCGGCATCAGCGCATTCAGCTTCTTGAAGAATTCGTCGTAGTGGTGGACGCCGACATGTTCGAACATACCGACGGAAACAATGCGGTCGAACTGTCCTTCGACATCCCGATAGTCCTTGAGCTCGAAACGGACGCGGCCGGCAAGCCCTGCGTTTCTGGCACGTTCGGAGGCAAGCACCTGTTGCTCCTTCGAAAGCGTCACGCCGAGAACTTCCACATCCTCCAGCGCTGCAAGATAGAGCGCAAGGTCGCCCCAACCGCAACCTATATCGAGTACCTTCATTCCGGGCTTTAGCTCAAGCTTGCTGGCGAGAAGCCTCAGCTTATTGCGTTGAGCCTGCTCCAGGGTCTCGCCAGGCTCCCTGAAATAAGCGCATGAATACAACATGTTATCATCGAGAAACAGTTTGTAGAATTCATTGCCGAGATCGTAATGGTGGGCGACATTCTGCTGGGCTTGCCCCTTGCGATTTGACTGCTGGCGCTTGCGGAACCGCATCTTTATTGCGCGCAGGACCTTCTGGATTGGATATGAGCCGAGTGACAGACGGTTTATGGAGAAGAGCGTCAGAAAATCCCGAAGAGTMGAGCCATCCTCGAACCGCATCGTTCCGTCCATATAGGCCTCGCCGGCGGCAAGCTCGGCGTTGAAAACCAATGTCCGGTAGAGCGTCTTGTCGGTCAGCCTCATCGTCACGCGTGGACCAGGCTCGCCTTCGAAAACATGGGGTTTGCCGTCGGCATCGATGACGGTTAGCCGACCCTTCCGTATGAACGATCTCATCATATGGGAAAGCGGAAACATGATCGCCTCGATTGCTTTCAGTGTCGGACCTTCGACTCGTGTATACTCATCTTATAGTTTGCGATTCGCAAGTCGCGCGTGCGTTATCGATATCGGCGCGTTTATGTCAGGAGGGAAGCGCAACAGCCCCTGTCATTCGATCATGCCATTCAAACACAATAGCGCCTACGTCATCGTATTGAGAAATTGAACTTCAGGGTAACGAACTGGCTGCGATAATAACGTGATCGCTTGGCGATGTTGCGATTGAGCTCGTGGCGAAAGCCTCCTGGCGCTGGCGGCTTAGCGATTCACCCGGGGGCGCATTCGCCACGCATTGAAAGAAGCATGCTTGCACCTTTTCGACTTTGAACATTTGACTAAATGTTTCGCCTCAGGTCTGCCAGTCATCGCCTGTCACGTGCGCGCCTTGAGTGGCAGGGCTATCGGCAAGCGCGTAGGCATGGATGTAGTCTATTTGAAGATCGGCGCCGTTCGGTAAGCCATCGCTTGGTGATCCTGCGCTGCCGCCGATGGCCAGATTGACCAGCATATACATTGGGCCATGCATGTCGGCTGGCGTGTCTGCGTGTGCCACGGCCACGTCATCGAAATACCAGACGATCTGATCCTGGTCCCAGAGTACGCCGTACTTATGAAACCCCTCGGTGCTGGCGACCTTGACCGCAGTCGATTCCATCACATGGGATCCGGCTTCCTGACTGTGGACCGTGACATTCACGGTGTTTGGGTCCTGGCCCCGCATCTCCACGATGTCGAGTTCCGGCGGCCAGGATCCGTCTTCAGGCAGTAGCCAAAACGCGGGCCAAGCTCCCTGCTGTGTCGGCATGTCGGCGCGAATCTCGAAATAGCCGTAGGTCTGCGCAAACGATGAATGGGTCGTGAGTATGCCCGACGTGTAGTCGTAGCCGTCGATCTGTGGTTCGAGCGCTGCAGGCGTCCGGCTCGCCGTAATGGTCAGGACGCCGTCGTCAACCGAAAATGGGTTGACCGCCGAAGTCGCGGCGTAAGAAGGGTTGATATACCATTGCTGCTCACCATTCCCAGGAAGCGTGCTGCCCTTTTCGGGCGCCCACCAGAATTTAGTGTCCCAGGTGCCCTGGTCGCCATTGCGAACAGACAGACTGTTGAATTCATCTGCAAATGTGAGCGTCAGCTTGGACCGATCGAGTGTCAGCTGAAACTGATCGGCGTGGAGATCGGCGGCTGTGCTATTCGCAAAGACAAGGCTTTCACCACCCCCGAGATCCAGCCGCAGATTGTTGCCCTCCTGCGTCGAATGGCTGAGGACCTGATTAAAGGTGGTCAGGCCATAGCCGTTGAGACGGATCGTGTCGTCGCTGCTGAAATCGACGATGAGGTCGCTGCCATTGCCATGCGTGAAGATGAACGTATCGGCGCCGCCGCCACCAATGAGGACATCATTTCCTGCTCCGCCATCGATGGTCTGGCTCCCAGATGCGCCCGAGATGATGTTGTCGCCATGATTGCCGAACGCATAGCGGCCGTTGCCCGTAACGGTCAGGTTCTCGAAGTTCTCGGGCAGGGTATAGCTCATCCACGTGTTGATGGTGTCAGTGCCTGCGCCCGGCGCCTCGACGGCGCGGTTGATGCTGGAGTAGAGGTAGTAGATATCGTCGCCCGTTCCACCCTGCATCGTGACATTGACTGAGCTGTCACCCCAGATGGAATCATTGCCAGCGGTACCATTCAGCACCGGCCCCGAACCGGTTGCCGAGAACCAGGCGCTTGATCCGCCACTGTAGAAAAGGCTTTTACCAACGGCGTTTTGAATCGACTGCGGCATGGTCAGCTCCTTTTTTGCCTCCCCACCTGAAGGCTATCATCGTGAATAGTGTGGCGGCACCCTCAAGGGTCAGATGTCCGACTGAGGCACCCGGTTCTCCCATCAATCTCAATGGGAGTATTAACAATCATTCCCGTTGGCATCGCCTGTGCCAGTGCGGGCATCCGTCGTCAAAACAGCTTCTACTCCTCCCTGAACGCTCGGGCAGACTGGTCCATGAACGGCTTTGCGAGGTAGGCGAGGGCGGTTCGCTCACCCGTTTCGATAAATGCTTCTACGGGCATGCCAGCGAGGGGCGCCAACTTTCCAAGCCGCTGCCATTCTGGCGCGGGCACATGAATTCGGACACCGTAGTAGCTTTGGCCGGTGCGTTGATCGGCGGTAAGATCTGCCGTCACGCTGGCGACGCGGCCGGTCAGTTCCGGCGTGGTGCGCTGATTGAAGGCGGAGAACCGCAGCGTCACCTTTTGGCCCACGGTCACCTGGTCGATGTCCTGAGGCGACAATCTCACCTCCGGGGTCAAGGCATCGTCGTCGGGCACGATCTGCATGATCGCTTCGCCGGGCGCAACTACAGCACCCGGAGCATGAACCGCCAACTGATGGACCACGCCCGCCTGCGGCGCACGAATGTCGACGCGCTTCAGTTCATCCTGAGCAGCGACAAGTCGCTCCGAGTATTCTCCGATGTCACCTTGTGCCTGCCGTAGCTGTTCCGACACTTCACTGCGCCGATCATCGCCGACTTGAATCATCTGCAATTCAGTCTCGGCAATTTTCCCCCTCACTTCAGCCGCTGACGCGACCAACCTGCCTAACTCGCCTCTCGAGTCAGCTGCGTCGCGCTGGAGAGCATAAACGCGGGTAGCGGGAATGATGCCCTGGCTCAGGAGCGGCTGAAGACTTGCAAGCTCCAGGCCGATGATATCGATCGCCTGACGCTTTCCCTCCTGCTGCGAAATCAAACCGTCGGCTTCTTGGTCGAGCTGGCGCACACGCTCCTTCAACTGCGCCTCACGGCCACGGATCGAAGATCTGCGGTCGTCAAACAGCCTGCGTTCCCCATCCATGAGTGCGGCGCGTTCATCAGCGTCTGCTCGACCTACCACTGCGGGAAATTCGAGTGTCTCGCGGCCATCGCGTTCAGCCGTCAGTCGCGCAGCCCGTGCCGCAAGCTGCCTCAGTCTCCGAGAGACAATGGCAAGCGTTGCGCGGGTTTGGGTGTCATCGAGATGAACCAAGACCTGTCCTGGCTCGACGCGGTCGCCATTGAGAACGAAGACATGATCGACGGTACCGCCTTTTTGATGCTGAACCGGCTTTACGTAGCTGTCGACAACGAGCGTGCCAGTGGCAATCACGGCGCCGTTCAAATGGATAGTCGCCGCAAGACTGCCGAGAACGCCAACGAGAACCAAGATGACGGAGAGGGCAACCAGTGTCAGCCGCCTGATTGCACGTTCCGCGGGCAGGGCACCTTTTTCCATCATTGCGCCGCCGCTTCCTGGGTGGGATGACGAAGGCGGGGGGAGAAGGACACGGTTGTGGACGGCGGAGTGGCCTTGTTGAGAACATCGTCCTTTGAGCCAAAGGCCTGTTTCTGGCCATGTGAAAGAACCAACACCTTGCTGACGCTCGCCAGGGCGCTTGGCCTGTGAGCCACGACGATCGTCATGCCTCCGCGCTTGCTGACGCTGAGGATCGCGCCCGCGAGTGCCGCGTCTCCTTCGGCGTCAAGATTGGCGTTCGGTTCGTCGAGGACCACCAGGAAAGGCTCACCGTAGAGTGCTCGCGCCAGTGCAACACGTTGTCTCTGGCCAGCTGACAAATGAGCGCCCTGTTCGCCGATTCTCGTATCGAAACCATCAGGAAACTGCACGATCATGTCATAGATGCCCGCTGCGCGAGCCGCGGCGATGACCATGTCCGGCGAAGCCGTGCGGTCAAACCGTGCGATATTCTCGGCAATCGAGCCGTCGAACAGGCCAATCTCCTGCGGAAGATAGCCGATATGCCTGCCGAGTTCCTCCGGAACCCATTGCGACAGGTTCGCGCCGTCGAGGCGGATCGCACCAGCAAGCGGCGTCCAGAGCCCGACAAGTCCTCGTGCCAGCGAGGATTTTCCCGATGCGCTTGGACCAATCACACCAATCGCTTCGCCAGCTTTGACTTCGAACGATACACCACGGACGATCGGAGTCGGCGACCCGGGTGCGGCAAGATAGAGGTTCTCCACCCTGAGGCCGACGCTGGGCCTGGGAAGACGAATTTCCGGTTTGTCAGTGTTGGTTTTCCCGCTGAGGTTGATAAGACGCGACCAACTCTGGCGCGCCGCAGTAAATCCTCGCCACTGCCCGATTGCAAGCTCGACCGGGGCGAGTGCACGGCTGACCAGGATGGAACTCGCAATCATGATGCCACCGGTCGCCTCCTGGCGGATGACGAGCATGGCGCCCACCGCCAATACACCCGATTGCAGCATGAGCCGGACGATCCGGGACAGGGTCGTAAGCGCCGCAGTGACGCTCGTTGCCCGAAGGTGGTTTTGCCGGTACCGCGCATTGATCTCCACCCACCGATCTCCCAACCGGTGAGCGAACCCCATGGAGGCGACCGCTTCGGCATTGCGCCGCGTTGCCTCTGCAAGAGCCGTTCGCTCGATGCCAATTTTGGCGGCTTCTCGTGCAGGCGCTTTCGATTTTATGTCTGCGAGCACAGTCAGTCCAACAAGAAGCACGGCACCCGTCAGTGCTGTGATCCCTATCCATACATGGAAGAAGAAGCATAGGCCGAGATAGAAAGGCATCCAGGGTAGATCAAAGAGTGCCGTCGGGCCCGGTCCGGAGAGGAAGCCTCGCACAGTATCTATATCCCGCAGCGACTGGAGGCTGTTGTCTTGGCCCTGCCTGCGCGACGGCGCTGCGACGAGTGATCGAAACACCACTTGACTGAAACGCTCGTCAACGGATTGGCCAATGCGAGCAAGGAGAAGGGCGCGGATAAGCTCCAGAATGCCCTGAAAGGCGAAGAGGGTTGCCGTAATCATGATCAATCCGGTCAGCGTCGGCAAGCTGCGGGCGGGAATGACCCGATCATACACCTGCAGCATGAAAAACGAGCCGGTGAGCGCGAGAACGTTTACGAAGCCACTTGTCGTCGCGACGCCGAGAAGCGCGCTACGCAAAGATGAAACGGCTGCAAGCAGGAAGGATGGGGATCGATTGGGATGGGATTGGGACAACGTGCCTCTCAGTAGGTCGTGTCGGGTTGTGCAGACAATGGGCCAGATTGTTCGCGTCGGCCAACCCCGAGTGCGAGGGTTCTTGGGAGTTCTGCCCGGTTTATGCCTTTCAGCATTAACAAACGCTTTCCGCGCGACACCGATCCGTGCCGGCTTGAAGCACGCCGGGACAGCAAACGCGTGACAGAGCGCAGCGTTTTGACGAGGGGCCATGAAAGCATCAAACGGTTGTTAGTGGCCGCGCCTGGGTGAGCGTTGTGATCGACGTCGAACGGGCCACGCGCCATGCTGATCGCCACCGAAATGTCGCGCGACGTTGGAAGTCACCCGTTTGCTAGCACAGCGATGATTCGCGCACGGGATGCCAAGTGTGACTAAACAGGCCGAAGTCCGATGCTTCATCGCGGACCGACACTAGGGTGGGTCCAAAGGGACAACCTGTTGCTTATGCCGAGCAGATCGACCCCTTGCTTGAGCGTTCAAGAGCGTTCAAGCTGAGTCTGCCTTTGCTTGCACCGCTAGATTTTGCGCTGGCTGCGATCACGATCAGTCCAATGAACGACTTCACCTTTAATCAGGATGAGGAAGTTTTCGTTGTCGAGGCGACTGACGACTTCGCCATCCTCGGTGATGTAGTCGGCCTTGGGTATCGCATTGCGTTGAAATGAATCCGATTCCCTTATCTGTTCAATGATGACGCAGTTTTTGCCGGCATCGCCTTCGCAACGAAAACGCTTGGTCTCTTTGTAGCGCAAGATTTTAGCCCTCCGTTTCGATGACTAAGTTTGGGCGAATGGGGACAGAATTCAAGACGGCAAAACTAGGTAATTCCTAAAGGGTCCCAGACGGATCTTGTCAGCTGTATGATCCCCGGGGTGAATAGCTCTTTCCTCCCAAAGGGCAGTTCGCGAAGCGTTCGAGCGGCCGTGATTCCGGCCAGAAATTCGCGGCATTAGGTAGCAAAGACCACCAAAAACGGGTTACGCATGTGAATTAGAACAGAAACCAGCAAACTTCCGGAAATGCCGCTGACGTTGGTCACGCTCGTGGCGTTGCATGTGAGCCGTCATCGCGCTTAGTCCGGAAAGCGGACAAAGCCGACGCTGGCTTTAGGTAAAATCTCGACGGTTCGTCGGCATGCAAAGGATCGCTTATTTGCGGCCAACCAGCAAGGGGCCGGCGGAAGGCGACAAGAACTCTTTGCTCCATCCGCCATCGCTTCAGTTGTCGAATACAATTATCCTGTTTGGCGCTCACGCCGAACGCTACAGTCTAGCTTAGCTAGGTCTGGATCTTTCCGGTTTCGATTACGAAAGGTGTCGGATAAAGACGTCACGTCAGAGTGCCGGTCAGGCTGGTTGCGTCGCGAAAACCTCAGAGCTGCGAACCGATAGGGAGAATCGCATAAAATCCCGCCACGAATTGATCCCAGGGCGAACCCGTCGGCTCATGATAATAGATCCGCTGCGTCCCGTCCGGCTCGGTCTCCGTCCACGAGATCCGCTTGTACTTGTCCAGCCTTACGGCAAAGGTTTCTTCTCTTAAAACGCCTCTTAGAGCATTCGACGTCTTCCTGGTAAATTCAGGCGAGTCGATCAGAATGCCCATTTCCGTATTGATATTCACCGACCGCGGGTCCCAGTTGAACGAGCCGACGAACAGGTAACGATCGTCGATGGTAAACGCCTTGGCATGCAGACCCGATCGCGATTCACCCCAATTGACGCCGCGCCGCGCTTCTTGATCCGCGTCAGGCCGAAGTTCGTAGAGGTGGACTCCACCTTCCAGAAGAGCCCGCCGGTCCTTTGCATAATGCGCATAGACGGGTTTCACGTCGTTCGATGCCAGCGAATTGGTTACAACCAACACCTCGACGCCCCGCGCCTCAAGTTCCCGCAACCACTCTGTGCCGCGTTTGCCTGGCACGAAATATGCGGAGATGATCTCAATCTTTGATGTTGCATCGGCGAAATACTTTGACAGTTGAGAGGCAAGAATCTCGTCTTCATTGTCTTCACCGGCCGCTTTTGAAGGGGGGTCCGAGTACATTTTGGCGGGAACCCACGCGAGCTTCAGCGTCGATGGCGTTAGATTCTGCTTCGCAGCCGCACGCACGACGCTGGCATATTCCGTCTCTCGGGCATCCCCGATGATCTCGTCAAGGCGATGGCGCGCTTCGTCGAGACTGAACCCCTCTGGTGCGCCAACGACGGCGCGCGCAGGCACTGCAAACTTGCTGTTCCAGTATTCATCAAAGTTTGTCGAGACTTCGTCGACAACGGGTCCAGCAACCAGCACATCGAGATCCGAATAGTTCAATTCCCTCTTGGCCAGGAAATACTCATCGCCGATATTGCGGCCACCGACGATCGACATGGCATTATCGGCGGTCATCGACTTGTTGTGCATCCGGCGGTTGATCCGCTTGAAGTCGGTGAGGCCGGCCGCGAGACGGCTCTGATCCCGCCAGAACGGGTTAAAGAGCCGGATTTCGATGTTTTTATGCGAGTCCAGAGCCGCAGTCACGGCGTCATAGCTCTTAGTGTCCATGTCATCGAGCAATAGCCGCACCCGCACACCCCGATCCGCGGCTTGCAGCAAGCTCCACGCAAAGATTTTTCCGGTAGGATCATTGTGCAGAAGGTAATACTGCGCATCGATCGTCTGTTCGGCGGCCGCTGCAAGCGCCAAGCGCGCCGCCAGCGCTTCTTCTCCGTTGCCGATCAGCCTGACCCCGGAGCGACCGTCCCTAGGGTCACCAAGCCTTTGGACAGCTTGTGTCAGCCGCGTGCTTGTTGGCTGCGCGGGCGAATATGACGCTGTTTGCTTGAATGTTCGCACGGTGTGCGAACAGGCGGCGAGAAGAAACAAAGAAAGCAATGCGGCCGAGATAAATGGTTTCATACTACGCCCCATCCAGAATGCTCCACGCCACCGTCCCGTCGCGACTCGCCAATCGAGAGTTTGGCTGTGTCGCGCAGTTTGCCGCTAGTACAGGCATGCTCTCACGTTTTGAGCTTGAGCACCATTTCCGGAGTGACATCGTCCACGAAAACTCATTGTCGCTCTGGGCCCGGAAGTTGCCAAGGAGCCGCTTTCGCTTCGCGCTATTAGCGGTCATCGCAGATCTTCATCGATCTCTCCACTCCTTGACGTTTTCCCCGGAAACAGGGTTCGGACGCGAAGAAACTGCGGACCGCCCGGCGACAATAGCCTCCATGACGCGACAGTCCGAAGTGTTTTCGTGCACCACTGGAAATGCTGTTGTTGCTATCCACAGCGACCGCTTCAAGTCCGTCAGTCATCTCCTGCCAGAAAGCGCATTGTGTTCACCAAATGGGAAATGATAGATGCCTCGACCAAAGAGTCGGGAGACAAAACGAGCGATGGACGCCATAGGCTTGGAGATACGTCACGATGGTCATTCTACGCGACTGAAATGGCATCGGTTGCGCCGCCAAATGCGCGACCCGCTGTTTTCGCGGGAGGTTATGACGGCAGGTTTCGATGAAGGTGCATCAATGGAACTCGATCTGCGCGTTCGCGCAGATGGGGGGTTCGTCGTGCTGCACGATGCCGAGCTTCAGGGCGAGACGACTGGAACAGGACCGATCGCAGCGACTACGGTCGATGAGTTGCTCCCAATCTGCATGCAGCAGGGCGGACGGCCCCTTATCCTCAGCGAAGACCTGTCTGCCATGATGCAAAGCACACATCCGCAAGCTCTTTTGCAGTTCGACATGAAGGACGATTATGCAACGATCGGCGAGAAGGGGATTGCGCATCTCACGGCGCATTTCACCAACGTCGCCGCGTCGATCATTGTCAGTGGAGCCTGCCTCGACCTTATCGCCGCAGTCAAGGAGCGTCTGTCGCATCTGAAACGTGGTATCGACCCGACCGACAAATTGATTGATATCTATCGGCAAGACGGGCTGGCTGCCGTCGAGCGCGAACTATTGGTCGACTTGCGCGGACCCACGGAACCGAACACGGTCTATCTTCACTGGCCGCTAATCCTGCGCGCCAAGCGTGACGGTCTCGACATGATCGGCCTCTGCAGGGCCGAAGGGCGGCTCGTCGATGCCTGGACCTTTACGTTGAAGAACCCCGAGGCCGGTTTCGATGACGAGGAATGGACGAATTTCTCGGCCTTGATGGCGTTGAAGCCTGATCAGGTGACCACTGACGAAGCCCCGGCGACAGAGCGTGCCTGGGCACGGCGCGTGGCGGGCTAGTCAGCCGCCAGCGGCTTCAGGCCCTCTATCTCCAGGATGAACTCGAACTCCCGGGCAAGCGCCGGCGAAAAGGCGACGACCGGACCACCATCGGAGAGAAGGGTGGTCAGCTCGGGCATCGCGACCTTCGCGCCCGCTTCATAAGCGATCAGTGCGCCAGCCAGCATATCCCACGCATTCAGATGCCGTTCATAGTAGAGATCAGCTGCGCCCTCAGCCACGCGCAGGAGGTCGATTGCGGCCGCGCCCATGCGGCGATAGTCCATGCCGCGCTCATACAGGCGGCGGGACAGGGAAAGATGCTCCTCGAAACTTGTCTTGCGCGAATGGCCAAGGATGCACATGGCATTGGTAGGATCGCTGGTGGCCGCAGCATGGACGGCCACACCCTCGCGGAAGGCTCCTTTCCCACGGACCGCGGACACAACCGAGTCCTTGGCGGCATCGTAAACAACACCGACTTCCAGGCGGCCCTCGGCGCAGAAAGCGATTGACACGCCCCAGTGGCGGAAACCGCGGATGTAGTTCGTCGTGCCATCGATCGGGTCGACGACCCAGGTTCCGGCGCCGCCGGAACTTCCGCCTGTTTCCTCGCCCATAAAGGTGTCCCGCGGAAATAGCGAAAGCAGTCCGTCGCGAATGGCCTGCTCGGCATTGCGGTCGGCGACAGTGACAAAATCCTGCAAGCCTTTGTTCTCGACTTTCAATCCCGCACCCATCTCTGTGCGGAAACGAGCCGCCTCGCGCCCAACGCGGCGGGCGATATCAGTCGCGGCCGCGGCGCGGTCATCAAGGGCAGCGGCATCGAATGCGGAACTCATCAGGCGGTCCTTCTCTTGATCAGTGAAACAGGTGTGAATTCCACACGCGCCCTCATGTCGGGCTCGGCCATCCGGCTGATCAGCAGGTCGATCGTCTGTTCGGCCTGGAGGTCACAAGGCTGGCGGATCGTGGTGAGCTCATAGGCGGCCCAGCTTGCCTGGGGAATGTCGTCATGGCCGACGACGCGGGTAGCAGGTGTGTCCTCACGGCTGCGACCGTGCATAAGTTGGTCGACGACCCCGCAGGCCATGTAGTCGTTTGCGCAGAACACCCCGTCAATCGCCATCGGACCAAGTTTGGATGCGATGTCATAGCCGCATGGATAGTCGTTCACGACAACAGTCAGCAACTGTGCTTCAACGCCGCGCTGGCGGCAGCGACTGAGGAAGGCATCGCTGCGGCGGCGGGCCGTATAGGAGACAGAAGGTGCTGCAATCACGGCCAGACGCCGGGCGCCGGCATCGATCAGATGATCGGCGGCCAGATGCCCGGCAGAACGGTCATCGGAGATGATGCGGTCGACAAACGGAATGTCGTCACCCTTGTTGATCAAAACGATCGGTACGCCTTCGGCGGCACACTGTTCACAGATTTCCGTCGGCGGGGCGTCCGATGTCACGATAACCCCCGACACCGCATAGTGCAGCAATTGGCCGATGACGGTCGAGGTATCCGCCTCCTTCGAGGTTGGCAGCAGGATCGGGCGGAAATTCCGGGAAATGAGGGTTCGCGCCAGATGCTCGATCTGCAGTGTGCGGAACGGATTGTCCAGCCCCGCCGCGACGACACCGACGAGGTCAGAGCGCTTGTTCGTCAGGCTGCGGGCAAGATAATTGACCCGGTATCCCAGCTCCTTTGCGGCTTGATATATCTTTTCGCGGGTCTTCGGAGAGACGCTCGCATCGGGCGTAAAAGCGCGCGAAACCGCCGCGCGCGACACGCCTGCCACGCGCGCGACATCGAACGACGTTACTCTGCGCGGTACCCTATCCTTGTCGGCCAAGATTTCGATCCCCACCCCGTGCCGTGCGCATCATGTCCGGCAGGTCCGTGCAGATGCCGAGCACCGGCAGTCTCATTATATCATCCAGTATCTCCCGTCGTTCCTCGTGCCACAGTACGATTTCGCGGCCTTCTGCGAAGGCGCGATCCGTCAGTGCCGGGGTGACCAGATCCTGCGGCCGGTCGCCGCCCCGCTCCCAGCAAAGATGCAGGATATCTGCAAGTGCCTCGTCGCCCATGGCGTGCGGATCTTGACCGACGCGGACAAGCACTGAGAGCGGATAGTCGCAGCCAGCCACGCGAAGCTCGCGGATCTGTGCGGTGTCGAAGGAGCCGAGACAGGCGAAATGCTGGCCTTGCCCCTGTAGATGCTGCCAGCAGTGAAGTCCGCTTCCCGGCGCCTTCAGCTCGACATAGAGCCCGGTTCCGGTTTCCCGGGCGAGGGTGGCGACAGCCTCGAACGTTGGCACCTCCACACCCTCCAATCCAGCAAGTTCAGGTGCGGTCATTTCCGAGATCAGGCGGTCCACGCCGAATACGCGCTGGAGATGATCGTCATGGGAGACGACGACCACGCCGTCCTTCGTCATTTGCGTGTCGAGCTCCCACATTTCGGCTCCGAACTCCGTCGCCAGCCGGAAGGCGGCGAGAGTGTTTTCACGGGCATGGCCGCTGGCGCCTCGGTGGCCGATGCAGAAGGGAAGTTGGAGCTTGGCTGCCGGCCAGCGGAAGCGCTCGAAGAAGGCCGAAAAGTCCCGTTCCATCAGAGCCTCCGTCCGATTTCATCGAACACCAGCACATTGCGGCTGTCGATCGCCCATGTGACCTCGTCACCGATCCCGACGTCATGGCGCACCGGCTGGATGGATCGCAACAACGGGCCGCCCGCCAGGCGCACGTCATAGAGGTTTTCGCGCCCCTGGGTCTCCGCGAAGTTCACCGTGCCGCTCACGCGGACGTCACCCGTCGGATTATAGTGTTCCGGTCGTACGCCAAGCATCAGTTTTGCGCCTTCGCTGGCGTTGACCGAGACGGGCAACGGAACTTCGATCTGGCTCCCGGGAATGGAGAAGGCGCCTTTCGACACCACGCCGTGCAGGAAGGTGATTGGCGGATTGCCGAGAAAACCGGCGACGAAGGCGGTACGCGGATCGTTGTACATTTCCGCGGGCGTCGCGATCTGCACGATTTCGCCTTCCTTCATGATGGCAATGCGGTCACACATGCTCATGGCCTCCACCTGGTCGTGGGTCACGAGAATGGCGGTAATGCCCGTTTCGCGCTGGATGCGGCGTATTTCGGACCGCATTTCCAGCCGAAGCTTCGCGTCGAGGTTGGCGAGCGGCTCATCGAGAAGCAGGACGTCGGGCTTGCGGATGAGAGCGCGGGCGAG
The DNA here is from genome assembly GCF_056406295.1 of Rhizobium sp. P1_C7. NCBI lineage: Bacteria > Pseudomonadati > Pseudomonadota > Alphaproteobacteria > Hyphomicrobiales > Rhizobiaceae > Rhizobium > Rhizobium sp. P1_C7. The sequence continues at coordinate 14,878 of NZ_JBFUAL010000003.1, forward strand.
CGCCACGCGTTGCTGTTGCCCGCCGGAAAGCTCGGAGGGGCGGCGGCCCATCAGGTTGCCAATCTGCACGAGCCCCGTGATGAGCTCGACTTCCCGGCGAATATCGGCTGCGGCCATCCCCTTGACCTTCAAGGGGAAACCGATGTTTTCGGCCACCGTCATGTGCGGGTAAAGCGCGTAGGACTGGAAGACGACGCCGACATTGCGCGCCTGACTCGGAAGGTCGGTCACGTCGCGGTCGCCAAAAAGAATACGGCCGCCGGACGGACGGTGGATGCCGCAGACGGCGAAAAGCGTCGTCGATTTGCCGCAACCCGAGGGACCTAAGAGCGCCAGCATCTCGCCATGGGCCACTTCAAGGTTCATGTTCTCGATGACCTTCGTGGAGCCGAAGCTCTTCGAGAAATTGTCGAGGAGGATACGCATCAGCCCTTGCTCCCGCCGCCGTAGATATTCATCAGATATTTGTGAAAGAAAATGTAGAGCAGCAGGACGGGGATCACGTAGAACACGCCCACCGCCTTGAATGTGCCGAAGTTGAAATTGTTGTCGTCGGCGATCAGTCCCGAGAGATAGACCGAGAGCACCTGAACCTGGCCGCCCGGCGCTAGCACCTGCGGCAGGATGAATTCGCCCCAGCCCGAGAGGAAGGAGAAGAGCGCCAACGCCATGATCGCTGGGCGTACCTGCGGCAGCACCAGGCTGCGCCACACGCGAAAGCGCGAGGCGCCATCGACGATGCCGGCCATTTCAATCTCCCAGGGAACGGCGTCGTAGAAGCCCTTCATCAGCCAGATGCCGAGGGGCAGGTCGATCGCAGCCTTCACCAGAATGACGCCGACCAGGGAGTTATAGAGACCGACCATCTGAAGCACGATGAAGATTGCAATGATAAGCGTCACCGACGGGAAGGCGTGCAGCACCATAACGCCGGCGAGGAAGAAGCCGCGTGCGGGCACGTTCAACCGTGAGAGTACGTATCCGGCCATAGATGAGACGAGCAGCACGAGAGCCGTTGTGCTGGCTGTAAAGATCAACGTGTTCAGCGTCACCAGCCAGATGTTCGGCTTTCCGGGCAGCGTCTGCCAGAGAAAGGTCCAGTGACGAAAGGTGATCGAATCCGGGATCAGCGACGCAGGCTGCTTGTCGGTGATCGTGTCGATGAAGAGATAGACATACATCAGGACCAGCGGCAGACTGACGATCGTAAGCGCCAGGATAACCGGCCAGGTGCGATAGTTTGCAGAGGGTTGCGATTTCTCTGCCATGATCAATCCTCGATGAGTGGCCGCGCTACCAGCGTGGCGTAGTTGAAGACGCGCAGGTAGGCGAGCGACAGGATTATTCCGATCACCACGAGGACCAGTGCCATTGCGGCGCCAAGTCCGTATTCCAGATTGCCGGCGTAATTGTTGAGCGCCGTGTGATAGGCCGCAAGCGACCAGACCTCGGTCGCCTTCCCCGGTCCACCGCGGGTCGACAGCAGGATTTCGTTGAAGGAGGCAAGGAGCGACAGCGTCTGGTAGCAGGTGACGAAGAGGATCGGCCAGCGCATCTGCGGCAGGATGATGTAGCGGATTTGCTGCCAGCGACTGGCACCATCGACTTCGCTTGCAAAGAATTGGCTCTTGGGAATCGCTCTCAGTGCGGAGGAAAAGACCAGCATTCCCATGGAGGCGCCGATGAAGCCGTTGATCAGCACGACGAAGAACCAGGCGTGGTAGGCGCTGTCGAGGAGATAGTTCTTCGGTGGATAGCCGAATTTGCCCATCAATACGGAAATGAAGCCGGTATCCCAGGCAAGCCACTTCCACATCAGCACGTAGATGACGACCGGCGTAATGCGCGGCAGGAGCCAGACCGACCGGAAGATTGTCGCCGGCATGTTCGGCATGTAGTGCGTCCAGATCGCCAGGGCCATCGCATAGGTCGTATTGAACAGCACAAGTACCAGGGCGACATAGAGAAGCGTGTTGAAGAGAATCTGCGCCATATCCGGGGAGGAAACGATGCGCGAGAAATTCTCCGTGGTCCAGCTCCACCCCGTATAGGTTGCACTGGCAAGGCCTTCCTTCTGATCCGACGTCAATTTGAGGCCGAACTTGTCGAGCGAGGCGAAAAGCTCGTCCTTGCTCTCGAAACGAAGATTGGCCACGGAACGGTTGAACTGCTCCGAGATCTGCTTGACATCTCGGGTCGAGGGCCGGTTCTGCAAGTCCTTGATCATGCGTTCAGCCTCGCGACGCGAGGGGAAGACGTCGCCGAGGTGCTTTTCGCGCAGTTCCCTGGCGATGCCGGGTTCGAGCCCGAGAACTTCAACGCTCTTGATGCCTCCCTCATCGATTGCGTAGCGCGGTTCGGTCAGCTGCTGCACAACATCCGGCATTTCGCGCTTGAGCGCGTCTAGCGAGTTCGGTGCGATCTGATAGGCGCCGCCCGAAATGCCGGTGGCCGTCGTCATGTTCGTGAAGGAGAAGACGGCAGTCAGGACGACCGGCATCAAGAAGAACAGCAAGATCATGACTGCGGCAGGTGCAATCATCACGAGCCCGAGCGTTCTGGAGGTTCTCATCGAAAGTCTCCGCAAAGGATCCGGGCGGACTGGCCGCCCGGAAGGTTGCTGCGTGCCTAGCGGATGACGATCTTGTCGCCGAGCGTACTTTTCAGCTCGCTCTCGACGTCGTTGACGGCCGCATCTGGAGTCTTGGCGCCCGTCCAGGATGCTTCGAGGCCTTTCCACATGATGTTCCAGTAGGTGCCGAAGTCGGCATTGTTGGGCATCGCATTGGCGTAGGGCAGCAGGCGCTCGGTGGCTTCACGCGCCCAGCGATCAGAGGAGTAGAGCTCGATCTCGGTTTCGGCTTTCGAAATGCCGAGGTGGGCGGACTTGACGGCATGCAGCACGTTGATGCGCGGCTCGGAAGCGATCTTGACCAGTTGGGCGGCGACCTCGGTGGAATCCTTGTCGTGACCAGAGGTCAGAAGATAGACGAGCGGATGCGTCAGTGTGTTGGCCTTGCCGCCTTCGCCGGCCGGGATCAGCGTGAAGACGACGTTGCCGAAGAAGTCCTTCAGACCTTCCTGGTTGACGTATCGGGCATAGTGCCAGGTGCCGCCGTGCCAGATGCCCGCCTTGCCCGAGGCCACTTCCTTCCACCATTGGTCGCCTGGCATGCCGATATGGTTTTTCTTGGTGACCCCATCCTTTACAGCATCGGCGAAGAATTGGTAGGTGCGCTGCATCGCCGCCTTGTCGAAGACGAGCTTGCCGTCCTCTTCCATCTTTCCGCCGAAGCTGGTGTAGAATTGCCAGTAATCCGGGCCGTTGCTGTTGCGCGGATAGAAGCCGTAACCCGCCTGGACCAAGCCCTTGTCCTGCATTTTCTTGGCGTCTTCCAGCACGTTTCTCATCGTGTAGCCGCCGTCCTGGACTTTCTTCGGCAGCGCATCTAGATCGGCGTCGCTATAGCCGATCGCCTTCATGTAAGGCTTCCAGAAGAACATCGGGCGGGACTCCGCATCCTGCGGAATGCCGTAGACCGTACCGTTGAAGGAGGCGATGTTCATCAGGTTTTCGTAGATGTCGTTGACCGGCCAGGAATCCAGGTCGACGTAGTCCTCGATCGGCACGATCAGGCCTGACTGCGCCCAGGGGGCGATGTCTTCGTGGCCGGTGACGACGATATTCGGAGCAGTCTTTGCTTCGGCGGCAAGCGTCATTGCCTGCTTGAAGTCCTCCCAACCGCTGTAAGCCTTTTTCTCCACCGTGATCTTGAGGTCTTCGCCCTTGATCGCGGCTTCACGCTGAAGCTGTTCGGCGGCAATGTCGATAGCGTCGAGGCGGTAGACATCATTGGGTCCTGTACCACCCGCCCACACCGTGATGGTCAAATCCTTGGCAAAGGACAGGGCGCTGCTTGAGGCCAGGATGGCAGCCGCGGCGGTCATGCACTTCAATGTCGTGAGAATAGTCATCTCTTCGTTTCCTCCGGAAGGTCGGGTGTGAGCCTCTTGAAGGGCCATCACCTGTGTTGAAGGCCGTCGCGAGGTCCCATGAAAGCGCGAACGAGATCCGCTCTACGTGGGGCATGTGACGGCCGAATGACAAAATTGAGCACGTGTGCAAGATTAATATGACGCGGCAAAAAAACATTGCAAGCGGCATCTTAGGCTCGTGAAATCGCGCATACTTGTGCTGATTTGAGCAACGGAAATCCACGGCGATGTGCGATGGTCAGCGACAGCATTGGCGCGAACCGACGAATAGCCAGATCGCCTGCGGGACCGGACAAACGCCGCCCATCCCACTCAATCCAAACGCCTTTGCCCACTGCCCCGGGAAACCGCTCATCGAGACATCAATCCTCGACATGTTGGATCCGCGACCGGGCAGGGAGCTCTCTCAGTGGATCGTCGCGTTAACGCTTTGTTAACCACTTTGGCGATAGACAGGCACAACGATTTATTAACATAGATGACCAAAGTGCTAACAGACGCTCGCTCGATCCGCATCAAGGGCCGTTCTTTCCTGGCGGTCATGCTATCTCCAGACCTGCCTTTCGATGACTGGTTGGTCCGGCTCGACGATCTTGCGGCGCGTTCTGCGGGCTTTTTCCTGGGGCGTCCGGTCGTACTCGATGTTACCGACCTGCCGATTGACCGGTCTCAGCTCAAGGATCTCGTCGCAGACCTCGCTAGGCGCAATGTAAGCATTATGGGAATCGAGGGCGGGCGCCCTTCCATTCTCGGACCAGGCATGCCTCCAGCGCTGAAGGGTGGCAGACCGGTTTCCGACTTTGCGATTGCCGAAAAAGGTCAGGCCGTCGATCCGCAAAACGGACCGTCAGCGAGCGAAGCCCGCCAAGCCGTGCAATCATCGGCCCCACAATCAATCGTGCTGCGGGAACCGGTGCGTTCGGGCCAGTCGGTGATTTTCCCCGAAGGGGACGTGACGGTCGTCGGATCCGTTGCTTCAGGGGCAGAGATCATTGCTGGGGGCTCGATCCACATATACGGAACGTTGCGCGGAAGAGCGATGGCCGGGTCGATCGGCAACACTTCCGCGCGCATCTTTTGCCGAAAGCTTGAGGCCGAGTTGGTAGCGATCGATGGCATCTACAAAATGGCAGATGACATGACCCCCGACCTTCGTGGGCAAGCCGTCCAGCTATGGCTCGAAGATGACGCGATCATGGCAGAGAAACTTATCTAAGCCGCAAGCCGGCTAGGTCAAAGGAGAGCAAGATGGGGAAAGTCATCGTAGTCACGTCAGGCAAGGGCGGGGTTGGAAAGACGACCTCGACCGCCGCACTTGGGGCGGCCCTGGCGCAGCGAAACGAGAAGGTCGTCGTCGTCGATTTTGACGTCGGGCTACGCAATCTCGACCTGGTGATGGGTGCCGAGCGGAGGGTCGTTTACGACCTGATCAACGTCATACAGGGTGACGCCAAGCTCTCTCAGGCGCTTATCCGCGACAAACGGCTGGAAACGCTCTTCTTGCTGCCAGCCTCCCAAACCCGGGACAAGGACAACTTGACAGCAGAAGGTGTCGAGCGGGTGATAAGCGATTTGAAGCGACATTTCGACTGGATCATCTGCGACAGCCCCGCCGGTATCGAGCGCGGTGCTACCTTGGCAATGCGCCACGCCGACATCGCGGTCGTCGTAACCAACCCCGAAGTGTCATCGGTTCGCGATTCAGACCGCATCATCGGTCTGCTGGACGCAAAGACAGCCAAGGCGGAGCGCGGCGAGCGCATGGAAAAGCACCTTTTGCTTACCCGCTATGACGCCAACCGCGCCGAGCGGGGGGACATGCTCAAGGTCGATGACGTCCTCGATATTCTATCCATTCCCCTTCTTGGCATTATTCCAGAAAGCATGGATGTCCTGCGTGCCTCCAATATCGGTGCTCCGGTCACTTTGGCCGACAGCCGCAGTGCTCCTGCGATGGCTTACTTCGATGCTGCCCGACGACTCGCTGGCGAGAATCTGCCGATCACGATTCCTGGGGAAAAGCGGGGCATTTTCGGCAAGATATTCGGACGGAGGGCCGCATGAACATTTTCCAGTTTTTTGTCAAACAGAGAACCGCACCCGCTGCACGCGAACGTCTGCAGGTGTTGCTAGCCCACGAACGCTCGTCGGTAGGCTCGGACCTCATATCGGTTCTGCGCGAGGAAATCCTTGCGGTAATCGCAAAGCACGTGCAGGTCGACAGTGACAGAGTACGTGTAAAGATGGATCGCGATGAACATATGTCGATCCTGGAGATTGATGTCGAGATACCGCTTGATGCGGCTGTTCGAGCAGCCTAAGGTGGTCACCGCGCCGTGGTTCTGAACTTCATGGGCTGTCTCGGAAGAGCGCCACGATTTCAGATTCCGGTACGTCCACAAGCAGTATTCGCCTTACATTCGCACCTTGCGCATGCATGAACCGCGTTCACAGGTTCATGCAGCTTGTTCCATCTAATCGACCCGCAAGCGGGGTGATATCGGTTCCGACAAGATGAGGCGCAACCGCGTCCTCGCATACTCAGGAAGGATCACCCCATGGAAATCAAGCGCGCAGGAACCCAGGCCTCTGCCAAAGGTCCATCAGACTGGTTCACGGGCACAGTGCGGATCGACCCACTGTTCGCCGTCCGTGATCCGGCCCGTTCAGCCGGAAACGCCGTCACATTCGAACCGGGAGCGCGGACGGCCTGGCATACGCATCCGCTTGGACAGATTCTGATCGTGACCGCCGGATTTGGCCGCGTCCAGCGTGAGGGCGGCACGGTTCAAGACATCGGCCCAGGCGATATCGTCTGGTTCGAACCAGGCGAAAAGCACTGGCATGGCGCGGGTCCCACCACGGCCATGACACACATTGCCATTCAGGAATCGCTCGACGGCAAGGCGGTCGATTGGATGGAGAAGGTCAACGACGGCGAATATGCAGGGTCCTGAAGTTCCGGAAAGCGCAGGGCGAGCCTAATCGGTCGATTTTTTCAACGGAAGTGGACCGGTCGCAATTCATTCAAAAAATTTTGTGCGGTGCAGCAACGATCTGGCTTCTGGTACGTTGTCCCTGATCACAGCCATCCCGGCTGGCGACTGCCAGGAGGCTGCAATGAGAACACTGTCCGACACCATCGCCAGACTTGTAAATCTGCGTTCGCGAGGGAACGGAGGCGAGCCTCCGTCCCACAAGCGTTTGGCGTCGCTCGAGGAATTCGGATCTAACCCAGGCGCTCTCGACGCGAAGCTGTATATACCCGACGGGCTCAAGCCAGCGGCTGCACTTGTGGTCGTTCTCCATGGTTGTGCGCAGACGGCGGAAGGATACGACGCGGGATCGGGATGGTCTCGCCTTGCCGACGAATACGGCTTCGTTGTTCTTTATCCGGAGCAGACACGCGCAAACAATGCCAATCACTGTTTCAACTGGTTCCAGGCCGCCGACATGGAACGCGATCACGGTGAAGCACTTTCAATACGACAGATGATCCAATCGACGGCTGTCAAACACGACATCGACGAAAAGAGGATCTTCGTCACCGGACTGTCTGCAGGCGGCGCGATGGCCAATGTCATGCTTGCAACCTATCCCGAAGTCTTCGCTGGCGGTGCTGTTATCGCGGGGCTGCCTTACGGGACGGCGAATTCTGTCCCGCAGGCTTTTGATCGCATGCGCGGGCAGGGCATGCCATCCGTCCTCAACCTGCAATCAGCTCTTCGCAACGCGTCACCGCACCGCGGCCCGTGGCCGACGATTTCAGTCTGGCATGGAGCCAACGACGGCACTGTGGTCGATGCCAACGCGCGCGCGCTACTTGACCAATGGCGAGCGGTTCACGAAGTCTCCGGCAGCCATGGCCGTGTGGAGAAAAACAGCCACTATACCTATGAGGCCTGGGTGGATGCTTCGGACCGGACCGTCATGGAATCCTACAGCATTCCTGGCATGGCGCACGGTACGCCCATCGACGCGAAGAGCGGCTTTGGGCGCCCCGCACCGTTCATGCTCGACGTTGGAGTTTCGTCGACGGAGATGATTGCCCGCTCGTGGGGCCTTCTAGCCTCGTTCGAAAGACGCGATCGGGCTACTGACCAACACACTGCTCCTTCGGACGAGGCGTCTCCGGTCCCGGTCGGACAATTGCCTATCAGCAACGTTCAGAAGGTCATCGAGGATGCGCTGCGATCGGCCGGGTTGATGCGTTGAGACGGTCACCCAACCGGGCAACGCGTCTGGCGCAACTCTGTGCGCGCAGTGGATGTATCGCTCATAGCGTAACGAGAGCTCAAACGCGCATTTGAGCAAAAGCACCTCCTTTTTGGCTTTAATGGCATATGGCGCGCGAGCGCTAAAAGCGGAGCTCAATGCGAGATGAGAGGCAGGCATCGCGCGGCATCTAGACTTGGGAAAGCGTTAGCGCGGCATGAGGGAACCGTCCGAGGTCAAACCGAGCTCAGCGAGTCGCCCCCCAAATAAACGCGATTGCTGCGATCACGCCGACTGCCACGCCGGGGCTTTCTCTAGATCGGACCATTTGGTCCGGGTTCATCTGATGGGCAGGCATCAGATTGGTCAGGCTTTCCGCGTCCAGAGCCCATTTGCTCACCCAATCCTTATCTTCCATGCGGTACAGATTGCAGATGGACGCGACGACCTCCCGAACAGACTGATCGCCGTCATAGGCCGAACTGAAAGCTGATTTGGGAGCGGCGCAGCTTTTGCATAGCTGCATTGCACAAAAAATGTTTTCCAAATGGTCAAAAAACGATCATAACGCACGCAGCTGATGCACATGGCGCCTCCTCCCAGTTCGCCGCAGCAGCTGTTCCCCTCTGGAGGTTTATGACCTTCACACCTAATGGGCCGCGGTTTTCCGACGGCCCTTTTTTCTTTTTCGCTCGTCTTGCTAAATCAAGACACCTGCCGGCTTGGCCGCCCCGGGCGCTCAACACGGCCCCAAAGGGATTGGATTGCGCCGCTAGGTCAAAGCATGTGACCCCAGTCTCCCCGACGGCATGCCGGCTGCGAAAGCATAGCTATCGGCGGCGGGTTGCAATTGATCGATCCGGATCCGATCGCCGATGCGGCGGCACTCGAGCGCTTCACGCTTTGGGCTCTGGTCAATGTTCTCCCATTGTCGCGTCGGATGCACCCCGACGGTATCGTCTGGATACCGAGGCGCCGATCACACGCAGGCGGTGAGGCGTTGATGCTGTCGGACGTGGGTCAACCGCTTCATGCCAAGGGGCTGACAGTACATGTGGCGATCGCCGACAGGTGGGGTGCTGGCTATGCCTTGGCGCGGGTCGACAAAACCAAGACCGTCATTGTTCCGCGGGGGAGACACGGGACGCTTCGCATCCGCCCGTGTCGATCATCTGGCGTGGCAAACGCCGTTGCGTGAAACGTGTTGACGGTCCGGGCATATTGATACCTTTTGAAAGTGAGGAGCCGGCTCGAAGACGACTTGGTCACGGCGTCTCAAATCTGGCTCTCGTCCCGTGGCTTCACACCACACGCAATCCGTGGCGCTTTAGTTGACTCCGCCCTTAGCGCAGTCGAAAAATGGCACGGCTACAGAGGAGATAGGGAATGGCCGACGAGACCAATACACGCCTCATTGCTGAGGCTGCGGAGACGGATGCCCCGGAAACGACACCGGCGACCAAAAAGCAGCGTGCGCCAAGGCTTGAAAAGACAGCTGTCGAAGCGGTTCAGGCCGCGACAAAGGCGACGACTGCGAAGTCACCGACAGTAAATCCTGGGAAGCGTGACAAACAGGGTAGAACAGGCAAGCGCAAGCCGATCGAGGCGAAAGTCACGGATGGCAAGAGCACGCCCAAAGACGCCATCAAGAGTGTCGGAAGGAAGAAGGCTGCGACGCCCGTTGAGCAAACGGCAATGACGATTGCTTCCGCAATCGATGAGATGGCAGATCTTGTCCAGCTCGAGGAGGAGAACAAGAGGCTTCGCAAAACGCTTGCAGAAAAGCTGCGCGCGGAAAATGCAGAACTGCGCAAGCGGCTCGGGCTCGATTGATCAATGCAGGCAGGCGGGTCGGACGTGAGAACGACTTTGGTCAGTGTCTTTTTGGCGCCGAAGACAAATTGGCCGGGCTCTCGTTATGAGCCCGGCGAAACAGTAATCATGGGTATGTTGAAAATGCAGCAGCACAGCAATGCAGGTTGCCCAAGGTTGAAACACTATAAAAACGTCACCATGGAAATTCCTTGTAGGATTGACGTCACGGCGACCGCAGGAAAAGGCGCAGGAGGGCGCGATTGGGGATGATGCCGACCCCAAAGTTTCCGGTAGCGACCTAGAACACCCCTCGGCGCTTCTGCCGAATTCCACTGGGCCGTCGGGCCCATCCGACCACGACGAAAAAGTCCCAATTGATCGAAAAGCGGCCGCAGCTCCAAAATGAACCTGAGGGTAATCCCGAAATCGCGTCGCGAGCAACGCTTGATGAAGAAGTTCAGATACCGAAGGCCGCTGCGGCCGTTCATTTGGGTGCTGATGCCGATGTAAAGTACCGGAGAGGGGAGCACACAATCCGTCTCAGCGAAAATCCGGGATCAAGAATCCAGAGCGCGCAAAACGTCCCCGCGCCCCGGTAGTCGCGCAGAGCGCTGTCGGCAAAAAAATCAGGATCAAAGAGGGCAATCTTTGGCCTCCGGTGAGCCTGTTTTCTTAGAAGAAGCGGCTGGCCTTGACGAAGAAATCAACCAACTGAAAAGCCTCTTGGCTCAGAAACATTAAATGCAGAACGTTCAGCTAAAAAGGATGCTTGAGCGGTTTGACGTTTCGTAAGCCTGCTGGCGTGACTGAGCATAATTGATGGCAACGCGCTTGAACGGCTGGGACACGGTGGGACCCTTTCAGAAGTGCCGCCGATGGAACTCTTCGTATCTGTGTAACAACAAAACAGCGGACGCAGCGCTGGTCGGTCTGAGATTCTGTTCAGGGCACGCAAGTTTCAGTCGGGCGGCGTCATGTTGACTCCTGAGTCCAGTCAGCCGAAAACATGCAACAGCGAAAGAGAGGCATGCTGATGGCTGACGAGAACAACGTCGAACCTGTGACCGTGGTCGCTGGTACGGATCCCGAGGTAAAGGCATCTACTGCCACGAAGCAGAGACTATCACGGCGTCAAAAGATCCCTGTTAAACCGGTTCGAGCTGCTCCACCGGCGGTGGCCCCCAGCCCCCAGCCCTCACGTGCCAAAAGCTATAGCGCCGAAGAACGGGTGGCGAAGCTCAAGGTAATAGGTGAGCAGGTCGGCGAAGGGATCAGCACACTCAGGGACGCCGTCAAGGCCGCCGGCATATCGGAGCAAACCTACTATAACTGGAAACGGACCGCGAACTCTATTGAGCGGACCGACACCAGGCCCCTCGTGGCCGACGACGAACTGGCAGATCTTTTTCAGCTCGAACAGGAAAACGTGAGGCTCCGTAAGATTCTAGCGGAAAAGCTGCGCGCGGAAAATGCTCAACTGCGCAGGAGGCTGGGGTTGGACTAACCCCAGGAAGAAGTCACCAGTCTCGTTCCGCGTTGATTAACGCCCATTGAATGGTTATTTGAGCTGAGCGAGAAGACAATATATAGGTCCTTAGCGGGAACGCTGCGGCGTTGATCAGTGTGGGCGCAGTGTGAATTTGATTGGATTGAATTATTTATGAGAACGCCACAACGGAAATTCGTTGTTGAATTCAAATCGGGGCGACGACAGCAAAGAGCGGGGACGAAGTCGATTTGGGGCGATACCGACCTCAAAGCTTTTGTCCGCAAAGCGGAAGATGACGCACCGCATCTGTTCGGTCCAAACGAAACACTGGGTTCGTCAGATGACGATGGATCCAAATCGCCTGAACCGATGAATTTGAGATACGCCAGCGCAGCCGAACGTGATAGCGACTCTGCATGCACGATGTTGCAAGCGGCCGATCAGGAAGAGGAAGTGGCACCGAAGCAGCATGAGGATTATTTGGTAGTTCCGGATACTGTTGGGCAAGCAAAGGTGATCCATACAGCACGGCAGCCTCGTGACCCTTCGACAGCCAAACCTCGATCGCGCGCTCGTCGTGCTGCCGCCCCCGCCATCGATGGTAAGGACCGTAACAACGGGGGTCCAAGCGCGCGGTCTTTGACCGCCGGGGTTGCAGTTTCTCTTCAAGAGTTGGCGGTGCTTGATTTAGAAAACAAGCGGCTCAAGGGGATGCTGGCCGAACTCCTTCGTGCCCAGAACGTGCAGATCAAAAGAATGCTTGAACGGTTCGATGCCGGTTGAGAATGCTTATCTTGGGAAGTGGCGTGTCGATTCCTCACTCGCTTCGAGCGTTATAGAGGGCCCTTGGTTCGACGCTTCCCGAGGCATTGGATGGGCTTAGCGTGCTTTCAAATCAGGCCAAATCCTCGACCAATCCGCAGATCAGACTGACCTTCAGGATCGCGCTGAATTCGAGACTCGATTTGCTGAGGGTCTTTGGCGGCTCTTTGCTATTCACTTTGCCGGAAGTTGCGAATCCGGTCGAACAGGACCGCAAGCACGATAGCCCCGCCAATGAAGGTGCCTTGCCAGAAGGCATTGATGCCGAGCAAGCCGAGGCTGTTGCGGATTACCTCGATCAATGCTGCCCCGATTAACGCGCCGAAGGCAGTCCCGACGCCGCCGGCCAAGTTGGCCCCACCAATGACAGCAGCAGCAATGACTTGGAGTTCCATTCCGGCTCCGATGTTGGTGGTGACTGCACCGAGCCACCCGGTTTGAATGATGCCGGCGATCCCCGCTGACAAAGCGGAAATCATGTAAACAGCAACCTTGATCCTGCGTACCGGGACACCGGTGAGCGTCGCAGCATGTTCATTGCCACCGATGGCAAAGATATACCGACCGAATCGGGTCCAACGCAGCACGAAGCCGGTGATTAGCGCCAGTGCGATCATGTAGAGCACCGGATTGGCAATGCCGAAAAGCCATGCGCCGCCGCCCAGCGCCAGCAGCTTATCGTGATCCGGCCCGAACTGGAACACGACCGTGTTGTTGGAGGCCACCATCGCCAGGCTGCGCGCGATTGAGAGCATGCCGAGCGTGACGACGAATGGTGGAAAACCCAGATAAGCGATCAGCACCCCGTTGAACGCCCCTATCACAAGAGCGGTGCCAATCGAGGCGGCGACGCCCACCTCGATGCTGTAGCCAGCATGCATGACGACCGCGAGCACCATGCTGCACAGGCAAAGTACTGAGCCTACCGACAAATCGATCCCACCGGTAATAATGACAATTGTCATACCCAGCGCAATGATCGCAACAAAAGTGACGTTACGGGTGATGTTGTAGAGGTTCTTCGTCGTCGCGAAAGAGTCGGTGGAAAAAGAGAGGAAAATGCAGGCCAGGATGACGGAGAGCAGAACCCAGAACGTCTGGCTCCCAAGTACCGCCGCAAGCCAGCCTTGCTGCTTCTGCCTGGTCGTCTGGTCAAGGGTAATCGTCATTGTCGACCTTCGCTTCCATTCGATACCAGTAAGTCGCTGCAATCACACCTGTTCAATCGCGCCGGTTATGAGCCCGGTCACTTCCTCGGGCGAACTCGCCTCGATTGGCTTGTCTGCGACTTTTCTGCCTCGCCGCATCACGATGACCCGGTCGGCAACAGCAAACACGTCCGGCATGCGGTGGCTGATCAACACGACGGCAATACCCCGATCGCGTAGGTGGCGGATCAGGTTGAGAACTTCCGCGACCTGCCGCACCGAAATGGCCGCTGTCGGCTCATCCATGAGCACAATCTTAGCCTCGGATAGCATCGTTCGGGCGATCGCCACTGCCTGGCGCTGACCACCCGACATCTGCTTGACGAGGTCGCGAGAGCGGGTCTCTGATTTCAGCTCCTTGAAAATCTCCCCGGCGCGACGGTACATGGCCTTGTAGTCCAGCACCTTCAGCGGGCCGACACCGCGGCGCAATTCCCGTCCGAGGAACACATTCGCCGCCGCGGTCAGATTGTTGCAAAGTGCGAGATCCTGGTGAACAATCTCGATCCCATGCTGACGGGCTTCCACTGGGCGGTGGAGGATAAGTTCGGCGCCGTCCATGCGCATGGTTCCGTGACTCGGCCGAAAGTTGCCGGCGATCATCTTGACCAAGGTCGACTTGCCGGCGCCGTTGTCGCCCATCAGTCCGACCACCTGCCCTGCTTCGAGGACAAACGAAACATCGTTGACCGCCTGGATGGCGCCGAAATGTTTGAAGATGTTGGTGAGTTCGAGAACTGCCACCAGCCTTCTACCCTCCTCAAGCACACAGGCGTGTGATCGCCCCGAACCCGGCTCATCCTGCACGCTGAGCCGTCGCGATGCTCATTCCCGTTTTCCTCCCAGGAGAAGCGACGCTATGCATTTATGCAAAGCCGCGTGACAGCGTCAATCGATTGTACGAGGAATCGAACCACATCCCGCAATATTCCACTTGTAGTACAAATATCCATTGACGAGCCGAGCACGCGGATATTAGCTGTTGCTGGGAGGAGAGCATGCTTACCCTTGTTACCGGTGCTACGGGCAAGGTCGGGCGGCACTTCATTGCTGGGCTGCTTGACGATCCGCGATTTTCGAATACGCGCATACGTGCCCTTTGTCATAACCGGTTGTGCGATGAGACCGACCGGATCGAGGTGATGCGCGGCTCGATCGCCGATCGGCGCATCGCGACGGCGGCGCTTGTCGATGTTACTCATGTCGTACACCTCGCCACTTGCAAGGAGACGCCTGCCGACGTCATGGACGTAACGGTCAAAGGCCTTTTCTGGCTGCTGGAGGCGTTCCGGGTCAGCCCCACTGGGCACCAGTTCATCCTTATTGGCGGCGATGCCGCGATCGGTCATTTCTACTATCGCCATGAGGCGCCGATCACTGAGCACAGGCCACACAGCGCGTACCCGGGAAGCTACGCTCTGTCGAAGGTACTGGAGGAGGTGATGCTGGAGCAGTTCGGAAAACAGTATGACATCAACTGGTGCTGTCTGCGTGCACCCTGGATCATGGAAAAGGACGACTTCAGACACACGCTGTCCTTCGGTGACGACGTGTTCGGTGGCCCTGATTGGAAAACGCTTGTCCCGACAACTGACGCGACACGTTATGCGAGAGAGGGAACTGTGCCGTTGCTGCGCGATGCGGACGGGCGTCCGCTGAAGCGCAACTTTGTGCACGTCGATGATCTGGTCAGCGCGATGTTGGCGGCGATCGACAATCCGCGCGCGAAGCGACAACTTTTCAACATATGCATGGATCGGCCGGTTGACTATGGCGAAGTCGCCGACTTCCTCGCCCGTACCCGCGGCCTCGATTCCGTCGACATACCAAGCCAGTTCCACTCGAACTGGATGGACAACAGCAAGGCCAGGTACCTGTTGGACTGGCGACCCGGATACGATTTGGAATTGCTTATTGACTCGGCCTGGAAATACGAGCGCTCACAGAATGACCCTCGCATGGTCTGGTATCCGGGTTGATGTGTGGCGGACACACGTCCGTCTGTTTCAAGGGAGGAAGAAATGAAGAAGATACTACTATTGGGAGTAGCCGTTTTGGCATTGTGTGCCGGACAGGCATTGGCAAAGAAGCAGTTGGTGATCGTCGTGAAGGGCCTCGACAATCCGTTCTTCGAAGCGATTAATCAAGGGTGCCAGAAATGGAACAAGGAAAACGCGAACTCGGAATATGAGTGTTTCTACACGGGTCCCGCATCGACTTCCGATGAGGCTGGTGAAGCGCAGATCGTACAGGACATGTTGGGCAAGGCCGACACCGCTGCGATCGCGATTTCGCCGTCCAACGCCAAGTTGATTGCCCAGACCCTGAAGAGCGCCAATCCCGCTGTTCCGGTGATGACCTTGGATGCGGATCTTGCGGCCGAGGACTCGGCGTTGCGCAAGACCTATCTGGGCACCGACAATTACCTTATGGGCGCGCGCATTGGCGAGTATATCAAAAAGGCCATGCCGAAAGGCGGCAAGATCTGCACCATTGAAGGCAATCCGGGAGCGGACAACATCCTGCGACGCGCTCAGGGTATGCGCGACACCCTCACCGGCCAGAAGGGTGTTGCCGAGCTGAAGGGGGAGGGCGGTTGGACGGAGGTCGCCGGCTGTCCGGTGTTCACCAATGACGATGGCGCCAAGGGCGTTCAGGCGATGACCGACATTCTCGCGGCCAATCCCGACTTGGCTGCGTTCGGCATCATGGGCGGATGGCCGTTGTTCGGCGCGCCGCAGCCCTACCGGGACTTGTTCAAGCCGATGGCCGATAAGATAGCCAGCAACGCGTTCGTCATTGGCGCCGCCGACACGATCGGCGACGAAGTGGCGATCGCGCGTGAAGGCTTGGTGACGGCTCTCGTCGGCCAACGGCCGTTTGAGATGGGCTATAAGGCACCATCGGTGATGCTGGATCTGATTGCTGGCAAGCCGGTAGAGGATCCGGTGTTCACGGGTCTCGATGAATGCACCAAGGACACTGTTGATACCTGCATTCAGAAGTAGTCTGTCCATCGATGGACCCGGCCCCCAGTACATCTAATTGATCGGTAAGTGATGGGGCCGGGGTAGTATCGCGCCGACTTGTATGTCGCTGCAGCAAATGCCGCGTTTCGCAAACTGCATCCGAAGTGAGCTTCGAATTGCTGCTCACACATCGGATGGTCAGCCTCCATGCGAGCGATCTGGATCGAGCGATCGGGGCAGCGGGGCTTTTCGGGTCCCGCGCCCCGGCGGGTGCGCCCCGTTCATGAACGCCCCTTAGACCTCTGCCGTGTCGAACATGGCAGTCGCCTGCGTCCTGCCGTTGTTGCTGCTTGTTGGTGCTTTCTGGAACGGCGATATCGGTTGAACTGCGTCGCCAATCATCTCTGCTCGAAATCCGTCATGGCTGGCGTCGTCAATACCATCATCATGGCATTCTGCACCATGGCGCTCGGGATCCTTCTCAGCGTGGTGGCGGCCTTCATCTTGAACATCAACTGAAAGCTCGGCTGTCGAAAGCACAGATGCCGTGCGTGAGGAACAACAGGGATCTGGAGCCGGATAAACCAGAGGCCCGTTACAGTGGCGATCTGATTTTTCATTGAACAGTTTGCTTCTATGCCGTCATTGAAGCATTGTTGGCCTGAGTTTGAACTTCGTATCCAGCCACGAAGGTGATGGATTTGGTGAGCGAGACTTCAGAAAGGCGCACGCAAACGCCGCGATTGCGGAGAAGGTCTCGCGAGATCCTTTGGCCAATCGTTTTTTTATCCCTGTCGGTTGTTGCTGGGACCGTTCTGTTCTCCGACAACATGGGACATCTTGGAGATCTTATCGGGCACTTCGACTATAGGGTTGCAAAAGAACCGACCCGCTCATCTCGCCTGACGGCCCTCCCACCTGAAGTGGCCATCCCTTCTCGTCCGGCGCCGGTCTCGCTTCCACAGCGTCTCATCGAAGCCCCGAAGCCCGAATTGGCAAGTCAGTTTCTGCGCATATGGCGGGTCTCGGGGCCGAATATGTGCAAGGCTCTTCGAGAGGCCGGGATCGAAATGTCCGAGTGGCGTGCCCCATCGATGCGCAGCGCCATCTATGAGTGCTATTTTCAGCGCATATACAAACAGGACGACGTGCGTCCCCTCAGTTCAATCTTTGTCAAGATTCGAGGAAATGCGAGGGGCGATATCATTGAGATACGAGGCAAGATCAACGGGCCGAGCACAGATGGCCAGGGGCGGCTCGACCCCGCACTCATGCGCATCTTCGAGACCCTGGTGCAACAGGCGCGCTGGAATGATTTCCAGGATATACTCATCCCGGTCCGAAGCCTCCACGATGTTGAATACGAACGCTTCGGGGCATACTTCAGTTTCACACGCGAGGCCGCCAGCGAAAATAGCTTCAACTTCATGCTGGTGATTGAGCCGGTTCCCGGCCCGCAGACGCGGACCAAGGCGTATTTTTCGGCAGATCGTTGGGTGACCCCTCCGGATCCACGGATTTCCGGAGATCTTTTGCCGATCATTCAGAGGGTTGAGCCGTAGGCCCCGGGAAACGCCGGGCCACGTCGATGTCATTTCGTCAAATGCCCATTCGGCCCCGAGCCGTTCGGTTGCTGCCTCGATTTCAGCTTCCTTGCCAATCGGGAAGGAAGGTGGTGTGAGAAAACCCGATCGGTAAGGTTTGGTCCTGCGGGGACCTAAAAGGATCCCGATGCTTCATGGTTTGATACCGTCGGTATCACATGCTTGTCGGCGGCGCTCGAGCGCTGAGGCCACTGATTCGAAGAATAGTGTTGTGATCGATGCCCGCATCGTTCAAAAGCGCATGATCGCTATCGAAGAAAGTGGACTATGCGGCACCTGCGATCGAGACCGGGGCGCACCGTTG
This sequence comes from Rhizobium sp. P1_C7, assembly GCF_056406295.1. Lineage (NCBI taxonomy): Bacteria > Pseudomonadati > Pseudomonadota > Alphaproteobacteria > Hyphomicrobiales > Rhizobiaceae > Rhizobium > Rhizobium sp. P1_C7. Next base: position 33,300 of record NZ_JBFUAL010000003.1, read on the forward strand.
CCATGAATGCCGAACCCGTTTTCGGCAAGAATGTCGGTTTGCGCTCGCTCGAGATAGCCGACCGGAATTTTCGTGTCATCCTGGAAGCTATCCGCCGCCACGGGCCGCTGACACGACTGGAACTCGGCGTACATTGCGGCTTGACCGGTCCCGGCATCACCAATGTCCTTGGCAGGCTCACAAAAGAGGGGTTGGTCAGCTCCGGTCGCCGCAACGGTGTGGCCGGCGGTGGTGCGTCCTCGACCGAATTTGCCCTGATACCGGATGGTGCGTTATCGGTCGGACTACGACTGCGGCCGGACCGTGTCGAGGCAGTGCTTGTCGATCTCAGCGGACAGATCCGCAAGCGGTTGGATTTGGGGGCAGGGACCTCGGTTGCTGATACTGTTGCCGAGGCCGTCGGCCGCATATTGGAGGAAGGCCGACCCAGCAAGCCGATCATCGGCGTCGGCATCGCGGCCAATGCTTGGGACACCGAACAGGGCCGTGCTGTTGCCGATTCCTTGGGAGCATCGCGGGTTCTGGTCGAAAACGAATGCGTTGCGGCCGTTCTCGCGGAGCGGACCATGGGCGCTGGCGTTCCGGCCGGCGGACTGGCGATGATCATCATCGACGACGACGTCCAGGCGGGGTTCCTCGTGCGTGGCGTGCCTTTTGCCGGCGTTCACGGAAGGGCTGGCAGCATTGGTGCGATGCGGACAGGCCCCGACCACGTCCGGCTCGACAGCGTCGTTGGCCTGCAGGCGTTGAGAGCGGTCCTTGGCGAGGAGGAATTCAGGCGTGTTCTTGCAGATGAAGATATCCCGATTTCTCCCGCGTTGGGCAAATGGGTCAAGGATGCAGCGAGCCACTTGCTCGATCCCATTCTCGCAATTGCCGGCTTCATCGCACCGAGCACAATCATGATCGGAGGACGCCTGCCGCGATGGATCGTCGAAGCCTTGATCAACCAGCTGTCGATCGAGCGCCTCGACACAAATACCCGGCCGTTTCTCACTCCCTGGATTTCGCCGATCAAACCGGCAAGCTTCAGCGGCGGCGGCATCGCGCTCGGAGCGGCATTGCTGCCATTCCTCGACACTCTTCTGCCGCCGCCGGTGGCAGGCTAAGGTCCCTGCCGTCAGTACGGGTAGAGGGCGCTTCTCACACCAACTCTTCGTCCTTGTGGCTCGCGTCCGATGCAAGTGCCTTGTCGAGGACTTTCTGGATATTCGCGGCGCGGCGGAAAGAGGGCTCCTGGGTTTTTCCGGCCCTGACCGCCTGCACGAAACGCTGATAGTTCGTCTCGACCGGATCGAAGGAGATGTCGCGCCACGTGCGGGTGTGCACATCCTCTCCAAGGCAGCCCCGCAGCGTTGACTTGCCGGTGTCGTAGATCATCTCGATGGAGCCGGTTTCGCCGTAGCAACGCAGCCGCAGCTGGTCGAACTGCCCGGCGGCCGTGCGTGTTGCCTGGATCGTGCCGATCGCGCCGCTGCTGAAATCGACATTCATCGTGAAGCTGTCGTTCGCATCGAGATCGTATTCTCCGATCCTATGCCCAGGCGCCTTGTCGAATGTCTTCAGCCGCGCAAAGACATGGGCGACGTCCAGCCCCGAGCCATATGAGGCGAAATCGACGATGTGGATGCCGATGTCGCCCAGCGCACCGTTCGAGCCGTGCTTCTTGCTGAGGCGCCATAGCCATTTGCTTTCAGTCTTCCAATCGCCCCAGTGATTGCCGACGAGCCAACTTTGCAGGTGAGAGGCTTCGACGTGACGCACTGCGCCAATCTCGCCTGCAAGCACCATTTGGCGGCCCTTCTGCAAGGCAGGTGAATTCCGGTAGGTGAAATTGACCATTCCGACCTTGCCGGAGCGCTCGATTGCTTCGGTCATTTCCATCGCTTTCGGAGCATCGGTCGCCAGCGGCTTTTCGCAGAAGACGTGCTTGCCGGCGGCAATCGCCTGCAAGGTCGTCGGATGGTGGATACGATCCGGAGTGACGTTGGCGACGGCGTCGAATTCGCCCCAGGCGAGTGCATCGTCGAGAGAACTGAACTGATTGGCGATGCCGTGCTCTGCGCAGAAAGCCGCGAGACGCTCAGGCTCGACATCGACGCCACCGACGACACTCACGCCTTCGATGACCTTGAAATTCACGGCATGCTGGTTGGCCATTCCGCCGGTACCAAGAATAAGTAGACGCATGAAATCCTCCATGAGATTGGAAAATGGCCGTCTGATGCAACGGCGCAGCTATGCTCAGCAGCCGCGGCCAGCCGCGGCGCCCACTTTTTCAAACTGAAATACGGATCCCTTCGCCTCGGTCAGCTGGTGTTGGAAACCGCCATGATCCGCTCCTCCACGTTCACGCTTGACAGGAAATCAAAGTTACTTAATCTAATCACTGCAGCATGGAAATGAGGATAGGTCAACAGACTGCCAGGCTGCATTCGTTCAAAATGGGGAGGAGACCCATCATGATCAGAACTACTGTCAGCGCACTCGCGCTGAGCACTGCGTTGTTCTCATTGCACACTGCGTCAGCCCAGGAACTGGCTTCAAAAGACAGAATCGGCCTGGCCAACGCACCAAAATCGCTTGTCGTCAGGTTGACGAATGACAGCCCGAACAATGCCGACCCGGCGATCGCCGCGGGCTATCAAAAGATATTCATCGATTTCATCAAGAAATATCCGGATTGGAAGCTGCAGCTGCAGTTCATGTCTGCCGATATCGGTACAGAGCAGGCGAAAATGCTCGAGCAGGCCAAGGCCGGCAATGCGCCCGATTGCGCTGCCGTAGATTCCTTCGTGCTTTCTCAGTTCATGGTCAACCATGTGCTCGCCGACTTCACGCCCTACTTCACCAAGGAAGAAGTCGCCGATCTGTTTCCCTTCATCCGCGATGGCATCACCGACAAGGATGGCGCGGTCCGTGCCTGGTGGTGGGATACCGACCTACGTGTCCTCTATCGCAACAAGGCGATCGTTCCCGATGCGCCGCAGACCTGGGACGACCTGAAGAAGGCGGCATTGTCGTCCGTTCAACAGGGCATGGAGGGCGTACTCTTCAACGGCGGCCGGTATGAGGGCGCAACGTTCGATTGGCTTGCAAATTATTGGGCGCTTGGCGGCAAGCTTGTCGACGATTCCGGCAAGCCCGTCTTTGGTGAAGGCGACAACAAGGAGAAATTCCTCAAGGCGCTCGACTACTACAAGGACCTGGTCGATTCCGGTGCCGCGCCGAAACGCGTGACGACCATCGCCAATTACGACGACCTCAATGCCGCCGCGGCGGCGGGTACGTCGGCCCTCTTCATCGGCGGCAACTGGCAATACGCCCAGCTGAAAGCCACTCTCGATGAAGGCGATTTCAACAACTGGACCTTCTCGCCAATTCCCGGGCCGACCGCAGACCAGCGCTCGACCGGTACCGGTGGCTGGACAATTGCCTCGTTCAGCAAGGACAAGGAGAAAGTCGAGATGTGCGCCAATGTCGCGCGCGAAGTCTACATGGGTCCGGCGAACGCCCTGCAACAGCAGCTGCCGACACGCAAGTCGCTCTTCGACAAGTATCCGGTCTTTGCGACAGACGCGAACAAGGTCTTCGCCAACGCGCTCACCAACGGTCAGGCGCGTCCCGGTGCTCCCATCTATCCTGAAATCTCCAACCAGATCCAGATCATGATGGGCGACGTTCTGTCAGGCACCAAACAGCCTGAAGAGGCGCTGAATGCTGCCTTCAATGCGACCATGGAGGCCTACAAGCGTCTCTAGCCCTCGCGATCGCGGCGGCGCCGACAGGCGCCGCCAATATCCATCAAAATCCGGATAGAGAAGCCCTATGAGCCCAATCGCAATGGAGGCCACGAGTTTGCCTCATCGCAGATCGTTCATGCGCAGTTTCGCTGGCGCCCCGCTGCCGTGGATGCTGCCCGCCATCGTCGTTATCGGGATCTTCTATCTCTATCCCGTGCTCGACGTCTTCCGCCTGTCCTTCACAAACGCCACGCTGATCGGGGACAATCAGCAATACACGTTCGGGTCGATATATAACGCGCTGACCTCTCCGCAACTGCCTGATATTCTCCAGGCCACTCTGATCTTCGTCGGAGGCAGCGTTGTCGGACAGCAGATCCTTGGGCTTGCCGTGGCCGTCGTCGTGGTCCGTGGCGAAAAGCGCGGTCTGTTCGGGACGACCATATTGCGAACGACGGCGCTCGTCGCCTGGGTCGTGCCGGGGATTGCCGGTGGCATCATCTGGCAGATGCTGTTTTCCGAAGCCCCTTACGGCGCGCTTAACAGCATCCTGCGCCTCATGCATATGCCCACCGTCGCCTGGCTTTCGGACCCTTCGATCGCGCCCTGGTCGGCGCTCATATCCAATATCTGGCGCGGAACGGCCTTTTCCATGGTCGTAATGTATGCCGCGCTGAAGGCCATCGATCCGTCGCTCTACGAAGCCGCCGAAGTGGACGGTGCCACGTCCTCGCAGCAGTTTGCCTTCGTCACCCTGCCGCAGCTGCGTGCCGCGATCCTCGTCAACATGATCCTTATCACTATCATGACGCTCAACACCTTCGACGCCATCATAACGCTGACCGGCGGCGGACCTGGACGGGCGACCGAGGTGATCTCGCTCTACGTCTTCAACATTGTCTTCAGGAACTACGATCTCTCCGGTGGCAGTGTGTTGTCGGTGCTGATGCTGCTGATCAGCCTCAGCCTCGCCTTCGTCTACGCCTCGTTTCTGCCCAAGGAGGAAGAACAATGAGCGCCAGAACCGGAAGCCGGCTCGGAGACCTGCTCAGTTACCTCTTCATGATCGTGATGTTCGTTTTCTTCGCCGGCCCGCTGTCCTATCTTCTGTCGTTGGCGATGCGCGACCGGCGGGAAATCTACCGTGGCGTGGCGCGCTACATCCCGAACAACCCGACCCTCGACAACTTCATCACGGTGCTGACCAACAGCTACTTCCCGCTTTATCTTTGGAACGGTCTGAAGCTCGCGGCACTCAGCGGCTTCGGTGTGCTTGTCGTCGCCCTGCCGGCCGCTTATGCCTTTTCCCGCTTTCACTTCCGCGGCAAGGGACTATCCATGATGGGACTGCTGCTCTTCCAGATGATTTCGCCGCTTGTCATCATGGTTCCGCTGTACCGTTACATGAACCGACTGGGCCTGCTCGACACTCATTTTTCGGTGGTCATGGTCTATGTGGCGCTCGGTGTGCCATTGGCTACCTGGCTTTTGAAAAGCACGGTGGACGGCATCCCGCGCAGTCTCGACGAGGCTGCGATGATCGACGGCTGCAATCGCTTTTCGGTCTTCTGGCGGATCGTGCTTCCGTTGTCGGCGCCAGGCATCGCCTCGGTGTTCATCATCACCGTCATCGCGGGCTGGTCGCAGTTCCTGGTTCCCTTTCTCCTCCTGACACAGAACAACTTGATGCCAATTGGCGTCGGCATTTTCAATTTCAGGGGAATGCAGACCGATTCATCAGTGCAACTGCTTGCGGCTGCTTGCCTGATCTCGGTCGTGCCTGCGATTGTCGCCTTCCTGTCCCTGCAACGGCTCATTCTAAGCGCGATGACGAGCGGTGCCGTCAAAGGCTGACATGAGATCGCGAATGTCTTCGAGGACAGTATGAAAAACAGCAGGAGGCAGCAATGATGCGGCAAACACGCGGGAGCAATGGTTTTGCAGATCTTTCAGGGGCGAATGTCGAGGATGCGGGCGAGCATAACCGTGCCATCGTATTGCGCTGCATCCATCGTCAGGCGCCTATCTCCCGGGCCGAGGTGGCCCGCCAGACAGGCTTCACGAAACCGGCGATCGCCCGCATCGTCGACAGGCTTCTGGACGCGGGCCTCATCATCGAGGCGCGCCGCCGGCACGGTCTCAGAGGTCAGCCGGCCATCGAGCTGGAAATCAACCCGGACGCCTGCTTCTCGATTGGTGTGAATATCGACCGTGACCATCTGACGATTGTGGCGGTCGATGCCGTGGGCAATGTCCGCGGCCGGGTCCACCACGAAAAGCCTTTCATACTGCCGGACGAGTTCATCGAACTGACTTCAGATGCCATTTCGCACTTCCAACGCAGCCGACTGATCGACGAAGCACGGCTCGCCGGCATTGGCCTGGCGGTTCCCGACTGGCTGGGCGAGATCGCCTTCCTCGGAAAGCCACCGGAATACCAGGCCTGGACGAAATTCGACGTGCGCGCGGCACTTGAGAGCCTGACCGACCGTCCAGTCTACATCGAAAATGAGACCAACGCCGCGGCATTGGCGGAACTGGAATATGGGCTCGGCACGGAAAGCAGCAGTTTCTTCTACATCGCCATTAACGCCTGCATGGGTGGCGGTCTCGTTCTAGACGGCAATGGTCATCGCGGTGCCATGGGCCTTAGTGGCGAAATTGGCTGGCTGCCAACGGTCGATCCCGCGAACCCTAGCGCCACAAGAGTGGAACTGTTCGGGGAGATATTCTCCCTGTTTTTCCTCTACGACTATCTTGCGAAGAACGGCGTTGATGCATTCTGCCCGCAGGATCTGCTGGCACTCGATGCCACCGGCAGGGCTCTTGTTTCTCGGTGGCTGAAGCAAATGAGCGTCTATGTCGCCGAGGCCGTCACACATATCGGTATGATCGTCGATCCCGACGCAGTGCTCGTCGGCGGCCGGCTTCCGGTGCGAATGATAGACGAACTGCTGCGCTACACACACGAGCATCTTCAAAACACGGATCCCGACCTGCCGTCGATTCACCGCGCATCGCTCATGGAGGACGCGTCGGCTCTCGGCGGCGCCGTCATGCCGATGGCCGCCGCCTTGATGCTTTCGTCCGCCAATCCCGAACAACGTACCCGGTCTCCGCTCAAGTTCATGGACAGGCTGAATGCCTGAACAGGGACTGACCGGATTGAGGAGGAATTGATATGAAAGTTGGATTCTACACGTCGACCTTCAACGACCGGCCCTTCGAGGAGGTGGCTGATTTCGCGGCTGCCGAGGGCTTTGACGCAATCGAGATCGACGTGGGCAGCCATATCAAGTCGCCCGAGCGCGTGGCTGGTGCCGTCGCAATCGCGCGCGAACGCAATCTGTTCGTCTCGTCGATTACCTTCTTCGGCAACCAGCTCGATCCTGATCCCGCCCGGCGGGAGGAGTTGCGGCGCAGGACGGCCGATTTCGCGCAGGCGATCGGAGAGGCCGAGGTGCCGGTTTTCGTCATATTCCCGGGACGCGACGACACGGTAAGCGACGAGGCGAACTACGACGACTTTGCCGACAACGCCAACCGCCTGATTGCCAGAACCCAGGCGAGCGGATTGATTTTCGCCATAGAGAACTGGCCTGGCCCGAAAGACAATTTCATTGGGACGACCCCGCGGGGGTGGCAGGAACTCTTCAAGCGTATCGAGAGCCCGCGCTTCGGCCTGGAATTCGACCCCTCGCATCTGATCCGCCTCGGCATCGATCCCTACAAGGCGCTTGAACACGTGCAGGACCGCATCGCAATCCTGCATGCAAAGGATACGGCGATTGACCATGAGATGCAGCAGGAGGTCGGCTATCACGGAAAGGGATGGTGGCAATACAAACTGCCTGGCAAGGGCCTGCTCGACTGGCAAAGATTCCTGAACCAGGCAACGTCATACGGCTTCGACGGCACGCTCTCGATCGAACACGAGGACGCGGCCTACGGATGGCCGGGCAAGGATCTCGACGCACGCAGGCAAGGAGAACGACTTGGCCTTGCCTATCTGCGTAATGTCCTGAAGACGATCTGACCCGGGCAATCAGGAGAACGAAAATGGCGAATGTGTCGGTTAGCAATGCGCGCAAGGACTACGGCGCATTCAAGGCGATCAAGGGCGTCTCGGTCGATATCAGCGACGGCGAGTTCGTCATTTTGGTTGGCCCGTCCGGTTGCGGTAAATCCACACTACTGAGGATGATCGCCGGGCTGGAGGGCATAACCGATGGCGAGATCCGGATCGGCAAGCACGTGGTCAACGAACTCGCCCCCAAGGACCGCGACATTGCCATGGTTTTTCAGAATTATGCGCTCTATCCGCATATGACGGTCGCCCAGAATATGGGTTTTTCGCTGCGCCTGAAGCGCATGCCGAAGGCCGACATTGCTGCGCGCGTAGACAGGGCGGCTCGAATTCTTGGTCTCGAGAGCCTTTTGGAGCGCTATCCCAAACAGCTCTCCGGCGGCCAGCGCCAGCGTGTCGCGATGGGCAGGGCAATCGTGCGCGATCCGGCGGTCTTCCTGTTTGACGAACCTCTCTCCAATCTCGATGCGAAACTGCGCGTGCAGATGCGCTCCGAAATCAAGGAACTGCACCAGCGCCTGAAAACGACGACGATCTACGTGACCCATGACCAGATCGAAGCGATGACGATGGCAGACAAGATCGTCGTCATGCGTGACGGCCGGATCGAACAATCGGGATCACCGCTTGATCTCTACGACCGGCCGAACAACCTTTTCGTTGCCGGCTTCATCGGCTCGCCCGCAATGAATTTCATCAAGGGCAGCATGACGCAGGAAGGCTTCCAGACAGAGCACGGAACCGTCCTTCGCGCTGACTTCAAGCCGTCAAATGCCGTCACCTATGGAATACGACCCGAACACATCGTTCTGGATCCCCAAGGTATCGAAGCCGAGATCGTCGTATTGGAACCGACAGGCTCCGAGACATTCCTGATCGCGCGCCTTGGCGAGCAATCGCTTTCCTGCGTGTTCCGCGAAAGGATCAGTCTAAAACCCGGAGATAAGCTTCGCGTGTCGCCAATCATCTCTGCCGTCCATCTCTTCGACGAAAAGGGGGATCGGATCGCGCCGAGATACGGCCACTGACAGTGCGAATGCGGCGAAAGCTCGGGACCTCATCGTGGCCACCCGTGGCCTCGACCGACGTGGCAGTTCAACGCCACCCTTGAAGGCCATGACCCAGCAGCGAAGGTCAACGGCTGTAGTTAACAAAGACAGGACATGCGCCATGCAGCATCTGACAATTTCTCAGCGTCTCGATCGCCTCAAGGTTCGGACCGCCGAACTTGCCCATTGGCGCAACAAACACACGATTGAGATCGATGGCTGGACCTTCGACGGCAAACCCATCGCGCATCAGCAGGATTGGCCGCACCGCGAGGGCGTCGTGCATTTTGCCGCGAAGGCGCAGGCGCCAATGGAGTGGCCACTGGAGGATGTCCGGCTACAGCTTGACCTTGGCGGTGAAAGTCTGATCACACTTGCCTATGGGGGCGGTCAATCCGAGACCTTCGGTTTGGATCCGTATCACCAGGAGTTCGAAGTAAGAGACCGCGATTTTTCGATCAAGACCGAGAGCGTCGCGCGTTTCCCCTTCGGCGAACCCAATCGTCATCCGAAGCTCAACCGTGCAAGGCTGGCCTTGCTGGACCTGCCCGTGCACCGCCTGCACCTTCTTTTGCGTCAGATCGCCGAGGCAATCGAGGCTCTTGGTGAACACGAGGTGATCTCGCATCTCATGGACGCGGCCGAACATGCTCTTCGAAGTCTCGACTGGCCGTCGGCGACCGCGGCATACATCTCCCGCACATCGGGAGGAGAATATCAGCAGAAGATCTGGCAGCTGCCGGAGCTTGAGAAATACCCCGTTGGCCTGACCGGCGAGCAAAGCGCTTTGACTGGCGCTGCCTTCGAAGCGCTGACAGCGCAACTGAAAGGATTGCAGAAGCGTTTCCCGCCAAATGGCGAGTTGCTGCTGTCGGGGCATGCGCATATCGATCTCGCCTGGCTTTGGCCTTACGACGAGACACGCCGGAAGATGCGTCGCACCTTCAATACGGCGCTGTCCCTGATGGAACGCTCTGACGATTTCCGCTTCAACCAATCGACGGCGCACTATTATGCGCAGGTAGAGGAAGACGATCCCGAGCTCCTGGAGCGCATCAAAAGGCAGGTTGAGAAAGGCAGGTGGGAAACGGTCGGCGGCATGTGGGTCGAACCTGACACCAATATGCCGACCGGCGAGAGCCTCGCCCGCCAGGTGCTCTACGGCCAGCGTCTTTTCGAGAGGATGTTCGGCACGCGCCATACGGTTTGCTGGCTGCCGGATTGCTTCGGTTTCTCGGGGGCCCTCCCGCAGATCCTTCGTCTCGGTGGGATCGACAGTTTCTTCACCATCAAGGTGAACTGGAGCGAGACGAACCGGTTTCCGTCTGACCTCTTCTGGTGGAAGGGCCTCGACGGCAGCAAGGTCCTGACCCATACATTCGACAATCCGATGCAGGGCTACAATGGCTTCGTGCGGCCTGATTGTTTCGTGCCGACTTGGAAGAATTTCCGTGGAAAGACGCAGCACGAGACATCACTGCTTGCAGTCGGATATGGCGATGGCGGCGGCGGCGTAACGCCGGAGATGATCGAGCGCGAAGTGCAGCTCCGGGACTTTCCGGCCATCCCGCAAGCGCGCTGGGGCACCGTCAAGGCCTACTATGAAAAGGCGCATGAGACGGCGTCCAAGAAGGATCTGCCCGTGTGGGACGGCGAAATTTATCTCGAGCTGCACCGCGCGACGCTGACCACGCAGAGCGGCGTCAAGAGGATGCATCGCCAGGCAGAGCGCGCGTTGATCACGGCCGAAACGCTGGCTTCGCTAGCTCATCTGATCGGCGGCCAAGCGCCGCAGAGCCTTGAGACGGATTGGCGCATCGTCTTGAAGAACGAGTTCCATGACATCCTGCCAGGCTCCAGCATCCGCGAGGTTTACGTCGATGCAGAGCAAGAGCTTGGCGGTGTGATCGAAAACGCCAAGACCGAACAGGACAGGGCCATGGCAGCGCTGACCTCGAAGCTTTCGAAGGGGAATATCGCCAATGCAGTGGTAGCTGCAAATCCGTCCCTTGGTGCCCGGCCGCTAAACGTCAGATTGGCAGACGGTACGGTGCTCTCGACGGGCGATATGATCGCGCCACTTTCGATTTCGGTTTTTGACCGCGCCGCACTCCGGCCCGCAAGCGAGTTGAAAGCAAGCGCCCAAACACTTGAGAACGCCTATCTGTCCGTATCGATCGGCAAGGATGGCGCTGTGTCCAGTCTGGTTCACAAGGCGACCGGCCGCGAAGCGCTCGCCGCCTCCGCAAACCAGCTCTGGGTTTATCCAGTCGACAAGCCGCGCAACTGGGACGCCTGGGATGTCGACGGCGACTATGCCGAGAAGGGCGTTCGTCTGGACAGGCCCGAAAGCATAACGCTCGTCGAAAGCGGGCAGCATCGCGCTGCAATCCGTGTGACCTATCGCTACCGAGATTCGAGCGTGGCCCAGACTTATGTGCTGGCGGCCAATGCCAGGCGTCTGGACATCGAGACGACAATCGACTGGCATGATCGCCGCACAATGCTGCGCACCCTCAATCCGGTTGCCGTGCAATCGCGCACGGCTACATTCGAATGCGCCTTTGGAGCGATCGAGCGCGCGACCCACACGAACACATCCTGGGATCAGGCCATGTTCGAGGCGGTGGCCCATCGTTTCGTCGACCTCAGCGAGCCAGGCTTCGGCGTTGCGCTCCTGAACAACGCGAAATACGGTCACAGCGCGCGTGGTAACGTGATCGGCATGAGCCTGGTGCGTGCGCCCATCTATCCGGATCCGCTTGCCGACGAGGGGGAACAGCGCTTCACCTATGCACTGATGCCGCATGAAGGCACATGGCACGATGGCGGCGTTCTCGGCGAGGCGATCGATCTCAACCAGCCGCTCGTCAGCGTCGAGGCAAGGGGGCTTGCCGCCGGCTCGGTGCAGCCGCTTGTGGTTGAAGGTGTGCCGGTCGCGTTCTCTGGCCTGAAACGTGCGGAGGATGGTGACGGCCTCATCCTGCGTCTATACGAGCCTGCTGGACGGCGGGGCGATCTTGCTCTCCAGCTGCCTTATGGCTGGAAAGCCTCGGGTGCATTGAACATTCTCGAAGAGCCGATGCAGAGACACGGTCGGGCAGAGATCATGCCGTTTGAAATTCGGACCTGGAAGCTGCAGCAATCCCGATCGAAGGCAGATTGAAGAGTCAGTAGCCTATGGAGCTGAGCCCATGAACGAGCGTCCATCAGATAGTCTGAGGCAGACCCAGCTGGTGCCGTTGCCGGCATCATCGGGTCACCTGCGCATGGCATCGCGCATCTGGAGCTCGGCAATCCGGACGATCACGCCGAGAAACTCAGCGCTCAGCTGATATCCCGACGCCAGAATTCGACGGGAACACGACATCGCCGGGCCAGCGCTATTGCGGCAGACGGAAGTGGTCGTCGATGTGACGCCGGTGGCGGCTTTCCTTGTGCCAGCCGATCGCTTTCACCCGGCGCCGCGACAGTGGCATATATTCCGGTCACTGGACGGAAATGCGCTGCTGCTCCCCCTTTTCGTCGCGTGGGAAGGGATACCCCAGTCCGCCAGCCGGTTGACGCTTTCGAAGGTCTTGTCGAGGACCGGCGCCATCCAAGATCCTTCGGAAAGATCGCCGCCCATCGCTTCGCGGCTGGTCATTGCCGTTTCCCGCTCCGCCGGGTCCGGGGGTACGTCCCAGATCTGGCCGAAGCGGTGGCGCCGGAGCTGCTACAACAGCCCTTGTCGATGACCTTGGCCTTGGCGCTGGCTGCTTGCAGGGCGGCCCAGCACCCCGCGGGACCGCCGCCGGCGACGAGCACGTCGCGGGTAATCGCGGTTGCAGCCGAAATCGGGGAGCGGGCTTCCCGAGAGGGCAGGCTCATGGCAGACAATCCTTTCAACGAACAAACTCATTGCGGTTTAAATCTATGTGCATAGGTTTTTGATTTGTCTTACCCGGAGTTCGCGCATGTCTCTCGCCAGCCTCGCCATGTATGTCAGCCCGCCGCCCGTCAAGGAGGCGACGCGCCTGTTTTGGGAAGCATTAGGCAAGCGCATTCGCGCCTTGGGGCTTGAGGCGCCGGCGGCGCTTGACGAAGACATCCCCTACAACGCCGCCTGGCTTCATCCCGACCTGCTGTTCGGCCAGACTTGCGGATATCCCTACGTTCGACATCTGCGCGGCAAGGTGCAGCTGGTGGCTACGCCTGCCTATGGGTTGCCGGGCTGCGACGGCCCGCTCAAATGCAGCTTCATCATCGTCAGCACACAGTCGTCCGCACAGTCGATCGAAGACATGCGGGGCATGCGCGCGGCAATCAACGAACCCGGCAGCAATTCCGGCTACAACCTGTTCCGCGGCTTCGTTGCGCCGCATTCGGTCGATGGCCGGTTCTTCTCGTCCGTGCTCGAGACGGGAGGGCATCTGGCGAGCATCGATGCCGTTTCGAGCGGGGAGGCCGATATCGCGGCGATCGATTGCGTGACTTTCGGCAATACCCTGCGCTTCGACCCCGATCGTGTCGCCGGTGTGCGCATCCTGGCTGAAACGGCGAAGGGTCCGGGGTTGCCTTTTATCACTGCCGCCACGACGTCGGCGAAGGATCTTGCCATCCTGCGCCAGGCCCTCGCGGACATCATAGCCGATCCCGACCTCGCCGGTATCTGCGATACGCTCTCGCTGCGCGGTATCAGCCTGCTCGGCGATGCCGACTATGAGGCGCTGGCGAAACTTGATCGTGATGCCACGCGTCATGGCTATCCCGCTATCGCTTGAGGCATGATGGCCAGTTCCGCTGCCCGCCGCTCAGCTGGTGCGGACAGCGCGAAAGAAGCTGCTTGCCGAGGCCGATGCTCTCCGCAAGCGCGGCGATCCGCGCCCAACTCTCGGGTGTGTGCAGCTTGGCGATTTTCAGCGGTTCGGCCAGAAGCGCGCCTACTGTGATGAGGGGCGAGAGAGAGGCGGCCGGGTCCTGAAACAGGACCTGGATCGTGCCCTGCAGATCGCTCCGGCGCCGTGCCGAAGCTTTATGAAGCGTCTCACCCTTGATCACGAGCGTACCCGCCGCGAGCTGCTGAAGCCCGACGATCGGCCGGGCGACGGAGGACTTCCCGAAGGCGAGATGGATCTGGAGGGATGCGTCGCTCGGCGAGGAGATTGCCACGAAGCTGATCGGCAGTGGCCCCGTGGGGCTCGGAAATTCGATGGAGGATTAAAGCCGATATCTATATTTTACATAGAATAAATATCCTCCAGAGGTGCCGATTTTCGCAACCAGCTTTCCCTTTTGATCGCTCTGATGCAAAACCATGCGGCGCGGTTCCCGGTGCCACGGTTTTATATTTGCGCCTGAAATCGCATTCTTTTCCCATTCACCGGAACTAATAATGCCCAGCCGCCCTTCGACGGATACCCTTCCTCTTCACTCCAGTCTTTCCGCCATCGCCCGCGTCGAATGGCAGACCGTGGCCTTGGCGGTCGTTATCTATGGCGGGCTCTTCGCCGTGACGTGGTTCTGGCAATCGCTGCCTGTCGTGGTCGTGATCGCCATCGGTGGCTGGCTGGTCGCTTGGCAGGGGTCCCTCCAGCACGAGGTGATGCACGGACATCCGACCCGCAACCGCCGCGTCAATGATGCGATCGGTTGGCCACCGGTATCTCTTTGGCTCCCCTACGCAATCTATCGCGAAGGGCATTTGACCCATCATCGCGACGAGCACCTGACTGACCCGATCGAAGACCCGGAGTCCTCCTATTTCACCCAGGCTGCCTGGGAGCGGATGGGCCGTCTTGGAAAGACCCTTGCCGCTTGGAACATGACGCTTCTTGGACGGCTTACGATTGGGCCACTCGTCATGGTCCTCAGTTTTCTGGCACAGGAATTCGCGATCGTTCTGAAGGGAGACCGGCAAAGGGCATCGCTCTGGACGCGGCATGCGATTGGCGTAGGGTTCGTGTTGGCTTGGGTGATCTGGGTATGCGAGATGCCGCTTTGGCTTTATCTCGGAGGCTTTGTCTATCTCGGCGCCGCTCTCAGCCGGTTGCGATCCTATGCGGAGCACCGCTATGCCGACCACCACGATAAGCGCACGGCAATCGTTGAAAACAGTCCGCTGTTCGGGTTGCTTTTTCTCTACAACAACCTGCATGTACTGCACCACAAGCGGCCCGGCGTGCCTTGGTACCGCATTCCGATTCTCTACCGCCGACACAGGGAATTTCTCGTCGATGTCAACGGTGGCCTTGTCTATGACGGCTATGGGGATGTAGCGCGGCGGTTTCTGCTGAAGCCCCATGACGATCTGTGTCACCCCCTTCATCGATGGTCCGGCAATGATTGAAGGGATGAACTGACTGTAGCGGGGCGGTCGCGGTGGCCGCAGGCGCGCGAAGCCATGGCAAATGGCGGGCAACAAGCCTGCAACCTGTGGCCGGATCGTGCTGTTCACGGCCCCCTTGTTTTGCGGCCATAGAGCTAACCGCATGCACAACCGTCGGGTGGGCGCGATGGGCGAGCGACGCCCGCAACTGAGGGCCGCTATGTGGCTACGCTGGGTGGGGAGCGCCGTTTGCGAACAAATGCATGTTTTGATCCCCCCAGGTCTTCAGGACTTGCACGACGGGTTCAAGGGTGCGGCCTCGCTCCGACAGCGCGTAGTCAACCCGTGGCGGAACTTGCGCGAAGACGGTGCGCACAATGAGCCCGTCCGTTTCCAGTTCTCGCAACTGGGTCGTCAGCATTCGCTGAGTGACGCTGGGCAGCTTTTTACGGATTTCGTTGAAACGCATGGTGCCAGACATCAGGTGGAAGAGGATTACACCTTTCCACTTTCCATCGATCATGCTCAGCGTGGCCTCTACGGAGCAACCGGGACTGCAATCATAGGTGTTGTGGCGCGAGCGTCCCATCCAACAGTATCCTTTTCGACACTATGTGCACTTTATGTGCGTTCTTGCACAAATATCTCATAGAGGCCATGTTTGTTCCGATCAACCAAAGGAACCAACTGATGCGTGCCGTCGGCTACCAAACCCCACAGCCTGTCGAAGCAGATACCTCACTCCTCGATATTGAACTGGCGAAGCCCGAGCCAACCGGCCGCGATATTCTCGTCGAAGTGAAGGCCGTCTCGGTTAATCCGGTCGATACCAAAATCCGCAACTCAACCCGGCCGGCGCAAGGGCAGTGGAAAGTGCTGGGCTGGGACGCTGCAGGGGTGGTCACTGCCATCGGTCAGAATGCAACGCTGTTCAAACCCGGTGACGAAGTCTTTTATGCCGGTGCTATCAACCGTTCGGGCACCAATGCGCAATTCCACCTCGTCGATGAGCGGATCGTCGGCACAAAGCCGAAGTCGGTGGACTTCGCTGCTGCCGCAGCCTTGCCGCTAACCTCGATCACCGCTTGGGAAATGCTCTTCGATCGCCTTGAAGTGACCCGCGCGGTGCCGGGTGCGGCCAATGCGCTGTTGATTATCGGCGGTGCGGGAGGTGTAGGCTCGATTGCCATTCAGATCGCACGCGCCCTTACAAATCTTACCATCATCGCCACTGCATCCCGTCCGGCAACGCAAGAGTGGGTGACGTCGCTGGGCGCCCACCATGTGATCGATCATCGCCAACCGATTGCGCCACAAATCGAAGCGCTTGGCATCGGGCAGCCCGCGTTTGTTTTCTCTACGACCAATACCGACGATCATCTGGCGCAGATTGTCGAGCTTATCGCCCCGCAAGGCCGCTTCGGCCTCATCGACGATCCGAAGGAACTGAGCGCTCTATCGTTGAAACGCAAGTCTATTTCTCTCCATTGGGAATTGATGTTTACCCGCTCGCTGTTCGACACGGCTGACATGGAAAAGCAGCATGAACTGCTGATCCGCGTGGGCGAGATGATCGATGCCGGTACAATAAAGTCGACTCTTGCTGAGAACTTCGGCGTCATCAACGCTGCCAACCTCAAACGGGCGCATGCATTGATCGAGTCCGGTAGGTCAAAGGGCAAGATCGTCCTCGCGGGCTTCTAGCTTTGCAATGGTATCGGGGTGGATAGGCAAACCTGCGCCAGATCGCCGACGCGAGATGTTTCAGGATCGCGTCGATCTGAGAGCATGACCCGGCGCATGAACGAAAGGGGTTGCAACGGGTCATACACCTCGGTTGCGGCATATCCAGCCGTTTTCAGGGTTCATCCTTGCCCGGCCCTAGCAATCCGAGCTGCACGCCGCTGGCGCGCCACGGTGCGATAGGCATCCTTGGTCGATCGGCATCAGGGGCGCGTTCCTGGATGGCTTGAGTCCGCTCCGCAATCGCAACATAGTCGCCGGCCTCACTGCCGTTGGCGCAACAAAGCAACAGCGATTGCGAGGCAGGGCGCAGAGATCTAGCTTCGGATCTCGGCGCTCACCGTCGGCCGCCTCGGATATCGCTCTCTCCATCGCCTGTTCTGACGGCACCAGCGCCGGGGCGCACCCTGCGCCTGCCGCTCGCTCCGCCAGGGCTGAGGAAATGGAGACGTTGAGTGCTCTCCCGATCCCCGTCCGATCAACCTCGATCTTTTTTTGCCGACATCGTGGCAAACAGGCGGTCACCGTTTTCCGCGGTCGACGATAAATAGAATACAAATTCTATGGACGAAATACTTTATGCCTTAGCCTCATTCTCATCAATCTCGCAGAGGGAATTCGATGACAGTCCGAGGAACATTCAAAGCTGCAACCGTGATTGGCGCACTGTCGCTGAGCGCCTACGCAGCCGTCGCCCAAGATACCGCAAAACCGATTGAGGGTGGCACGCTGATTTATCTCGAGCAGCAACCGCACACGAACCTTTATCCTCCTGCCGGCGGATTCTATCCCAACGGCGGTATCATCAACCAAATCACAGATAAACTGACCTATCAGAACCCGAAAACGTTAGAGATCGAGCCCTGGATCGCCGAATCCTGGACAGTCAACGACAACGCAACCGAATATTCCTTCAAGCTCCGCAGGGGCGTGACCTTCTCGGACGGATCGCCGCTCGATGCCAACGCAGTTGCCAAGAACTTTGATGTATTCGGGCTCGGAAACAAGGAACTCAAGCAGCCCGCGTCTGAGGTCATCAACAACTATGACCACAGCGAAGTCATCGATCCGCTCACGGTTAAATTCTATTTCAAGAAGCCGTCTCCAGGCTTTCTGCAGGGCACCTCGGTGATCGGTTCGGGCCTTGTCTCGCTAAAGACACTGTCCCTTCCGTTCGAGCAGCTTGGCGATGCCACGAAGATTATTGGCTCCGGCCCATTCGTGGTCGAAAGCGAAACGCTGGGCAAGGAGCTGTCTCTCGGCGTACGGGCGGACTACAGCTGGGGTCCGGCCAAGCTCGAGCATCAAGGGCGCGCCTATCTGGACGGGATAAAATACATCGTGACCGGGGAAGACAGCGTGCGCATCGGCGCGCTGCTGTCGGGTCAGGCTGACTTTATTCGCCAGGTGCAGGCTTACGACGAAGAGCAGGTCGAGAGCCAAGGCTACAAGATCTATGCTGCCCCCACCCGCGGCGTGAACAACAGCGTCGTCTTCCGTCCAGACAATCCCCTCGTCGCCGATCAGCGCGTCCGTCAGGCGCTGCTCCACGGCACGAATACGCAGGAGATTGTCTCGACGCTTTTCTCCGCAAATTACCCGCAGGCCAAGTCGATCATTGCCTCGACTGCGCTGGGCTATGTCGACCTGTCGTCGAAACTCACCTAGGATCCGACTGAAGCAGCAAAGCTGCTGGACGATGCCGGATGGAAGCCCGGTGCTGGAGGAATCCGCGAGAAGGACGGCCAGCAACTGGTATTGACGGCCTACGAGTCTCCCCCGCAGCCGCAGAACAAGGCAACCCTTCAGCTCGTTGCGCAGCAATGGGCAAAACTCGGGATAACACTCAACGTTCTGGCCGGCGACGCCGGCAGCAGAACCGTCGACGATCTCGATCCGGCAAAGACACCTGTCTCTCCTGCAATGGTGGGCCGTGCCGATCCTGACGTGATCAAGAGCCAGTACTACCCGAAGAACCGCGATGTGTTGCGCCAGAAGGGTGGGCCGAGCGACAAGGTCAAATCCTTCGTTGACAACAAGCTGAACGGTCTACTCGAGGCGCTGTCATCGGAGCCAGATCGCCAGAAGCGATTGGCCATTGCGGGCGAGGTGCAGAACTACGTGCTCGACCAGGCCTACGCGATCCCGATTTTCGAGGAGCCTCAGGCCTTTGCGGGCGCCCCTTATGTGCAGGGTGTAGGCTTCGAGTCCGTCGGCCGCCCGACCTTCTACAATACCTGGCTCGCGGCCCATTGAGTACTCGACACCGGCCCGACAGATCGTCGGGCCGGTCGCAATGACAAGGTGGTCGTGATGGCAAGATACATACTATCGCGGATAGGTCAGGCTATCCTCGTGCTCTGGGTGGCATTTACCATCTCCTTTGTACTGTTGCAGGCAATGCCCGGCGATGCGGTGCTGATCAAATTTCAGAATCCGGAATATGGATTGAGCCCGGAGCAGATCGCCGACATCCGCGCTGCTTACGCAGCCGATGGTTCGGTGGTGTTTCAATACCTGCGCACGATCGAGAACTTCCTCAGGGGCGATTTCGGCTATTCGCTGCAGGCGGGCGTTGCCGTCGGCGCCCAGCTTGCCGCCAATCTGCCGCCGACAATCCGGCTTGCCGGTTTGGCCTTCCTGGCCGCTTCGATCCTCGCGGTCATCATCGCTGTGCTCTCCAATATTCCCGGGCTCGGTCGGCTGCGGGGGCTAATCCAGGCAATTCCGGCGCTTTTCGTCTCCATTCCGACATTCTGGCTTGGCATCATGCTTATCCAGATATTCTCCTTTCGACTGAGATTGGTGCCCGTCATCAACCCGGGGCCCTGGGAGGGCCTCGTTTTGCCGATCTTGACGATCGCGGTGCCGATTTCCGCACCGATGGCGCAGATCCTTTTGAGAAATGTAGACGAGGTGCTGACCCGTCCTTTCGTGGCAGTGGCCCGTGCCAAGGGCGCCTCGCAAGGCTGGGTGCTATGGAGGCATGTCGCCAAGAATGCCTTCCTGCCGGTACTCACTGTTGCCGGCGTCCTTTTCGGCGAACTGCTGGCCGGCGCGGTCATCACTGAGACTGTCTTCGGCCTCAACGGCATTGGCAGCCTCACCGAACAGGCGGTCAACTTCCAGGATGTCGCGGTGCTTCAGGCAATCGTCGTTCTCTCTGCCGCCGGCTTCGTCACCATCAATCTCGCGGTCGATCTCCTCTATCCCTTGCTCGATCCGCGGCTGAAAACCAAATTGGGGAACGCGCGATGACCATTCTGGAAACCGGCGAACGCCATATCATCATCGATAGTGCCGCGCCGGTCGATCGGGCTGCAGAGACGCCGCCCGCACATCGAACGGCGAAGGTTGCTGCAGGTCGTCGGCGGTTGCCGATCGACATACAGCCAGGTTTTGTCCTTTCAATTATTGTCCTGACGCTCGTTCTGCTCTGGGCAATGCTGCCAGGCATATTCACCAGCTATGATCCCGTCCAAGGGCTTCCCGGCCAGCAGCTCAAGGCGCCGAGCGCGCTACATCTGCTTGGAACGGATTCGCTTGGCCGCGATCTCTACGCCCGTCTTGTCTACGGCGCGGTTCATTCGCTGTCCGGCGCGCTGGCGGCCGTTGCGATCGGCCTTGTCGTCGGCTCCGCGCTCGGCGTCTTTGCGGGCTCGCTGGGCGGCTGGGTCGATGAGGTCATCATGCGGTTTGTCGATGTGCTTCTCTCTATACCAGCACTCCTTCTGTCCCTCAGCATCATCATTCTGCTTGGCTTCGGCACCGTCAACGCTGCCGTCGCCGTGGGGGTGACCTCGATTGCAAGCTTCGCGCGCCTCGTCCGTTCGGAGGTCGTCAGCGTCCGACGCAGCGAATATGTCGAGGCGGCCTTCGGCAGCGGCGGCACCTTCCTCAAAGTTCTCTGGCGTCATGTCCTGCCTAACTCGCTGACGTCGGTGATCGCCTTCACAGCCCTGCAGGCAGGATCGGCCATCCTGCAATTGTCTACCCTCGGCTTTCTCGGATATGGCGCTCCGCCGCCCACCCCTGAGTGGGGCCTGCTGATCGCGGAGGGTCGCAACTACATTGCAACAGCGTGGTGGCTGACGGCCGCGCCCGGCATCGTCGTGGTGCTCGTCGTTCTCTCGGTCAATCGTATCAGCCAGGAAATAGCGAAGGTGCAGCGATGACAGTCTTGCCCCTTGGAAGGTCGCAGGACATCCTGCCGTCGCCGGTCCTGGACGTGTCAGGACTGACCATTTCCTACCATGACCGACAGGGTGCACGGACAGCCGTTCACGGCATCGATTTTTCAGTCGGAGCCGGCGAGGTGGTGGCGCTGGTTGGCGAGTCCGGCTCGGGAAAGAGTTCCACCGCCCAGGCAATCATCGGCCTCCTGCCGGAGAACGGTCGCCTTGAACAGGGTAGCATTCGCTTGAACGGGCAGGATATTGCCGGTTGGCCGCAGCGCCGGCTGGCTGCCATCCGCGGCTCGGTCATGAGCCTTATCCCCCAGGATCCAGGGAGTTCGCTCAACCCGGTCAAGACAATCGGCAAGCAGGTTGCGGAAATCCTGGCGATCCATGGCAAGGCCTCAGGCCCCGTCGCCTATGCTCAGGCGATCGAGTTGCTCGAGCGCGTCGGCCTCAACCAGCCGAGGCTTCGGGCGACCCAGTATCCCCATGAACTCTCCGGTGGCATGAAACAGCGTGTTCTCATTGCCATTGCCATCGCGCTGAAACCTTCCTTGATCATCGCCGACGAACCCACGAGCGCGCTCGATGTGACCGTGCAAAAACACATTCTGGACCTGATCGACGAGCTTCGTCGTGCCTACGGGACCGCGGTCCTTCTCGTAACGCACGACCTTGGCGTCGCCGCCGACAGATCCGACCGGCTGATCGTTTTGCAGCATGGTCGTATTCAAGAGGAGGGTCGCACCTTTGAGGTTCTGAAAAATCCTCAAAGCGCCTATACGCGACAGCTCCTTGCAGACGCCCCTTCGCTGAACGGCGGCAAGCGCCGGTCGCCCGCCGTTTCCGCTACTGAAGCGCGCGGGCCTGAAGAGGAGGACATCATCATCGTCGAAAACCTCGTGCAGGACTTCGGTGCCGGCGATCGTCATGGTGACTTTCGCGCAGTCAACGATATTTCCTTCCGCGTCCGGCGTGGCACCACACATGCCCTGGTCGGCGAATCCGGCTCCGGCAAGACGACGACGATCCGGACGGTGGCGGCGTTTCAAAGGCCGACAGCCGGAAGAGTGATCGTTGATGGGTTGGATCTTGCCTCCCTGCGGGGCGAGACGCTCCGGTTATTCCGAAAGAAGATCCAGCTTGTCTATCAGAACCCCTTCGGTTCACTCGATCCGCGGCAGACGATTTCAAGGATCGTTGAAGAACCGCTGTTGAATTTCGATCCCCTGCCGCCGGCTGCACGTGTTGAGCGTGTCGCGAGCACCCTCGAAAAGGTCGGACTTCCCCTCGATGTTCTGGAGCGGCGGCCGTACGCGCTTTCGGGTGGTCAGCGTCAGCGGGTGGCTATTGCCCGTGCTCTCGTGCTCGATCCGCAGATTCTTGTCCTGGACGAGGCCGTATCGGCCCTTGACGTGACGGTGCAGGCGCAAATTCTGGAACTGCTCGATGCACTCCAGCGTCAGCTTGGCCTTACCTACCTGTTTGTGTCTCACGACCTCTCCGTGGTCAGGCAGATTTCCGATACGGTATCGGTGCTGAACGGCGGGAAGCTCGTCGACAGCGGGCCGGTGGAGGCGGTCTTCAGCCGTCCGCAGAGCGCCTATACGCAAGAGCTGATCGACGCCATCCCAGGCAAGAAATATCCGCGGCTCGCCACGCGGCCATCCCCGACAAGTCCAGGAGTCATCTGATGATCCATGCAGCCCAGCCCAAACGGCTTGGATTTTTCAGTCGCATTCTCGACCAGGCCGATGCCGCGACGCGCTACAGGCTGGTCGCCGAGCAGATCATCCACGCCGAAAAACTGGGTTTCGATAGCGCTTGGGTGGCTCAGCACCATTTCAACGGCGAGGAAGGCGGTCTTCCTGCTCCGCTGGTCTTCCTGGGCGAGCTTGCTGCCCGCACATCGCGCATCCGGCTTGGAACAGGGGTCATCACGCTGCCGATGGAAAATGCGGTTCGCGTCGCCGAAGACACCGCGGTCCTGGATATTCTTTCCGGTGGCCGCCTCGAGGTCGGCTTCGGCACCGGCGGCACGCCGGCTTCGTTTCTGCCGTTCGGGCGCGACAGCGGAAGCCGTGGATCCGTTTACGCCGAGAGCCTCTCGACGGTGCGTGATGCCTGGGCCGGACGGGAGCTTCCCGGAGGCAATCGTCTTTACCCCACGGCGCCGCATCTGCTGGATCGCGTCTGGCAGGCGACTTTCTCCGTTGGTGGAGGCGAACGGGCAGGGCAGGACGGTGACGGGCTGATGCTGTCACGCACCCAGCCGCGCCCGGCAGACGCGTTGGATGCCGAGCTCTGGGAAATGCAAAACCCGATCATCGATGCATATCTTGCAAAACTTCCCAAAGGCAGGCCCCCACGTATTTTTGGTTCGCGCAGCCTGTTCGTCGCCGACGACAGGGCCTTGGCGCTGGAGCTGGCGGATCTAGGTCTGCGACGAAGCGCCGAGCGCTTCGTCGCAAGCGGGCACACGATTCCCGGCACCGCGACAACCGATCTGATCAAGGCATTTGACGTCCATGTCGGCACGCCTGACGACGTGATTGCATCGCTCAAGGCGGATACGGCGCTCGCGCGCGTGACCGATCTCGTGTTTCAGGTGCACTCGGTTGATCCTCCCCACGACCATATCCTGCGCTCCCTTGAATTAACCGCCAACGTGGTGGCGCCGGCGCTAGGCTGGGCCCGGCCAGAACATCAGCAACGCCGCCTTGCGGCAACCGCCTGAGATTTTCATTCCGAAGAAAGGCAATCACCATGACTTCAACGACGCCTGATGTCATCGATCTTCTCGCGGGTGTCCGCGCTGGATCGTTCGTCGAACGTATCCGCGCGCAAAGGCCCGAGACCCGTGCCAACGCGCAGAAGAGCTATCTCGCGCTCTTCGAGCCCGCTCAAGAAGGCGACGTGACACGTGCCGAGCGGTTTGTCGTGGCGGCTTTTGTCACCGGGCTGCACGGTGCGACGGCTGCTGCCGAATTCTACGCCGCCGGCGCCGGTGAAGGAAATGGCGGCGCCTCCCTGATCGCGGCCGTCAAGGCCGAGGTCGAGAGGGGCTCCGCCCGGGGCCCTTATGGCAGGTATCCCGATGGACCTCTTTCGGTGGAAGACAAAGAGGGTCTGGCATTCGACGTCTCGGAGTTCAGTCGCGTCGTTCTCGGCGCAAAGCTGTCGGCCGCTCTGGCACATAGCCATCTGCTTGTATTCCGTCCACGCGAGGCAAGTGCGGCCGCGCTGCAGGCCCTGCGGGATGCCGGATGGAGCACCACCGCAATCGTGACGCTGTCCCAGATCGTTGCCTTCCTGGCCTTTCAAGTGCGCGTGGTGACGGGGCTTGCTGCGCTCTCGGGGGCGGGTGAAGGAAAAGCAGTTGCGGCAACGGCAGCCGAGTAAGGAGACGATAGATCATGACCGAGACCGCAATTGACACCCCAGTCGCAAACCGACCCAATGCCTTCACACAGGCGGAAATCGGTTGGACTCCATGGCTGCAACCACTCGCCGAAGCGGAGTTGACCGACCGGCACTGGGCCGGGCTCGTCGATGCATCGCGTGCGAAATCGCCATACTTCATGTTGCTTGCCCGCGATCCGGAAATCCTGGAAGCGCGCACCAAAACGGATAAGGACATCTTCTACAACACAAGCGTTGGCCTGCCGCGAGCCGAGCGCGAACTCTCGGCCACTGCGGCATCGCGCTCGAATGGCTGCATTTTCTGCGCATCGGTGCATTCCCGCTTCGCCTCTCATTTCTCGAAACGAACGCAGGATGTGCAGCGGTTGCTCGATGAGGGAACAGACGCAGATCTTGGGAGCCGGCGGTGGAATTCAGTGGTAGAGGCCTCGGTCGCGTTGACCCAGACGCCCTTGGCATTCGGCAGGGCGGAAATCGAACGTTTGCGCTCAGATGGACTGGATGACCTTGAGATTGCCGACGCAATCCACGGCGCTGCCTTTTTCAACTGGGCAAATCGTCTGATGCTCTCCCTCGGTGAACCCACACCGGCATCCTAGACCAGATCGGGCCACTGTCGTCCTGTAAACTCGGACTTTGCTGCCACTCATCATCGTGCGGACGATTATGGGTGGCATCGTATGTCCGGCGTCGTTGCCTAAGGACGAGAGCGTTGCTTTGGGCTATCTGTAGGCATAGCCCGCAATCGGAGAGGATTCCAGATGGACCAAGAGACCAACAACGATCAACCTCGGGCCGAAATAGGTATCCTGCGTCGTCGCACGATCGAGGCATCGGTCATCGCGCCGATCTACGAAGAACTCGTCGCGGAGATTGGCGAGACACGTGCGCAGTCGGTCCTCGACAGAGCGATCAGCAAGGCCGCAATCGCGGCGGCCGAGACTTTCGCAGCACACACGCAGGGCGGAACCAGCCTCAGAACATTCCAGGCGCTGCAGACGTTGTGGACGCAGGATGATGCCTTGGAGATCGAGGTGCTGAACGCGACGGATAAGGAATTCGACTACAATGTCCACCGCTGTCGCTATGCCGAAACCTATCGGGATATGGGGCTCGGGAAGATAGGGCACCTTCTCTCCTGCAATCGGGATGCAGTCTTCTGTCAAGGATATGACCCGCGCATCAAAATGAAGCGGACGCAGACCCTCATGCAGGGCGCGACGCATTGCGACTTCCGTTACACCTTCAATGATAAAGCAGACGTTTCCGATTGATCTGCGGCAGCATCTTCGCGTGTCCGCTATGTATATCGCGCCCTACCGCATATCTTTGAGCTGATCAGCAGCGTGAGCACCGGTCATGAAACTACAGCTTATTCGCAACGCGACGCTCAAGCTCGAGTATGCAGGGCGAAGTGTGCTGATAGATCCGTTCTTCGCACCGAAGCAAAGTCGACCGTCGTTTACGGGTCGCTCGCTCAACCCGCTCGTGGATCTGCCCGTAAGCATCGAAACGATCCTGTCAGACGTCGAGTTTGTGGTCGTTTCCCATTTGCATGCGGATCACTTTGATCCGGTCGCTCAAGCGGCGGTGCCCAAACACCTTCCATTGCTTTGCCAGCCAGTTGACGAAGAGGCAATCACGGCGATGAGCTTCGAAAATGTCATACCTCTGCACGACGGTTTCAATTGGCAGGGGTTGGATTTCGTCCGCCACGAAGCAAGCCATGGTCTTGGCCCCGTCGTTAAAAAGATGGGTTCTGTCATGGGCTTCACCCTGGAGGCCGTCGGTGAGCCAAGGATCTATTGGGCAGGCGACACGGTGTTCTATCCGGCGATTGCCACAACGCTTCAGAGCACGCGCCCGGACATTGTCGTTACCCATTCCTGCGGAGCGCGTTGGGACGGTGAGCTGATTGTGATGGATGCAGAGCAGACCCTTTGCGTGTTGGACCACGCGCCGGCCGCCACCGTTGTTGCAACCCATATGGAGGCGCTCGACCACGCAACGATCGACCGCCGCGAGCTACGCGAGGCAGCGCGCCTGCATGGTATAGCCGATAGCGCACTCCTGATCCCCGACGACGGCGATACTCTGACCTTCTCACGGCTGTGACCACGAGGTTGAACCCGTTTGCCGGCGTGCTGTCCTTCTATGGGCCCGCTTCGTGATGAGCGCGAGTACACGCTCGGCTGCCTCAACTGCGTAGCAACGGAAGCAGTTTATCGCCCTGCCGTCTTATCTCGGTCAAATACGGCGTATCGGATAAGACAAAGTGGGTAATACCGAGATCCTGATACTTGCGCAGCGAACGGGCGACATCCACCGCCGAACCCACCAGCCATGTAGTGCCGGCCCCGCCGCCGCCGAACTTGCCCGGCGCCGTGTAGAGGTTGTCGTCGAGCACCTCGCCGCGGGCGTGTAAATCGAACAGCCGCTTCTGGCCTACTGCAACGTCCCGACGGTGATCGTTCCAGCCGTCTCCGCTGCGCTTGGCCATCTCGGCTACCTTCGCCTCCGCGTCGGCCCATGCCTGCTCGGTGGTGTCGCGGACCAGTGTGGTGATACGCAACCCGAACTCCAGTGGAGGGATGTCACGGCCAAGCGCCGCGCTCAGCGCCTTCAGCCTTTCAATTCGTTCGCGGACGCCGTCCAGGGGCTCGCCCCAGAAAAGCTGCACATCGGCCTCGGTGGCGGACACGCGCTCGGCCGCCTCTGAGGCGCCGCCGAAATAGAGCCTGGGGTGCAGACGGCTGCCTTTAACCCGAATGCGCGGGACCACGGTGGACCCGGCCACCTGGAAATGCTCTCCCGCATAGGTGACATCCTCTTCGGTCCACAGCCTGCGAATCAGCCGCATGAATTCCTTGGTGCGGGCATAGCGATGCGCCTGATCGCCTTCGCTGTCGCCATACGCAGCCAGGTTGTCCTTGCCTGATACGATATTGATACGCACACGCCCGCCGGTCAGGTGATCCAGCGTGGCCGCAGCAGACGCGAAATTCGCGGGCCGCCAATAGCCCGGGCGGACAGCAATGAGCGGTTCGAAGGTGACGGTGCGCGCAGCAAGCGAGGCTGCAACGGTGAAGGTATCGGGCCGGCCCCATCCCGTGCCGATCAGCGCGCCCGTCCAGCCGTGATCCTCAAGTGCCTTGGCGTGGCTGGTCAGCGTTTCCAGGCTATTGTGGTTCTCGACGACGGCATCGCCGCGGTGGCCGGCGGTAACGTCGTTTGGAATGTACCAGAGAAATTCGGAATTGGTCTTCATGATAAAACCTGCTGTTGCGCGTCGGGAACGCCGGGGTCGGCGTGGTTGGTCTCTCTGTGAGCTGACCGGTCCTGGTGGATCAAAAAGACGATATCAGATGCCGCAGGCCGGCTCGAAATGAGGCTTGCAGTCGGTGCTGACGCGCCTTTGGCATCGCGTTCCCCCATCATACCCCTCGCAATCGTCGCTCTAGCCAGAGACTGTAGCGGGATGCGGTGAGGCTGATGACGAAATAGATGCAGGAGGTGAAAATGAAGGCCTCTGTATAGTATCCCAGCCATTGCGGATCAGTCGCGGCGGTCTTTGCCGCGTTAAGGAGGTCGGAGATTCCGATGACGGCAAGCAGGGACGTATTCAGGACGATCCCAATCGACAGGTTGACGATCGCCGGGATGACTGCGCGCAAGGCTTGCGGCAAAACGACGAGCTGCGCCGTTCGCCAGTAGCCGAGGCCGAGAGCATAGGCTGCCTCTTTTTGTCCGGCCGGGATGGACTGCAGTCCGGCGCGGATGATTTCCGCAAGGTATGCGGAGACGAACAGGCTGATGCCAACCTGTGCTCTGGCAAGCTTGTCGAGCATTGCGTCGGCCGGCAACGCCATCGGCACGATCAGCATAGCGACATAGAGTACGACGATCAGAGGCACGCCACGAAGGCACTCGATGAGTACGACGGCAAGCATGCGCAGGAGCGCCATCGACGAACGCCGCGCCAGCGCAAGGAGCAAGGCAACAGGGAACGCCGTTGCGAGCCCGGTGAGTGACACCAGGATCGTGATCGGAAGTCCGCCCCATTGATTGGACGGCACAGCAGGCGGCAACAGGGTGCCGGCCATGAGCAGCCAGGCCAGCCCAATGGAGGCGAGCCACAGCAAGACAAGCCGCTTGCTCCACAGGCGCGGCCGTGCTGAAACAAGGAGGAGGGCTGCGATCGCCACGAGCACCGCGGTAGGGCGCCATTGCAACGCGGGGGGATAAAAGCCGAACATGATGAACCTGAACTTTGCTCTGACGAAAGCCCAGCAGGCTCCGGCGGCCTCGAGGGAGCAATCCTTCGCCCCCCCGATCCACACGGCGTCGCTGACGGCCCACTGCCAGAATGGCCAAATGAACCAGACAAGGATGGCAAAGCATGCGAGCGTGATCAGCCCATTCAATTTGCTGTCGAAAAGACCGGCAGACATGGCCCTGGTTCGACCTCGAATGACCATATGGCGCTTGCTCATGATCTGAGCCCGTCCTTGCGCAAAAGACGGTTGTTGTAGAGGTTCATCAACACGGAAACACCAAGATTGAGCGCGAGGTAGGCAAGCGCAATGATCGTGATGGCCTCCAGTGTCTGGCCGGTGGTGTTGGCAGTCGTGTTTGCAACGCTCACGAGATCGGGAAAGCCGATGGCGACCGCAAGGCTCGAGTTTTTCGTCAGATCAAGATAGCTCGAGGTCATCAGGGGTGTGATGACGCGCAGCGCCTGCGGCATGACGATCAGGCGCATGATGTGCCCGGGGCTAAGACCAAGTGCGCGCGCTGCCTCCCATTGGCCGTTTCCGACGGACTGAATGCCGCTACGGACGATTTCCGCAATCGTCGCGGCCGAATTGAACACCAGGCCGGTCAGGAGTGCTGCGAATTCCGGCGTAAGTGACAGGCCGCCGCTGATGTTGAACCCGCCCCTTGCTGGCAACTCCGCCGCAATCGAGACATCTGCAACCCAGAGCGCGCCGAGGCCGCACAGGATAGCGGTTGTGGCAATGCGGCTGGCATAGAACCGCTGTCCGAAGAAAAGCCGGCGCGTTGCAACGACGGCAGTGGCCGCCGCAGCGAGCGTCAGTGGCAGCCAGACGGCCGCAGGCGGGCCATCGAAAGACAAGCGCGGAACAAAGACGCCACGATTGGTCAGAAATACGCTGCCGGCAAACTCCACCGCTCGCCGCGGTGCCGGCAGGCCGTGGAAGATCGCGCTCCAGAGGAAGAGCTGCAGAAGAAGCGGCGTGTTGCGGAAGATTTCGACGTAGCCGCGTATAATGGATGACAGGACGAGGTTGCCTGAGAGCCGTGCAATGCCCAGAGTCGTGCCAAAAAGCGTGGCGATCAGGCAGCCAATGAATGCAACGTTGATCGTGTTGAGCAGTCCCGCCAGGAGCGCATGACCGTAGTTGTCGGACGATGAATATTGGATCAGGCTTTCGCCTATCTCGAAATTGGCGCGTTGGCTGAGGAAGCCGAAACCAAACCGCAGTCCGAGCCGCTCCATGGTTTGCACCACGTTATGACCAAGGTACCACAAGACAGCGACGACGGCCAAAAGGACCATCGCCTGAGTGAACGGCGAGGGGCCGATCCACCGGAGGATGCGGATGAAAAAGCCGGGCTTGGAAAAGCCCGGCTGGTGTTGGCTGCGAGAACTGACCCGGAACAGCACTGGCAGGCTCAGCGGAACGGCGGGGAGTAGATGAGGCCGCCATTCGTCCAAAGCTGGTTATAGCCACGCTCGAAATTGAGCGGAGTGCCCTTGCCGACGTTGCGCTCGAAAATCTCGCCGTAATTGCCGACAGCCTTGATGATGTTATAGGCGAACTTGGGATCGAGGCCGATCGCTTCGCCGAGCGAGGTGTCGACGCCAAGGAAACGCTTGATCGCAGGATCTTCGCTGTTGAGGAATGTATCGACATTGTCCTTGGTGATGCCGAACTCTTCAGCCTGAATGGTGGCATAGACCGTCCAGTTGACGATTTCGAGCCATTGATCGTCGCCTGATCGAACGGCCGGCGCGAGGGGTTCCTTGGACAGGCGCTCTGGCAGAAGGACATAGTCGTCAGGCTGCTTGAGTTGTGTGCGCTTGGCCGCCAGATCGGTGGAATCCTGCGTGAGGGCGTCGACACGACCGGTGTCGAGCGCCTTGGTGAATTCGCTGGTTTCCTCGATCGTCACCGGCGTGAATTTCTTGCCGGTCTTGCGGAAGAAATCAGCGATGTTCAGTTCGCCCGTCGTACCGCTCTGGACGCCGATCGTGGCGCCATCGAGGTCCTCTCCCTTTGTCACGCCAAGATCCTTGCGAATCAGCAGGCCCTGGCCGTCGTAGAACACCACCGGACCGAAATGAAAGCCGAGCTTGAAGGCGCGGGTAATGGTTTCGGTGACGCCTGACAGAAGGATATCGAACTCACCGGCCTGAAGAGCCGGCAGGCGCTGCTGCGGCGAGGAATTGGTGAACTCGACCTTGTCCGGATCGTTAAAGACCGTCACCGCCAGTGCCCTGCCCAAGTCGACAAAGAACCCCTGCCAGCGGCCATTGCTGTCGGGTGTAAAGAAGCCCGGCGTGGTGCCCACGCCCACTTTGATGGTGCCCCGTTCCTTGATCTTGTCGAGTGTCTGACCGGCTTGCGCCGCGATCGGCAGAAGGGCCGTTGCGGCCAAAAGGGCAGCACCCGCCGCAACCCTTAGGGATTGGATCGTCAAATAGGATCTCACAATATGCTCCTTGGAATGTTTGCCCCCGCCGGCGGTGTGATGCTTGGGAGGATCTACGACCGCCAGCCAGTTGAACTTAAATACTTATTGTCTATAGAATAGATAGATTAATGCAAATTACCGGCTAAAGCAGAAACAATTTGCTCAATCTTTGGGCACTGGCAAGCCAGTCCCGCCCTATCAAGCGACATCCAGTGCCTGCGAAATGTCGGCGATGATATCGTCGGCATGTTCAATGCCGATGGATAGCCGCACATAGCCCGGCGTCACCCCCGTTTTCAGCTGCTCCACAGCAGAGAGCTGCGAGTGGGTGGTTGTCGACGGATGGATGGCAAGCGATCGCGCATCACCGATGTTGGCGACATGGTAGAGCAACTGTAGCGCGTCGATGAAGCGACGACCGGCATCGCGACCATCCTTGAGTTCGAACCCGACCAGTGCGCCGAACTGGTTGTTGCGGAGGTACTTCTTCGCCCGCGCGCCAGCGACGCCGTCCTGGAACTTCGGGAAGATGACCGTGGCGACCTTCGGATGATCGAGAAGGAACTCCGCCACCTTGATGGCATTCTCATTATGCTGTCTCAGGCGAAGCGGCAGCGTTTCCAGGCCCTGGATGAACTGGAAGGCGTTCTGCGGACTGATGGCGGCGCCGATGTCACGAAGAAGCACGGCCCGAATGCGCAGGATGTACGGGTGAAAATCGATAAGCGCTGCTTTCTCAATCCAGCTCTTGCCTTGATAGCTCGGATCGGGCTCGTGCAATGTCGGCAATCGTTGAGAAAGGTCCTTCCACGGAAAGTTGCCGCCATCGACGATCGCACCACCGATCGAGGTGCCGTGACCGCCGATGTATTTCGTCGTGGAGTAGACAACGACGGCGGCGCCGTGCTCCAGCGGTCTGATGGTCAACGGCGCGGCCGTGTTGTCAACTATCAGCGGTATGCCGAAGCGACGGCCGATCTCGGCCACTTCGCCAATCGGGAAGACCTCGAGTTTCGGGTTTGGCAGGGACTCCGCATAATAGGCGCGCGTGCGCTCGTCCGTTGCCCGTTCAAATGCCTCCGGGTCGGCTGCATCCACGAAACGAACCTCGATACCAAAGCTCTTGAGCGTTGCGGCAAAAAGCGCCCAGGTCCCGCCATAGAGGCCGACAGCGCTGACGATGTTATCGCCGGCGCGCGCCAGGTTCAGGATTGCAAAAGCAGACGCTGCCTGCCCTGATGCGAGCGCCAGCGCGGCAGCGCCACCCTCAAGCTCGGCAAGACGCTGTTCGAAGGCATCCTGAGTTGGATTGGAGACGCGCGTGTAGAGATGGCCGGCAGCCTCCAGTGCAAAGAGCTTGTCGGCGCCTTCCGTGCCAGGCAGCTGGAACGAGGTCGTCTGGTAGATCGGTACCGCGACCGCACCGGTTGCCGGGTCGAACCGGAAGCTGCCGCCATGAAGCGCGATTGTCTCCGGATGCAGTCTGAGCGCACGTGGGCCAGAGGTTCCCACCGGCCGCACTGTCGGCTCGGGGGCAGGAGTAGCATCAGGAGCAGGAGGCGTATGAATGGTCATGTCGTTCACCTTTCCGTTGTTTGGCCGTTGTTGTCGCCGACAGGGCATAACCAGAACCGGCTCTCACAGGTGCCGGCAATCAATCATTGCGTCCCGACGAACGCTGATCAGGCAGTGACAGTCTCGCGGGCCTGCTCCTCAAGCAGATCGGCATGGTGCTCGCGGGCGACATCGGGGTGCGAGCGCAGCCGCGATTTCAGGACATTGCGCCCGACCTCGCGAAAGAGCGGATTGAGCGGGTCCTGGGTGACGCCACGCACCTCGGCGGCAAGTGCGGGCGGCAGGTCGAGGACCGGAATGGATGCGGCCAGATTGGCGCCGAGGAAGAAGGGGATGGAAAGGCGATCGCCACCTGCAGGCGGTGTGACGACGCGATGGATGTTGGCTTTCAGATAGCCGTTGGACGCCAGCTCCAGGAGTTCGCCGACATTGATGACGAAGGTGCCGCGGATCGGCGGGGCGTCGATCCAGCCGCCTTCGCCATCGTCGACCTGCAATCCACCGACAACGTCCTGGAGCAGGATGGTGACAAAGCCGCCGTCCTTGTGAGCACCGACGCCCTGATCGCTCTGCGTATGGTCGCGCCCGGGATAACGGACGATCTTCAACAGCTGGTTGGGACCGTTGCTATAGATCGGGGCAAAGACATCGGGTTTCTGACCGAGCGCCTCGGAAAATGCCTGCAAAACCTTCAGGCCGACCGATGTCACGTCGTCGATCCATTTGAGAACGGCCGGGCGCAATTCCGGCAATGCTTCCGGGAACTGGTTCGGCCCGATCAGACGTTTCCATGGAGCGTCGTTGGACGAGAGATCGAGCCTCTCTCGTTCCGGGCCGAAGTCGACCTGCTCGCGCCAGTCCTGGGTGCCGCGTGTGTATTCGAATCCGGCTCTGTTGTAGCCGCGAAAATGCGGCGATTTGCGCATTTCGATCTGGAGCTTCTCATCTTCGGTCAAGGAGAAGAAGCGCCGGGCAAGCGCTGTCAGCGCATCGATTTCATCCTGTGCAATGCCGTGACCGGTGAGATAGAAAAAACCGAGTGTGCGGGTGACGTCGCGCAATTGCGAAAGGACCCGGTCGCGTTCGGGATGGCCGGCACCAAAATGTTCGAGATTGAGGATGGGAAGCGTCTTTGGCGTTGCGGCCATGATCAGGATCCTTCACTTTTATGCGCTCAGACCGGGCGTTTTGCAGAGCGCAGAGCGATACCTGCGCTGATCGTGGCGAGCCCTGCCCAGAAGATGACGGAGGAATATGTGGTGACACCAAGCCAATGGTTCGACTTGCACAGAGCCTGGGCAAGTGCGCATAGATCGCTGGATCCGCCGATGCAGGTGGCCGCCTGGCTGTAGCTGATATAGCCGTTGGCCACGACTTCCTCGAACACCACCCACCACCAGAAAACGCCCAACGCCAGCGTGCCCAGGCCCGATAATGTGATCAAGGTCGACAGGCGCCCATCAGTCGTCATGAGACACTCCCAGCTTCTCAAGCAGGGTCTGGCGAAGAGCAATGAGCGCTGGATCGTCGCGGCGGCGCGGATGGGCCTTCCCGACGGTGACGTCGGCGATGATGCTCGCCGGCCTGTCGCCGAAGACGATCACGCGGTCGGCCAACAGGAGTGCCTCCTCGACGTCATGGGTCACGAGAAGGGCGGTAAAACCTGAGCGCTGCCACAATTGTAGCAGTTCTTTCTGCATCTTCAGCCGGGTCAGTGAATCGAGCTTGCCAAACGGTTCGTCGAGAAGGAGCAACTTGGGGTCGTTGACGAGTGCGCGAGCGATTGCGGCGCGCTGCGCCATTCCGCCGGAAAGCTGGTGTGGATAGGCGTCGGCGAAGGCGTCAAGCTTCACGAGTTTGAGAATGTCGTCGACGCGATCCTCGTGATCTTTCAATATGCCTCGGGCGTCCAGTCCGGCCGCAACGTTCTTCCAGACGGTCAGCCAGGGAAAAAGCGTGGCGTCCTGAAAGACGAGAATGCGGGAGGGGTCCGGACGTGTGATCGGCTTGCCGTCTTCGAGCACGCTGCCACGGGTCGCGGTTTCAAGGCCGGCCGCAAGTCTGAGCAATGTCGATTTTCCGCAGCCGGACGGCCCGAGCAAGGCCACGAATTCACCTGGCTCGACAATGATGCTGATGTTGGACAGCACCGGCAGCCGCGTCTTGCCGAGATCGAACTCATGGCTGACATTGTCGATGTCGAGCCGCAGGCTGCGTTCGACGGCTCTGGCTTGCGCAAATGCGACGTTCATCAGATTATCCCCTTCTGCCAGCCGAGAAGGCTGTCTCGGGCAATGAACAACAGCCTCACCAGTCCGGCGCAGATCAGTGCCATCACGATGAGCGCTGCGTAGACGTTGGCATAGGCGGAATAAGCGGTGTTGAACTGAAGGTACCAACCCAGGCCGTATTTCGCGCCAAGCATTTCAGCAACGACGAGCACGGCGAACGAATAATAGAGGCCCATGAACAGGCCGACGAAGACATTCGGAAGAGACGCCGGGATTGCTACCTTGAAGATGAGGTAGCTGTTTCTTGCCCCGAGTGTCCGGGCCACGTCATAGAACGATCGGTTGACCTGGCTGACACCGGCTGCGGTCAGGATGGCGACCGGAATGCCGGACGCAAGTGCCACCAGAAAAATGCTCGCGTGAAATGTCGACGGGAAGATGAAGAATGTGCAGGGTATCCAGGCGCTGGCCGGAACAGGGCCGATCAGCTTCAGGATTGGCATTCCCCAGTAGGCGAAGCGCTTCGACCAGCCGAGCGCAACGCCTGCGACAAAGCCGCTAATGACGCCGGAGGTGAAACCGAGAATCCACAGCCGTCCGGTATAGGCAATGCAGATCAGCAGCCGGTCCCAGTCGCTGAGGTAGACATGCAACAGGCCTTGAGGCGGCGAGAAGAAGGGCTTGGGCAGCCAGCCGAGCTTTGCCGTCACCAGCTCCCAGACAGCAAGCCAGATGCCGATTGCAATGAACCACGGTCCGTAATGCACAAGGGTGCGGGTGCGGTCCGGCATATGCGGCACGATGAATGCCAAGAGAAGAAACACCAGCCCGCCGACCGCTGCAAAGACAGCAAATGCCCCGGTATTGCCCCAGACGATCACATCCGGCAGGTACCACGTGATGGCTGCCGTGATGAACCATGAAAGGGCGGCAATCAGGCCGTCCTTCCATAGCAATCCAGTCAGCGCGGCGGCCTGTCGTGGGCGTGGACGACCGATGGACGCATCGTCCTGGGCAAGGTCAGTCATCGCCTGGCCTCACGCGAAAATATCGAGAGTGACGCGATTTGCGATCTCTTCCGGATCCGTGCTCGTATCGATGACGCCGGTGAGCTTCAGGTTCGCATAACCCTCGCGCACTTCAGCGACCAGATCCTTGCCGAACCAGTTCTTGTGGTAGGTCAGCGATCCGAGAACCTCCGTGAGGTCCTCGAGCGGAAGGCCAGGCTTCAGGGTATCGAAATACCACTTCGCCACTTCGTCGGGATGCTCTGCGGTGTACTGGTGAATCTCCAGATTGGCGGTGGCAACACGACGGATAATATCCTTGTTGCTCTCGTAGTAGTCGCCGTTGACGCCGAGAACGCAGCAAACGCGGTTCTCGAATATGCCCGTCTGGGTGTCGTAGATCTTCAGGAAGTCGTGCTGCTTTTCATATGAGTAGGCCCACGGGTCCATATGGGCGACCGCGTCCGCTTCGCCGCGCTCCACGCCTTCTGCGACGAGATCGAACGGGAAGACTTTCCAGGTGACGTCGTGCTCCGGGTCGATGCCCGCCTTTGCGAGCGCCACCGAGAAGGCAACGCGCGACGGCGAGCCGACATCGAACGTGCCGATGGTCTTGCCCTTGAGATCGGCGAGCGACTTGATGCCGGAATCCTTCTTCACCAGAAGTCGCTGGCATCCGCCATGCGATCCGTGGAACAGCTTGACGTCGAAACCCTGCTCGATCGGCTTCAGCCAGTCGTAGAGCAGGCCCGGACCGGCTTCTGCCTTGCGGGTCGCCAGCGACTGGATCAATGTCTGGCCGCTTGCGCCCTGGTAAAAGAGTTCGACATCAAGGCCATGCTTTTCATAGATGCCTTTTGAGAGTCCAAAGCCGACCGGCGAGTGGCATGCAGCCACTTCGGTCCATTCGAGCTTGATCTTGTCGAGGTTGCCGGCGATTGCATAGCTGGTGCGACCCGCGATTGCGCCGACCGATGCCGCCGCGCCGACAACGCCAGCCGCCTTGAGAAAATTACGACGTGAAAGAATGCCGGTATCGGAAGATAGGTCGCTCATCGATGTCCCCTTCGAATTGACTGGGACGCACGTTATAAAGAAAAGACTGTAATCTACAGAATTAATAGACTAATTATGCCCCACCGCTGGGAAATTATTTTTATGGCGGAGCACGTCGTCGGTCGACGCCCGATGCTTGGCATACCAGTGTGGAACGGGAGCGCGCAGGAATTCTCGTGCACGCGTCCGGTAATGTCAGACGGCGAGCCGCTGCGATGTCCTTGCGGAGAGATCGCGGTAGCTGGTGCCGGGATGCGGCGCCTCGAGCTTCGACCCCCCACCAAATAGCTTCTCGCGCAACGTGCCCTGACGGTAGTCCGTCTTGTAGACCCCACGCTTCTGAAGCTCGGGGACCAACAGGTCCACGGCATCCTCGAAGCTCTCGGGCGTCACCGCATAGGCGAGGTTGAAGCCATCGACATCGGTGTCTTCAACCCATTCCTGAAGCAGATCGGCAACCGTCTGTGGCGAGCCGACGAAGACCGGACCGAAACCGCCGACGCCGACCCAGTCGGCCATCTCGCGGACCGACCACACCTTGTCCGGATCAATGGTCGTGAAGGTTTCGACAGCCGACTGGACGGCATTGGTATAGCGGTGGCGAAGCGGCTCATCCGGCGAGAACTGGCCGAAGTCGATGCCCGTCCAGCCGGAGATCAGCGCCTGCGCACCCTCAAAGGAGGCATATTTGCGGTAGTCGTCGAACTTCTTCTTTGCCTCCGCATCCGTTTCCCCGAGAATGACGGTCTGAAGATTGAAGGCGAGAATATCGCGCGGGTTGCGACCGACGCGTTCGGCAGCGTCGCGAACGTTCTTTACATAACGCTTCAGGACGGTTTTCGACGGGGCGGCAACGAAGATGCATTCAGCATGCGCGCCGGCGAAATCCTTGCCACGGCTGGATGCTCCGGCCTGGTAAAGCACCGGTGTGCGCTGAGGCGACGGTTCACTGAGGTGGATGCCGGGCACGGTGAAATGCCTGCCGGAATGACGGATGGGGTGGACTTTCTCAGGACGCGTAAAGATTCCGGCCTCACGGTCACGAACTACGGCGTCATCCTCCCAGCTGCCTTCCCAGAGTTTGTAGCAGACCTCCAGATACTCCTCGGCGAGATCGTAGCGGTCATCATGCCTGGCCTGGGCTGCCTGGCCGATGTTGATCGCGCCGCTGTTGAGGTAGGACGTCACGATGTTCCAGCCGACGCGACCCTTCGTCAGGTGATCGAGTGTCGAAATCCGGCGGGCGAAGGTGTAGGGGTGCTCGAAGGAGAGTGAGGCGGTGAGACCGAAGCCCAGATGCTCGGTCACGTAGGACATCGTCGGGATGAGCTGCAGCGGATCGTTCACCGGCACCTGCGCCGAGTGGCGCAACGCCGCATCGACGTTCCCGTTCAGCACGTCATAGACGCCCAGCACGTCGGCAATGAACAAGCCATCGAATTTGCCCCGTTCGAGCGTCTTGGCGAGATGGACCCAGTAATCGAGATCCTTGTATGTCCAGGATCTATCGCGGGGATGCCTCCAGAGACCGGGCGACTGGTGGCCGACGCAGTTCATGTCGAAGGCGTTCAGCCTGATTTCTCGTGTCATCTGCAATTCCTCAAGCAAGACGGGATGGAGACAGCAATCGTCAATCCCGAGCCCGATGAAAAGATATCTAATTCTATAGTCATTGTGTAATTAAAACGGTATTGCGTTCAGCCGCCATACTCGATGATTTCCAGACCGGCATTGTAATCGGTGGCGTATATCAGTCCGGACGCGTCCACGAAGACATCAGCCGACTGGATGACCTTCGGGCGGCCCAGCCGCCTGTCGGTCATCGTTGTCGGGGCAGCAGGCACCAACGCTCCCGTCTCCCGAGGTCGATAGGGATCCGAGATATCGAAGGCCCTGATCCCGGCATTCTGCCAGGTTGCGAATATGAGCGTGTCTGACACGAAGGATCCCGGGCGGTTTTCGTGAAGGTTATGCGGACCGAAATGGCCTCCCTTGGCGGCGTAGTCGGCCTCGGACGGGGTCGGAAACGTCGAGATGCTGACCGGGTTTGACGGTTCTCTGATGTCGAAGACCCAGCCATGCTTGCGGCCGTCCTCCTCGTTGTCGAGGACCGCCTCATCGGCAACAACGAGGAGATTTCGGCCAGGCAGTGGCAAGGGGGAGTGTGTTCCCCCTCCATAGGGCGGCGACCAGTTGCGATGGGCGATCAGGCGGGGTGCGGCGTGGTCGGAAATGTCGAGCAGCGTCAGTCCACCGTCGCGCCAGCAGGCATAGGCGGTATTGCCTGATACCAGCGCATGATGCAGCGCGTAGCGCTTTCCCTCAGGCGAGGCGGAGACCTCGCCTGCAGCCCTGTTCATGCCTGGAAGCCACCAGCGGCCGACAAGTTGCGGGCGCGTCGGGTCTGCCATGTCGATGGTGACGAAGATGTAGTCGGAAAAGCCGTTGATGAGGGCGGACGCATAGGCATAGCGGCCGCCGACATACCAGAGTCGATGGAAGCCGACGCCTTCGACGTCAAGCTGCCCGATCCTGCGCGGTCTGTCCGGCAGCGAAATATCGTAGACTGTCATGCCCGCCGTCCAGGAGCGCGACGTCTTTGCGCGGGCGACCGTTTCTCCGACAGATTTCGTATAGTAGCTTTTCTCGTCGGTGAAGGTATCGACATCGGCAAAGAGGTCGAGCGCGTTGATGACGAGCAGCAGGTCGTCATGTGTCTGTAGATGGATGTTCCAGGTGTTCGGCGGGGCGGGAACGTAGGTGGCGGCACCAGGTCGCCTCGGGTCGCGCACGTCGACAATCGAAAATCCCTGGGACCAAGGATGGGCCACATAGGCATGTCCGCGATGCACCATGATCTGCAATCCGTCACCCCTGCCACCGATGTCGGAATGGCCGATGAGCCGCATGTTGCGGGCGAAATCCGGGCGTGGAAGGTCGTGGCTGTCGGCCATGGTCGTCACCTGTGTTCGATGCAATAATTTGAAAAACCGCCGCCCGCTGTCCTCGTTTCAGGAATTGTTGCGGCCAAGGCCATAGGTCATAGCCAACGCGCTGGCGAGCACGGCGCCCTTGACGAAGTCCTGCGTGTAATAAGGTGCGTTCAGCATCGTCAGACCGTTCAGAAGCACTCCGACGAAGACGGCCCCGACAATGGTCCCGAGCACGTTCGGCCGGCGCAACCCCATCACGGTAAAGCCGATCAGGGACGCCGCGACCGCATCCATCAGGAGCGAACCACCAGAGGAAACATCGCCACGGCCAACGCGAGCGGCGACTATGATACCGCCGAGGGAAGCCAGCGTTCCTGATATGACATAGGCAAGCGTCTTCAGGCGCGTCGTCGAGGCGCCGGCCAGCCGGGTTGCGACTTCGTTGCCGCCAGTCGCAAAGAGCAGCCTGCCAATGCGGGTACGCTCGGTCAGCACATAGAGAACGATAGCAACCAGAGCCATGAGGACGACGGCAACGGGAACTGTTGCGAAAACGCTGTGGCGCCCGATCAACAGAAAGCGTGGGTCATAGGCGCCACCTGCCGTTGTGCCGTCGGGAAGGATGAGACCCGCGGAGATCGACCGGCCGGCGGTCGGGATCAGTTGCAGACCGGAGAGCAGGAACATCATCGACAGCGTCGCGAGCAGGTCGGGCACTTTCAGTCGCACGATCACGAAGGCGTTCAGAAGCCCGACGAGGGCACCGAAGGCCAGCACCAGAGGAACGGTTGCGAATACTCCGAGGCCCCAGACGATCATGGCGTAGCTTGCGGCCATGACACTCGACGCTGCGACCGCACCGATCGAGAGATCGAAGCCTCCGACCGCGAGCGTCACCGTCACGCCGGCGCCCAGAATGGCGACCACGGAGACGGCCTGCAGAATGCTCATCAGGTTGTTGATGTTTATGAAGGCTGGCTCAGCCGCCGTGAAGCCGATGACAAGGGCAACCAGCAGAATGAAGACGGCGCCGGAGCGCAGGGTTTCTGCGAGCCGCGCGCTCAACGGACTGCCTCCTTGCTGTACGGGAGCTTTCGAAAGGGTTTCGTCGGTCATTGAGCTCATGCTGGAATTCCTTCGAAGGCGGTTTCGTCGCCCTGGCCTTGTGCAGGTCTGATGCTGTGACGGTCGATGACAAGGATGCGGTCGGCCACTTCATGGGCCTCCTCCGGATCGGAGGTCGCGATCAGTGTCGCGCGGTCGGTGCGGCTGCGGATGGCGTCGATAATGTCGCGGCGGGCGCCGACATCGACACCCTGGAACGGTTCGTCGAGAAGCAGAAGCCGGCTTGGCTCAGCCTCCCAACGCGCCAGCACCGCCTTCTGCTGATTGCCACCTGACAGCGTCCAGATCGAAGCGTCCGGGCCGGGCGCCTTGATGCGCAACCGTTCGATTGCTGTGTCCGCTTCACGTCGTTCGCGTTTTCCCAGCAGAAATTGATAGGGAAACCATTTGCGCAGGTGAGGCAGGCTGATCGTTGCCGCTACACTGTTGCCGGGCCACGACGGTGGCATCAGGGAGGAGCGATGGCGGTCCTCGGCGGCCATCGCGACACCTGCTTCTATCGCTTCGGCCGGGTCCGCCGGGCAATGCGGCTTGCCATCGAGCAGCATGGTTCCGGCGGAAAGCGTGCCGGTGCCGAAGATCGCGGAAAGCAGGCGGCTCTTTCCGGCTCCCAGAACGCCGGTGACAGCCACGACTTCGCCTTCGCGCACGCAAAGGCTGAAGGCGTCGCTGCCGGGAAGCAGGCGCGCGTTCGCCATTTCGAAGATCACCGCACCACGACCCTCCGGTGATCCAGGCCGCGCGGATTGAAGCTTGCGACCGATCATCGTCTCGATGGCTGCTCCAAAGTCGATTGGCCGCGCAAAGGAGCCGACGACGCGGCCACCGCGCATCACCAGCGCGCGATCGGCAATGGCCTGAAGATCGGCGGTGCGGTGGGAAATATAAAGAATTGCAAGGCCTTGTGCCTGCAGGCGTTGCAAGACCGCGAAAAGCCGCTGGCTCTCTCCGATCGACAGGCTGGCCGTCGGCTCGTCGAGGATCAAGAGATCCGCCTTGCTGGCGAGCGCGCGTGCGATCGCAACGAGCTGCCGGTCGGCGGCCGTCAGCTCGGCGAAGTCGCGATCGAGCGGTAGAGAAAAACCCGCTTCATCAACTATGGCTTTCGCGCGACGACGGATACCGGCTTTCGATACGAAGAACGGTTCGTCACCATCAGCAAAGCCTCCGAGAAGCAGGACGTCAGCCACTGTCAGGCCGGGTGCGCCAACGAGATCGGTCGACTGGTGGACGGTGACGATGCCGCGCCGCGCAGCCTCGGCCGGCGTTCGCGGGGAAAAAGCCAGACCCTTCAGTCTGACCGCGCCGCCGTCGGAAGGAAGCACGCCGGACAGGATCTTCACCAGGGTGGATTTCCCGGCACCGTTGGCCCCCATCAACGCAACGATTTCTCCACGCTCAACGGAAAGTGAAGCCCCGGAGAGAGCGCGCGTGGAGATGAAACTGCGGGTGAGATCTTCGACTTCAAGCAAGGGCATGGCTGCAACAAATCATCACTGGTGGAGACATATGAACGCTATGCACGGCGACGCCGGCACAAGGGGTGGTGTGCTCAAGGAAAGGAGCGGTCAGTTGGGCGCCAGCTTGGCGCGAAACAGGACCGCGCGACAGGCAACGCTTTTCTCAGGCGCCTGGGAAACGGCACAAAGTTTCCTCCGAATACGGAAAAAACGCAGCAATTAATCTACTAAAAATATGGAAAATATATCTAATGAAAATGCGGAGGACAGACCGCAGATCGTTTTTAAACCTCCACAGGAGCGCACAATGAAGATTTCAACGCGTCTCGCGCTATCGGCTGCCGCGATTTCCCTTCTCTTTTCGGGGGCTGCCCGCGCCGACGGGTTGGCGGGGGCGCCTGCTCCCTTTGACAAGGGCGGCGTCAAGCTCGCGCTGATCAGCTACATCTCCGCCGGCGACTTCTTCCAAGCCTATCAGGCAGGTGCCGAGGCGCAGGCAAAGGCTCTCGGCGTCGATCTTCGTGTATTTCCCGGTCGCCAGAACGCTGCCGAGCAGCGCGAACAGATCCTCCAGGCCGTCAATCTCGGCGTTCAAGGCATCGTGGTTGATCACGGCCTGCCGGAATCACTCGGCGACGTCGTACAGCAAGCGCTCGACAAGGGCGTGAAGATCGTCGCTTTCGACGTTAATCTCAACAATCCAAAGATCCCGCAGGTCGAGCAAAGCGACCATGAACTTGCACAGCTCGCGCTCGATCAGGCCGTCAAGGACAACGGCACCAGCTTCAACGCCGGCTACGTCTATGTCGCGGGCTTTGCGCCGCTCGATCGTCGCAATGAGGTCTGGGAAAAGTTCAAGGCGGACAACAAGGGCGTGGTCGAGAAAGCCCACTTTGGCAATGTCAGCGACACCACGGCAGCATCGACGGCGGACCAGGCGAAGGCGGCGCTGACGGCCAATCCGGATATCAGTGTCGTCTTCGCTCCCTACGATGAGTTTGCACGCGGCGTGAAGCTGGCAGCAAACGATCTCGGGATTTCCTCGAAGTTGAAGATCTACTCGGCCGACGCCTCGACTGCCGATATTCAGGAGATCACCGAAGAGGGCAGTCCCTGGGTGGCGACCGTCGCAACCAATCCGGCGGTGGTCGGGGCGGTCTCGGTGCGTGCAGCGGCTCTTCAGATTGCCGGTGAGGAGGTA
The DNA here is from genome assembly GCF_056406295.1 of Rhizobium sp. P1_C7. Classification (NCBI taxonomy): domain Bacteria; kingdom Pseudomonadati; phylum Pseudomonadota; class Alphaproteobacteria; order Hyphomicrobiales; family Rhizobiaceae; genus Rhizobium; species Rhizobium sp. P1_C7. The sequence continues at coordinate 77,138 of NZ_JBFUAL010000003.1, forward strand.
CCTCACAGCATCACCGTGAAGCCAACGCTCCTGACGCAGGAGGCGCTTCGCGCTGCAGGCGTCAAGACGATCGAGGATCTGGGCAAGAAGATCCCGGCCTTCAGCACGAGCGACGCCGTGACGGCAAGCTGGATCCCGGCCACGCTTTTCTGACAAGGCAGACCTGTCTTGCGGCGGGACCGAGAGGTTCCGCCGCTCTCGTTTTCAGCAAACCTGGAGTTTTTTCGATGAGCCCATCCAACGTCATTCAAGTCGTCAGCAGAGGCTCGACGCGCGACGACATCTTTGCACGGGCGGAAGAGATTTCCACCGATCTTGCGCGGCGCGCCGCTGATCTCGATCGTGACGGGCGGCCGCCTCTGAGCGAAATCGTGAAGCTCAAGAATGCCGGACTGCTCAATGCCCTTCATGCACCTCAGATCGGCGGCGGCGGGCTGGATTGGGTCGATGGACTGAAGCTTGTGCGCATTCTTGCACGCGGCGAAAGTTCGATCGGCCAGTTGCTCGGCTATCACTTTGTCAACAGCCAGTACATCTACTGGGCGATCGAAGATGAGGCCCGTGCCAACGCGCTTGGCGCCGAGACGGTCGCAAGGAATCTCTATTGGGGCGCTGCGGTCAATCCGCGCGATCCCGGCCTGGTCCTGACCCGACGCGGTAACGGCTACGTGCTGAATGGCAAGAAGTCGTTTTCCACTGCCGCGCGGATTTCCGACTACATCAATGCCAATGCGACGCTTGACGGAAAGATCGCCAGCTTCGCAGTTCCGACCAACCGGCAGGGCTATGTGGCAAATGACGATTGGGACAATATAGGTCAGCGGCTCTCCGACAGCGGCAGCGTCGAGTTTCGCGACTTTCCAGTCTACGAGGACGACCTCATCGGGATCCCTACCGACGAAAACGCAGTTCCGTCGGCGCTTCCGACATTCAACACGCCCCTCATCCAGCTGGTGTTTGTGAATTTCTATCTGGGTACCGCGGAAGGGGCGCTGCGGGCAGCCCTGGACTATGTCCGTAGCACGACAAGACCGTGGATCACCTCGGGCGTCGCTCGCGCACAGGACGATCCGTATATTCTTGAGCGGGTCGGAGAGCTCACCGCATCGCTGAAGGCGTCCGCGGCGCTGGCTGATAGCGCCGCAGCAGATGTCCAGAACGCCCTGGCGCGCGGCAGGGACGTAACAGAACGTGAGCGTGGTGAAGTTGCTGCCGAAGCTTATGCAGCAAAGGTGCATGCCACGAATGTCTCGCTCGATGTCACGGCCCGTGTCTTCGAGCTGACGGGTGCAAGATCGACAGCAGAGACCTATCGCTTTGACCGCTTCTGGCGCAACGTTCGCACGCACACGCTGCATGATCCCGTGTTCTACAAGGCAAAGGAAGTCGGTGAGTTCGCGCTGAACGATAAAATCCCGGTCGTCAGCCTGTACAGCTAGTCAAACATTCTCAAGGTAAAGGGCCCGTTGTGCAATCCTCAACGGGCCTGTGTCATTCGATGGTCAGAGAGCGCCACTTCTGGGAGGTGCCGCATCGTTGAGGTGATAGTTTCCGACGACATGATACTTCCAGCGCACCGGATCGTGGAGTGTATGCGTGCGTGCGTTGCGCCAATGCCTGTCGAGATTCAGTCCGCTGCTGGTAGAAGCCGTGCCGGCGAGTTCGAAGAGTGCGCTTGAGGCGTCGAGGGCGATTTCCGACGTCAACACCTTGGCGGCGGCGACCGCCAGCGTCGCAGCAACGACATTCTCCTGCGTGGTATCGATTTGAGCGATGTCCACCTTTCGCCCCGCGCGCTCAAGCAGTGCGGAGGCTGCCTCAAGCCGGATTGCGAGCTCGCCCACTCGTGCAACAGTCAGCGGATCGTCCGCTGCCCGGTCCACGCCGCTGTCGGTCCATGGGCGCGACTTTGTCCTAACGAAATCGATTGTATCGGCAAAGGCTGCGCGTGCTATGCCAAGATCGATGCCGGCGTGGATGATCTGGCCGACGGAGCCGATGGTCGTCGGGCGCTCAAACCCCTTGTGGTGCAAAACGACAGCATCTGCATGGACGTATACATTGTCGAGCACTGTCGTGCCGCTGCCCGTCGTTCTCTGCCCGAATCCATCCCAGTCATCGACGACCTCAATACCGTCGGCTCCTTGAGGCACGAATGACATCGTCAAGTGGTCGTCTTCGTTGAGAGCAAAGACCGTGATCCAGTCTGCAAAGATGACGCCAGTCGAGTAGTATTTGCGACCGTTGATCCTGTAGCCGAACCCGTCACGGACGATGCGCGTGTTGTAGTGACCAACCGTCTTCGTACCCCGTTCGGAAAGAGCATTTCCGAAACGATCGCCCGCCAGCGCGCGGCCGAAGAAGAAGCGCTTCTGTTCCTCGGTTCCGTCGGCGCGCAACGCTTCAAGGATATAGAAGTGGTTTTGTGGGATCTGCCCGATTGATCCGTCCGCCTCGGCGAGGCTGGCCGTCACTTCGGCGAGAACGGCATTGGAAACGTCAAGGCCGCCATATTCTGCAGGAACGGTAATGGAGAGAAGCCCCGACTTCGACAATACGTCGAGCTCGTCATAGGGTAGCAGTCGATCTACATCGCGCGCCGATGCTGTCTTTGCGAAACGCTCTGCCAGTTGCCGCGCTGTTGCAATTACCTCTTCCTCACTCCGCAAGCGCGCAGCGAGGGGACGATTTCGATCTGTCTGATGTAGGACTTGATTCATCTTTCGCTCCAAAAATTGCATGTTCACATGCGTGGAAGATGTGCGCCGTAAAATTAAGAGCTGAAATTCTATAGAATCACTCAAGGATAGAATGTCTTTTCTACGCTAGGCGCATCCTCCAGGCGGGCCTCACTGGCGGGCTGTTCAATTGATGAAGATCGCCCGGTCGCACTCATCCTTGACGAAGAACACCATTGACGATGAGCCGCAACAGTTCAGGCGGCTCGACGGCGGAGGCAAGACGCTGCCGCTTCCACCTTTGAGCATTCCAGCATGCCTCTGAATGAACGAACTGGGCTGGGGCGCGTTTAGGATCAGCGCCAAACCAAAAAAGGAAAAACCATGAACAAGATCCTCCTCTTAGCTGCGGCCTTCTCCGTTGCCGTTGTTCCGATCGCCAACGCTGCAACCATGCATAAGCCGAACACGCACACCACCCAAATAGCTGAACCCAGGCAGCGCCTTGGGACATTGTCCTGCGAAGTCGCCGGGGGCGTCGGGCTTATCATCGGATCGAGCAAGTCGGTCGATTGCACTTTCAAGCAGAGGTCTGGAAAGATTGAGCGATATGCCGGCAAGATCGGCAAACTTGGAGTTGACGTCGGTGTTACCGGCAAGACCTATCTGAGCTGGGTGGTCCTGAATACCGCACCAACCCGTGTAGGCGACGGCGCCCTTGCCGGCACGTATGTCGGCGCCTCGGCCGCCGCTTCGATCGGTGTGGGACTTGGAGCAAACGCCTTGGTCGGTGGCAATAGCAAGAACTTCGCCTTGCAGCCCCTTAGCACCGAAGCTGGCACCGGGCTGAATGTTGCGGCTGGCGTGTCGCGTCTGCAGCTTCAACGGATGCGCTAATCATGGTTTGGTCACGCGGCGACTCCTTGTCGCCGCTTTTCACTGTGGGCGGTTCATTGCATCTAGAAGAGCTAGATTTCGCCCTCCGTCGTCCCATCGCCAGCAAACGTCGCCTCGCCGGAGCACTACTATCGCCAGCCTGCGCTCCCAGTACCTGGGTGCGGACGCGGCCTTCGTGCAGGGCAAGGAACCTCAGGTGACTTCGGCGACACATTCTCGGGCCTTGCAATGCCCGCCCGGAGGCCTACGCCGCTTCGTCGATGCTGGAGCCGGAAACTACGTCGCCCTGCACGCCTGTTTCTGGCGAAGTCGGCGCTGAAGCGTGGACATCTCCTACCGACATCAACCCAGAAATCCGAAAAACCAACCCGCGAGAAGGACTCCACTCAGTGCCATCCCGATCAATATCCACACGCCGCGTCCGTATTTGGGCGGTCTCCCGGAATAACGAGCAGGATTGGCCATCGCGCTTGCCTCCAATCGCAAAGCTCGGCTCGGCCGCCGGCTTGGCTCTTCTGGCTTCGCCTATAGTGCGCCCAACTCCACCTCACGTCCACCAACAAAACCCTGCAGACAGTGGCGGGGCAATTGCACGTGCCGAACATCGCTGGTGCTGCATCATTTGGAGTGTCTTATGCACGCGACGTTGCCATCTGCTTCGGTATCAAGAGTCGAGCCGTCAACATGCAGAGAAGGACGGTAAACAAAAGGATGAGGGCGACGAGCGCGTTGATGTCGGGTGAAAATCCCAGCCGCATCATCGCCCACAAACGGACAGGCAAGGTGCTCTGCGTGCCTGTGACGAGGATGGTGATCATGGTTTCGTCGAACGAAAGAGCGAAGGCGAGAATGGCGCCACCAGCCATGGCACTGGAGAGGTTAGGCAGGACAACGCGCCAGAAGGTCTGCCATCCGTTCGCACCGAGGTCGTATGAGGCTTCGACGAGCGTCGGGCTCATCGACTGCAGCCGCGTGAGTATCGTCCGGTAAACGATTGCAAGCACAAAAACCGTGTGGCCGATGATGATGGTGACGAGCGAGCGATCGAATTCGATCTCGCGAAAGAATATCAGCAGCGCGAGACCGCTGATGACGGGCGGCATCAGGAAGGGCAGGAAGATGATGAACTGCAGTGCCCCGCGCCCCGCACCCCGGCTGTGGTAGTACTGCGCCAGTAGCGTGCCGGAGACGACCGATATGATCATGGTGCAGAGTCCCACGATCAGGGTCGCACGCAGTGCCGCGAGGACGTCGGTATTCTCCGTCAGCGCCGTATAGGCTGAAAGCGTCGGCGTCGTCCAGTCGACCTGGCCATGGGTGGTGGCAAAGAACGAAGAGACGATCGGCACGAAGAGGGGGCTGTAGAGCAGGATGGCCACCAGAGCGGTAACAAGCGCGAGCAAAATCGTGGACAGGCGAAGGCGACCACTCATCTCGAAGAACCCCGCTGACGACCGAAATGCTCGCCGAGCAATATCGCAGCGATCACAACGACGGCCAACGCCACCGACAGCGCTGCGCCGAAGGGCCAGTTGAACGCGGTGCCGAACTGGCTGTAGAGAACCCGGCCGAAGGTGAAGCCGTTCACGCCGCCGACCATCTGCGGCGTCAGAAAATCGCCGATTGCAAGCACGAAGACGAAACTGGCGGCCGATGCGATGCCCGGAATGCTCAACGGAAGCGTGATGCGCAGGAACGTTTGCAGGCCGCTGGCCCCGAGATCGTCAGAGGCACGCAGTAAAACTTGCGGAATGCGCTCGAGCGTGAGGAAAATCGGCAGGATCGCAAAGGGAATGAGCAGAAGGGTCAAGGTGAGAAGGATCGCGTTCATGTTGAAGACGAAGAGTGTGGAGGGCTTGTCGAGGATCCCAAGACCGACCAGCATGGAGTTGAGGAAGCCGTTCTGGCCCAGAATACTGCGGATGGCATAGATCTTGATCACGTAGCTCATGAGCAAGGGCACCATCAGGAGCATGAGCATGCTGTATCGCCATCGGCCATGCAGCAAAGTCAGGAAATAGGCAGCGGGATAACCGAGAGCCACACAGATCACGGCGACTGAAAAACAGAGCACACAGGTATTCCAGAACACCGGTAGGAACACGGGATCGGTGAAGAAACGCACGTAGTTTGCGATCGTCAACGTATATCTGATTTCGCCGTGCTCGACGCTAAAGAAGCTATAGCAGAGGAAGATCGTCAGCGGCACGAGGATGAAGAAGACCGGCATCGCAAAGGCGACAAGCGTGGCAACGACGGCGTGGACACTGCCTCGTGCGCTCATGAAAGCACCAGATGTGATTCACGCGGTGCAAAGGACAAGCCGATCGTTTCGCCTCGCCGCAACGAACTTCCCTCAGCGCGGCTCGGCAGGCGCATGCGCAGACGTTCATCGCCGGCCATGATATGGGCGACGGTCGAAGATCCGGCAAAGGCAAGCTCGGTCACGGCGCCGGAGAAACGGTTGCTGCCTTGATCCGTGACATGAAGCGCCTCCGGTCGGAAAACGGCGTATGCCAATGTTCCATCGGCGGCGGACCTCAACCTCCTATCACCATCGGTGGAGCAGACGAGCCTCCCGAGCGCGGTATCGATCGAACGCAAGTCGCCGTCGACAGCGCCGAGCGTTCCGGCCACAAGATTGTTTTCGCCGAAGAAGCGGGCGACGAACTTGCAACTGGGCTTGTAGTAGAGTTCATGCGGCGTCCCGAGCTGGCGGATGCGCCCGGATTCCATGACGCAGATGCGGTCTGCCATGCCGATCGCCTCTTCCTGATCGTGTGTGACGAAAAGGAAGGTGGTCTTGATTTCGCGTTGGATCGACTTGAGAAATTCCTGCATTTGCCGGCGTAGTTCAAGGTCCAGTGCCGCGAGCGGCTCATCGAGCAGAATGAGCCGCGGTTCGCAAATGAGGGCGCGGGCGAGCGCAACTCGCTGTCGCTGCCCACCGGAAAGTTGCGCGGGATAACGCTCCGCAAACTTGTCGAGCTGGACCAGATCCAGCGCCTCGGCAACGCGGCGTTTTATTTCTGGGCGCGGCTTGTGGCGGATGGATAGGCCGTAGCCGACATTGGCGGCGACAGTCATGTGCGGAAAAAGCGCGTAGTCCTGAAAGACAGTATTGAACGGTCGCCGGTTGATCGGCATGCGGCTGATGTCCAGCCCGTCCAGCGTAATTGATCCCGATGTCACAGCTTCAAGGCCGCCGATGAGGCGCAATACCGTCGTCTTTCCGGAGCCCGACGGCCCAAGTACGGTCAGAAACTCGCCGTCGCGGATCGACAGATCGATCTCGTGGAGCACAGGCACCGGTCCGTAGGACTTCGACACGGACTGCAGACTGAGCAGTTCCTGGGATTGGGTCATGTTCTATACTCGGCATGTTATGGGACAGCAGTCCGAAAGACATCCGGACTGCTGCGTTCAAGGCTGCACTCGCCTGATGATCAAGGCGTAGCCTTGACCTCGTTCCAGAGATCGGAGCGCCTGAGCGGATCCTCGACATTGTCGAGCCATATCAGTTTATCGGTACCGCCAGCACTCGCTGTCTCGGTAACGGTATTGCCGAAGCCGGTCCGTTCCGAGAGCTGCGAGCTCACCTTCTTGGAAATCATGAAGTTGATCCATTTTTCGGCCGCGGCCTGGTCGTGCACGCCCTTTGAGATCACCCAGTTGTCGAGCCAGGCAAGAGCGCCTTCACTGGGATTGATGTAAGCGACATGGGCACCCACAGCCTGCAAGGCCTTGAGCTGCTGTTGTCCGTAGTTGGCCCAGATGAGGGCCACGTCGTTGCTCTTATAGATCTGTTGGGCTTCGTCAGCAGTCGTGTAGAAGCTGAGGACGTTGTGCTTCAGGTCGACCAACTTGGTTTTGACGGCAGCGATCTGCTCGTCGCTGAGATGGAAGGGATCCGCATAGCCGAGCGTCAGCGCGGTGAAGGAGACATTGTGTTCGCCATTGTCATAGGCGAGCACTTTACCCTGATAGGCCGGGTCCCAGAGAACCGCCATGGAGGTCGGCGCCGGTTTCACCTTGTCGGTATCGTAGATAAGCCCGATCGAGTCAAAACAGAACGGGATACCGTAAACCTTGCCGTCCTTTGTGACGCCGCGAACCGACGTCAAGTCACGGAAGCGCGGTAGCACTTCCTTCTGGTTGGGCAAGTCAGCCGTATCGATGGCCGTGACGAGATCGGCAGCTATATAGCGCTGCAGCTGGGCCGTATTGACGGCGAAAACGTCGAAATCCTTGCCTTCGCTGCCCTTCATCTTTGCCCAGGCTTCATCGTCGCTGCCAATGAAGACCACATCGACGCCGATACCCGTCTCTGCGGTGAACTCTTTGACCCAGTCCTTGTCCGCATAGCCGTCCCAGGCGAGAACGCGGAGGTTTTCAGCAAACGCGGCCGATGCCATCATCGACACAGCAAAGCCGGCGGCTGCCATTCCTGTCAGAAGTTTTTTCAATCGCATTGTCGTTCCCTTTTTTGTTTGGTGTTGCGAATGTGATCGATGCGGACCTAGAGCTTACAATTGCGTGACGGTCACCAGACCTTCGTCGGGCGCTAGCTCGACCCGATTGCGCAACGGCTTGCCGAATACGTTCGCCTCGATTTCGTACTCATCCCCCGGACCGGTCTGGACGCCGAAGGCGTAGCTCATCACCGCCGCACCGAAGAAATAGGCGTGCAGGTCTCCCGGCCTGCGGTGCATCGGATAGCGGAAATGGTAGTGCTCAAGATTGGCGATGGAGTGCGACATATGTGCCTCGCCCGACAGGAACTCCTCTTCCCAGATGACGACGCCATCACGTCGGATACGAGAATGGCCATGCACCTCCTCAGGCAAATCCCCAACCAGCAACTCCGGTCCGATCGAGCAGGAGCGGAGCTTGGAATGGGCAAGGTAGAGGTAGTTCTCCGCCTCGGTGACGTGGTCGGAATATTCGTTTCCAAGCGCATAGCCGATCCGGTACGGACTGCCGTCCGGCCCGATGATGTAGAGGCCGACGATTTCCGCCTCTTCAGCGCCGGCACGGGCAAAGGCAGGCATCGGAAGGGTTGCGCCTGGTGCGACAACGCAGCTGCCCACGCCCTTGAAGAACCATTCCGGCTGCACGCCCGGTGGGCCGCCAGCTGGCTTTCCACCTTGGAGACCCATTCGGAAGATCTTGAGTGAGTCGGACTCCTCGGCGTCTTCGCCATGGGTCAGAATGTGCATCTTGTCGCGCGCATTGGCGCTGCCTGTATGGGTGAGGCCAGTCCCCGTCACGAGAAAACGGGCAGGCTCGTCATGGTCGAGCGGAGCCAGCACCAGATTGTCGCCGAGCAGGCGGTCGTAGTCCACCAGTTCGGATGTCATGCGCTCCTCGGCCATCATTGCAAGCGACACACCACGTCCGATTGCCGCCTCGGCGAGTTCCCGGACACAATGCGTATCCTTGAGCAGATGCAGATGGCGACCATCGGTGGCGACGCGGCCGACCTTGCGCACTCCCTCAGGCGTTTTGAACTGAACGAGACGCATGAATGCACCTTTCTGTGTGGATTGAATGGTCATACCCAGCCTCCGTCAACGATGAATTGCTGGCTTGTGCACATGGCACTGTCATCGGCTGCAAGGAAAAGCGCCATGCGGGCGATGTCGGAGGGCTGAAGCCGGTCCGGCAGGCATTGGCGTTCGTCAATCTGGCGCTCGCCTGCAGGCGTCAGCCAGAGGCGCACCTGACGCTCGGTCATCACCCAGCCGGGCACCATGCAGTTGACGCGGATGCGTTCGGGGCCGAGTTCACGGGCGAGCGCACGCGTCATGCCGTAGATCGCCGCCTTGGCGGTGACGTAGGCCGGACAATCTGGATCTCCGACCATCCAGGTGATAGAACCGAAATTGATGATCGAGCCGCCGCCGAGCTCCTTCATGTGAGGCCTTGCAGCCTGGGCAGCGAAGAACTGATGACGAAGATTGACGGCCATCCGGTCGTCCCAATAGGCGACCGTGACATCCTCCGTCTGGTGCCGATCGTCGCTGCCGGCATTGTTGCAGAGGACCTGGAGCGGGCCATTCAGGGCAACGGCCTGGCCAATCGCAACACGCAGGGTTTCGATATCGCGCAGATCGCAGGGGATGAAGAGAGGAGGCTCGCTGTCGTCGGCAGCGATATCGGCGACCAGTTGCCGGGAGGCCTCTTCGGCCACATCGACGAAGGCGACACGACTGCCCTGGGCACAGAAGTGCCGAACGAGGCTTTCGCCGATACCGCTGCCGCCGCCGGTGATGAACACGCTGCGGCCCCTCAGGCTCGGATAGATTGCGAGATTATTTGGCTGGCTGCTCATCATTGGAACCGTCTAGTGGGAGTGCCGAGGGATGCCGGCATCACGCCGTCCCACGAGAAAATCGAAGTCACAGCCGGCATCGGCCTGCATGACCCGCTCGACGTAGAGACTCTGATAGCCTCCCTGTGGCGGGGAGGGTGGTCGCCATTCGGCGCGGCGCGCTTCCAACTCGTCGTCGGACACCATTAGTTCCAGCCTGCGTCCGGCAACGTCGAGCTCGATGAGGTCTCCATCGCGCACAAGGGCGAGGACACCGCCTGCTGCAGCTTCCGGCGCGACGTGCAGGACGACGGTACCGTAGGCGGTTCCGCTCATGCGGGCGTCGGAAATACGAACCATGTCGGAAACACCCAGCTTCAGGAGCTTTGCGGGCAGCGGCATGTTGCCGACCTCCGCCATGCCCGGATAACCGCGGGGCCCGCAATTCTTCAGCACCATGACCGAACTGGCATCGATATCAAGATCTGGGTCGTCGATGCGCTCATAATAGTGTTCGATATTCTCGAAGACGACCGCCTTGCCGCGGTGCTGCATTAATTCTGGTGTGGCCGCGGAAGGCTTGATAACCGCACCGCTCGGGGCGAGATTGCCGCGCAGCACGGCAATGCCTCCTTCCTTGGTGAGCGGGTTGTCAAACGGCCTGATGACTTCTTCGTTGTAGTTGGGCGCATTCTGGATGACGTCGCCCAATGTCCTGCCGCTGACCGTGATCGCGTCCCGATGCAGAAGCCCCGCAGCGTCGAGCGCCGCCATGACGGTCGAAAGGCCGCCCGCGTAATAGAAGTCCTCCATGAGGAAACGCCCCGAGGGCATCAGGTCGACAATGGTCGGCACATCCCGTCCGAGCCGGTCCCAGTCGTCAAGGCCGAGTTCGACGCCGGCCCGCCTGGCAATGGCGATCAGATGAAGCACAGCATTGGTCGAGCCGCCAATCGCGCCGTTGACGCGGATTGCGTTTTCGAATGCAGCCTTCGTCAGGATCTGGGAGATCTTGATGTCGTCATTGACCAGTTCGACGATGCGCCGGCCGGCCATATGGGCCAGAACGCCGCGCCGCGCATCCACGGCAGGAATGGCCGCATTGTCGGGCATTCCGATACCAAGGGCCTCGACCATGCTCGCCATCGTTGAGGCTGTGCCCATCGTCATACAGCTGCCTGCCGAACGGCTTTGGCCTTGCTCGGCCGACAGGAAGTCGCTGACGTCCATACGGCCGGCCTTGACGTCCTCTGCAAATTTCCAGACGTGTGTTCCCGAGCCGATATCCTGCCCGCGGAACTTGCCGTTCAGCATCGGGCCGCCGGACACGGCGATGGTCGGCAAATTGGCGGATGCGGCACCCATCAACAGCGCTGGGGTCGTCTTGTCGCATCCAACGAGCAGGATGACCCCGTCCATAGGGTTGCTGCGGATCGATTCCTCAACATCCATGCTGGCGAGATTGCGAAATAGCATTGCTGTCGGGCGCATGTTGCTTTCGCCCAACGACATCACTGGAAATTCAAGCGGAAAGCCGCCTGCCTCATACACGCCCCGCTTCACATGCTCGGCAATTCCACGCAAGTGGGCATTGCAGGGCGTCAATTCGGACCACGTGTTGCAGATGCCGATGACCGGGCGACCGTCGAAGACATGATCAGGCAGTCCCTGATTTTTCATCCAACTGCGATGCATAAAGGCATTCTTGCCCTCGCCACCAAACCATTCGGTAGAGCGCAGCCTGCGTTTGGGCTGTGTCATTTCTTCTGCTCCTGTGATTTGCGACGCACGTTTCGGCTTTCCACTGCGCGGCGCACATCCTCTTCGGCGTGATCCAGCAGCACCAGAAGCGCCTGCTGCGCGCCCACCGCATCCCTTGCGGAAATCATTTCGGCGACATTGCGATGTAGCGGCAGGGAGGGGCGCTGGCCCTGCGGGTTGTCGTTGGACAGGCGGAAGCTCATGACAAGCGCCGTCTCGATCAGAGCGGCGAGCGATCCCATCAACTCATTGCCGGTCATTCGCAGGATCGTCTGATGAAAAACCAGGTCAGGTTCGGCGAAGCGCTCGCCGTCGTCACCAAACGCTTCCATCTCAACAAGTGCTGCATAGAGCGCGGCAAGCTGGTCCGGAGTTGCGCGCTGCGCCGCCAGGGCTGCAGACATTGGCTCGATTGCGCGGCGTAGTTCGAATAACGCCTTTACATCGTCGTGATTGATTGCGCCCGAGTATCGCCAGGACAGAACGTCAGGATCAAGGAAGTTCCAGTCAGACCGCGGGCGAACGCGTGTGCCGGTCTTCGGACGGGACTCGACCAGTCCCTTGCCCGCGAGCACCTTGATCGCTTCGCGGAGCACGGATCGGCTAACGCCGATCAGGTCCTTGGATTCGTCGGCATTCGGAAGCACTTCTCCGGGAAGGAAGCGGCCCTGAACGATCCAGCCGCCAATCTGGTCTACCGCAGCAGCGTGCATGCTGTTGAAGGTTTGAAACCCAACAGACGCCGAGGGTGCGAACCTGGAGGAGGTTTTCTGATTATTACTATTATTCATATTATATGTATTATTGGCAACGGAATGCATGTCAAGGAGCGATTTTGATAGGCCTGCGTTAAAAGCGACCGCACCTGCTCCCGTTGGTACGCATCTTGCACGGTTACTAATATAACTACGATGCAAGGACCAAACGTAATGAATCGGTACACATCGCATCATTTCTCCGCCCTGAGGTTGCTTTTGAGCGGCCGAGAAAAATACAGTGTCGTCAGAACCCTCGGCGATGCCGCCGACGTCCTGATTTCCAAATGGCCCGGGGATGACGGAGAGGAATACATCGTGGCGGTGAAGACTTGCCTTGATGCTATTCACGGGGCAATCCACCCGAACCTCGCGCGTGAAGCGCTCATGAGGGCCGCAGACGAAGCCGGCATCCGGTATCTCTCTGTCGTTCACTGATACCGAGCTCCGCTCCAATACGCTTCCACGTCAACCGGATCACTGTCGGTCCCAAAGACGGGAACGGAACCAGGCGGCGCAGGTACGGGTCACGCACCGACACAGGATATTGGGATCCAACCTGAATTGCATTCCCCTCAACCTTCACGTAAATACTGGGGAAATGTCAAAACGATCCGGAAGTGCAGACCTGCCGCTTCATGGTGGACGCGTCCCCCACTGGCTGGCCGATCGCATGACGAAACTTGGCGTACTGGTTGCTGAGGCGATCATACACCACTACGGCCGTGACGAGTTTTTGCGCCGGATGGCCCACCCCTTCTGGTTCCAGTCCTTCGGTTCCGTCATGGGAATGGACTGGCATTCGTCCGGGATCACCACAAGCGTCCTCGGAGCATTGAAGCGCGGTCTCAAGCCCCGCTCCGCAGAGCTTGGTGTTCATGTTTGCGGGGGGCGAGGCTCTCAATCTCGAAAGACCCCAGACGAGCTGATAGACATTGGGTTTCGTGTGGGAATCGATGGGGCGGCCTTGGCCAACGTCAGCCGCCTGGTCGCGAAGGTTGACAGCGCGGCTGTTCAGGATGGCTTCGATCTCTATCTGCACGGCTTCATCGTTGCCGACGACGGTCATTGGGTTGTTGTCCAGCAGGGAATGAACGACACCACACGGCAGGCCAGGCGATACCATTGGCTGTCCGAAGGATTGGAGAGCTTCGTCGATTCCCCGCACAGCGCAATTGAGGGGCGGCCTCAGGGCGAAATCGTAAATCTTGCAGATAGACGAGCAGACCGCTCGCGCGGTGGTCAGCTCGACATTCTCGCCACTTTGGGCCCGGACCGTATCGTGCGTGAGGCTGCTGCAGCACTGGAGCGCCACGCTGAGCCCGTGGCCCAGGCTGCTGACCAGCTTGTGCTTCCTCATTTGGTCATGCCGAAGCATCACGACCTTCGCCAGAAGGACGTCAACATGAAGAGACTGCATGGCACCCTGGCGGCTGCGGCAAACCGGGCACCGGTGGATTACAAGGATCTATTGCTTGTGCCCGGCGTCGGCGCGCGCACCGTCCGCGCGCTTGCGATGGTTGCTGAAGTCGTTCATGGCGCGCCATGCCGGTTTTCGGATCCGGGAAGATTTTCGATCGCCCATGGCGGGAAAGACCGGCATCCGTTTCCCGTACCGTTAAAGGTCTACGATGAAACGATAAGGATTATGAAGTCAGCGGTTTCTCGGGGCAGGCTTGGTCAGGATGAAGAGTTGGCTGCCCTTCGGCGCTTGGACCTGCAAGCACGTCAACTGGAACGATACGCAACCGGTCCTGACCTGAAGGAAATCGTCGCAGGCGAGTTTCGTGACTCGGCGAGTTATGGCGGGCGCAGCGTTTTTGGCTGGGAAGAGGACTAACGCCGAACAGTCTGCGTCCCTCAGGACCGTCTCTTCAGTCAAATCGTCGCAGGATTTCATTGGGCCTGCATTCGTCGCATTCGATCCTGGGTCAATTGAGCATCCATACTGTCGGTTTTCTCGCGGAGGAACACCAACCGGGGACCACTGCCGACGGGATTGAGAAGGTGCATCGCCACGTCTTCACGACTGTCCGGTATCGGGCAAGATACACTGCGCCAACCCTGTCGCGCTCGATGGGAGCTGACAGTGTTTGCAAACCGCGGGGAATATTGTCACCTCCCGGCGCGGTCGGCGCGCCATCCGCGCCGACCCTGTAGAAACTATACGCAATCGCTATGGCTTTGTGCTGCCGCTGTTGTCCGACGGGGCGGCAACCGGCGGCGTAGCGGGCTGCATCGCTTCGGGAGATGGCTGCGTAATCGGGGGCTTCGTCGACGCCGTGGTTGCCTGGTCGGTTCCAGGCGAGGGCGCCCATTGCATCCATGCAAACGCTGCTACAAGAATAACAGCCGCAACGGCAATCCACGTGCCCCATGAGCTGCCGCGTCGCGTTAACGGGGGGGTGGTCCGAAGTTCAGGCTCTCTGTTAGGATCATAAGTCACAGGGATTCCTCCGTGTTGATATGCAATACTAAATCTACAGGTGAGCTTTTGTTCCATTGCGAGATGTGACGGGGGACGCGGCGATTGGTAACGACACGCGCTTGTCCACGTCGATCTGCCTTGGATGACGACGTGTCCTGTCCGCCTGTCGATTTGCAGTGCCCAAGGTTGCGCGGCCCACACATATGGTCTTGCCCGCAATGCAAGAGCCCGGTGCGGAGGGACCGACACCGGGCTCATATTTCCCACCGACGATTTGAGGTTGGTCGCCGGCCGAGCAGCGCTTCAGGATCAGCGCCACTGCCAATTCAATGACTGGAAAACCATATTGTTCCCAAAATGGAGGTGCCCGGCACCAGCGGACAGCGCTAGCTCGTGCGACGTCAGGGCGCGTGTAGCAATCGAAAAACGCGCACGGGTTTCCTTGCCTTTCAGTAATGTGGGCCGTGGGCAGAAGCCCGCCCAATAAGGTATCCGAGCCCGAATGCGAACGCGCCGATCGCGAGTACCACTGTCGTGGCGGTGTGGGGGTGATCAGCGGCGCCAACCGCAAGCGCATTGGTTTCGCGCTTCACCGCGTCAGTTGCGCTTTGAGCGGCTTTGCGAATACCTTCCGGTTGGTCGGTGGGCGATCCAGTGAACCCGGCTTTAAGAACGTTGGCCATGTCATTTCTCCTTTGTTTGCGTAGGAAGAACTGCCGGGCAGGGGATGTGTTCCTTGTCGTCCAAATCGATCATCCCGGCGGACGTTTGAATCAAGCGTCATCGAAAAGCCGGCATGAACCCATTTCCTGTGCGAGATGCAGCTGACGCCTGACGATCTAGGGCATACGCGCTAGCGTCCGGCCACGTCATTGCACCAGCCAGGTCGCAAGCCGAGGTATGAGATGGGCGGCACACCAGACTTCATCATAGTCGGTTCAGACGTGGGGCATGCTGGCGCCAGACCGTCCACTTGCTTTGAAGTCCATCCGGACGGAAGTTCAGGCGCGGATCAGTGACAGGGCCGGGATGATTTGCCACGCCGAATGCGTCGGCCAGGCCCTGATCGAAACCAGGACCCTCGCGGGCTTCAGGGCGGGACAAATTCGCGGCATCCATCAACGCCAGCCGAGCGCTGGTGCGATATACTTCAGGATCGCCTCGATCACATGCGCGTTGTACTCGACGCCAAGCTGATTGGGGACGGTGAGGAGGAGAGTATCGGCTTCGGCGACGGCCTCGTCTTCGGTCAGTTGGGCGATCAACGCTTCTGGCTCTGCGGCGTAGGAACGACCGAAGATTGCGCGGGTATTCTCATCAATGTAGCCGATCGAGTCCTGCTCCTTGCCGCCACGTCCGAAATAGGCCCGGTCCCGATCATCCACCAGCGCAAAGATGCTCCGGCTGACGGACACGCGGGGCGTGCGGCTATGCCCGGCCTCCTTCCAGGCGTCCCGATAGGCGCGTATCTGCGCTGCCTGCTGGACGTGGAAGGGCTCCCCGGTTTCGTCATCCTTCAGCGTCGAGCTCTGGAGGTTCATGCCAAGCTTGGCTGCCCAGACGGCGGTGGCGTTCGATCCTGCGCCCCACCAGATGCGCTCGCGTAGACCGTCTGAATAGGGCTCGAGGCGCAGTAGCCCGGGTGGATTCGGGAACATCGGGCGCGGATTGGGTTGCGCAAACCCATCGCCCTTCAGCGCCCGCAAGAATACCTCGGCATGACCACGGCCGAGATCAGCATCACTCGCACCCTCCTCCGGCTGGAAGCCGAAATAGCGCCAGCCGTCAATGACCTGCTCAGGGGAACCTCGGCTGAGGCCGAGCTGCAGGCGACCACCGGCGATGAGATCGGCAGCCCCGGCGTCTTCAGCCATGTAGAGAGGGTTCTCGTAGCGCATGTCGATGACCGCTGTGCCGATCTCTATCGTCCTGGTTTTAGCGCCCACAGCCGCCAGGAGCGGGAAAGGGGAGGCAAGCTGCCGGGCGAAATGATGGACGCGGAAATAGGCGCCGTCGGCGCCGAGTTCTTCCGCGGCGACCGCCAGATCAATCGACTGGAGGAGCGCGTCGCCCGCAGATCGGGTTTTCGATTGCGGTGAGGGTGCCCAGTGGCCGAAGGAAAGGAAACCGATTTTCTTCATGATTTTGCCCATTGAATGTCGCGGTCCGGTGTTGACCTGTGGTTGGCATAACATGGGGAGGGATGTTAGCCATCAAAAGACGATTGAACGCTCTGTTCAACAGATTGCTGCGCTTGCGCAGTGTGGGAACGGTTCTCAAATTCGATGGCAAGACCGATCAAGAGGAGGGATGGCGGAGAACCGCACCGTCGGCGAACCCGGAATCTCGCCATCGTTTGAATTTTGTCAGTCGCCGTAATGTCGAGATAGCTCAGACATGCAGCGGGCCTACGGGGACCACGTGATCTACCTGATGGGCGGCGCGCTTCTGCGCGAAAGTGTTCTGGTCTCCGCTTGCCAGGCCCTAAGAGCCGGCATCGCAGGCGCAACGACCGCATCGGGCAACGTCACACCTTCGGTAAAGCACCTTCTTGACAAGTCCACCCCTGCAGGCGCCAAGAGACTTGCTGCAATACGCCTCAACCTTCGATGCCGAACCTGTCAGCGTTGAACCTGTCCTTGGCAAGTTCGGAGACGCGGCGATTGCTTTCACCTGCATCACCTACGTGAGGGAGGTGGAATCCGACAAGGCCAGGGGGCGTCATATCGACAGCGATGCCGGGAGGCTGCAGCGCCCATGCGACAAGCGCCCTGGCGGAGATAGTGCCGACCCCGGCTGACACCTCCCGGGAGGTGAGCGCGGACCCGGTGGCCACAGGCTGCATCGTCGCGACATGATTGATTATCGAATTCTTGGCTGGTTCCCTCACGAGCAGCTCTCCTGTCGGGCTCCTTCCCACGACAATGCTTGCGAATATGACCGGAGCGGCCTCGATCGGTGTGGACGAGGTGGCACCGTCGCTTTGATCCGGTCGCAGCGCCGGCAGCGGTACCGTATAGGACGCAACGTCGGGGACGGGACGATCCCCGCTATTTTCGCCTGACTGCTTTCCGAACTGTGCTGCCAGTCCATTCTCGGTGCGGCTTTGAGGTACAGGCAAAAGGGCAGTGACGAGACTTCCGCCCGTGAGGTCTTCGGACGAAGCCGCATTCGACCCGGCATCTTCGTCGTCGTCTGCAGCGCGAGCACTCGCGATGGCCGAAGGGCGAATGCGTTTCTTTTGATCTGCTACTGCTACCTCATAGCCAGGCAGGGGTCGGCCATCTGCCGGCAGATGAAGCGTCCGGCCACCGGGAAACAGCCGAGCCAACTCTTGCCGCGACATTCGGGGCCAGGCGCGAACATTGCCGACGTCCAGATGCACAAACGGAGATCCGGACGTCGGATAGTAGCCGACGCCGCCCACCTGCATCTGCATGGCCAGCGTCCGTAGCGTCGAGAGCTTTACTCCCGGTATATAGAAGTCCATCGCCTTCCCAAGCATGTGCTGGCTTTTCTTCGCGACGCCGGTACTGCGCGAACGGCTTCGCAACATATTGTTGGTGGACGGAGAGCGGTAGGCCGAGACGACATGAATGGAATCGGTTGCGCCACTTCGGCGATAGACCTCCCAGACCAGATCGAGCAGCCGTGGATCGATCTTGGTGGGCTCGTTCTTTCGCCAATCGCGCAGGAAGCGATTGATCTGCACGAGGCCCTTCGGGTCGAATTTGCCATTGCGCTTGAAAACGATGGTCGCTCTTTCGCCCGTGTGGGTAAAGAAGAGCTTGAGCGCCCGGTCGTCAGCCGCTGCCTGCGCAGCTCCTGTGGTGGCGGCCAACAATAACACGGCGATGAGCATCGCTCGGTGGGCGACCAGTGACAAGAGCATGGCGAACGTGGCAGTCGGGATGGAAAAGATTGCTTGATGCACGAACACGACTCTCGTCATTGGTGAAGGGCAGTGGAATCAAGAGCGTCACATCGGCGACGGCACTTGGCTTGCAATTATGGTCAACAGATCCCTAACGGACCGTTTATGGCCATCGCAATACGGTGCCAAAATCCCGAGCTGGGATGGAAGCATCAACGCTGGTCTTTCCTCGGGAGGTGGAGGTGCGGGTCTCAACCTTAGGCGTCAACACCTGCGACACTATCGTCACCATGTTGCGCCGGGTGGAACAAGTCCGTCGATCACCCCTGGGTGATCAGTCAATCGGCCGCCTGTCCGTCAATGTCGCCCTTGGTATGGCGCATCGCAACGGCTCGGCAGGGTCAGGCGTCACCGGCCACCCGCATGGATGCGCCGGTCGGTATCTGGACTGGGTGCAAGCACCTCATTGCAATTCGGCCCAACGACCACATGCTCACAACCACTGCGACAGCACATCCGAGGCAAATAGCGGATAGACGAGGCGCACGAGCGACCTCCGAAAACGCATAGGGAGATCGGACACGGTAGAGGATCGCGCGAGCAATACGACCGTGCAGGTGACGGTCGCCTGTCGTCCCTGTCAGGGGGGAAGGACTATAGCCCTTCCGACACCAACGACCGGTTAAGGTTCGCGGCGAAGCCCCTGGATCAGGCAGTCAACCTGATCAAAGCACGCTGACGTTTTCAGCCTTGGACTTCCCGGTCTTGCGATCTTGGCCCAGGTCGTAGCTTACTCTTTGCCCTTCCCTAAGCGAACTGCCCCCCTGCAACGCGGACACGTGCACGAATACGTCAGCTCCACCATTTTCGGGCGTAATGAAGCCAAATCCCTTGTCGTCGTTGAAAAATTTTACTGTACCAGTGGCCATGACTCATCCTCGTTGCTTGTGCGCGGCTGTGTGCCGCGACGCAATACCTATAGCTCGACAGCGTCGTCTGCAACACTTCCCTACCGGGTGTCTGCGATGCATGCCCGCCAAGTCAGGCGGCAGGACACCGCGGCAGGCCAAGACCACGTTCGCAAAGCATCGTGGCTCTTCGGGCAGGCCGGCCTCGTAGGCGTCACGTACTGCGGCTTCCGTCCGTGCACGCTGCGAAGCGTCGATGGTCGCAACAAACGTTCCGAGTGGCCCTTCGCCCGCGGCGATTGGTGGCGAGAAGTCGTCGAAGTTCTGGTAGTCCATCCCTATCGTCAACCGGGTTTCGGAGACATCCAGGAGGTTGTGCTCGAGAAAACTCTGTCTGATTTCACCTGGTTGCATCAACGGCTGAAAGGAGGATCGGGTACTGAGCTGCAGGCCGCCGTCGCTGAGTGCCGCTACTGCATCGACCATATGCGCATGGCAGGCATGCCGCCGAGATGATCCCAAACGGCAGCGGCGACTACTCCCCCCGGGCCGCACGACGCGGCACATCTCGGCAACCACCGTGTCGGCTCTCGGGCGCGCGAAGTGGCGTCCGAGCAGCGCCAAGGAACGGTCGAACATGTCGTCGTTGAAGGGGCAGGGCGCAGGCATCTGCCCGCCGGTCGCTTATGCGCGGATCCGTGTTGCTCATGACCATCTCCTCGACAAAGACGGGTGAGCAGTCGATTGCGCTAGGACAGCGTCAGGCGTCCTCAGTTCAGCAGCGAGCGCGTCCCTTCCAGATCGCGGACGATGGCGCCCAACTTGGCGGCAACGTCATCTCTGCCTGTGTCGACGGCAATGCGCAGTGCCGCCGTGCAAGTTTCGAGCAGAGGATCGGAAGCGGTTTCGGATCCGTCGAACGGAAACACGATACCTGCATATTGGACTGGTTGGCCCTCCCGGCTGTGGAAGCAGCGTCCGAAAGCTTCGACGTTGCGGTAGATTTTTCCAGCGCCAAGAACCCTGTATTGGCATTGGTAGGGAGCCCCGGTCGTGATCGCTTCGCGGATTTCTCCAGCCACGTTCGCAAGATCGTCAGGATGGATGCACTGCAGGTAGGCGGCAATCGGCTGGCCGCTCAATGCATCGGCGACGCTCATTCCGAACAAATGGGCGATCGCGCTGTCACCAAAGACAGTATCGGTCTCGATGTTCCAGGTGAAGATGCCTGCCTCTGACAGCTCCGCGGAGCCGAGCATCGGCAGCCTGTTCTCAATCATGTGTGCTCCATCCCGTTTCGAAGCCAGCAGTTACGTCTAGTATTACCTCGAGCGAGTCGACTCATTTTATGCAGCACGGCTCGTTCTGTTGAAAGCCCAATCCCGTCTATTGCTGACGCTTCTGTCTTGAAGCGGCACCGGCAGCAATGGTCAGCACGAATTCATCAAGCTCGCGTTCGAGGCGATCTGGCGGCAAGCCTACGAAGCGCGCTTCCAAAGTGATGCTAATCACGCCATGAACAGCACCGAACAGGGTGCGCGCACGAATGGACCTTTCCTCTTCGGGCATATCGGGCTGAAGTCCAGCCAAGGGCTCAGCAATCACACCCATTAGGAACAGATGCTCCTCGAGATGCCACTGAGGTGTGGGTGTACCTTCCGGGGGATAATGGTCGAACAGAGATTTCCATAGATTGCGGTTGGCAAGCGCGAACCTGAGATATCCCCGTGCCAGATTTCGGAGCCGATCCGTCGGCGTCCGGTTCTTGACCTCGGCAAGAGCCAGCGATTCTTCCAGGGACTTGAGCGTCGTGGAATTGACATGGATGATGAGTTCGCTGAGGTCCGCGAAAACCGTGTAAAGCCCCCCGAGCGCACAGCCCGCATCCTGTGTGATGTCGCGCGCCCTCAGGTTTGCCAGCCCTTCATTGGCGATGCGGGTGCGTGCCGCATCAATCAAGCGGGCCTTGAGATCTTCGCGTTTTTCTTCTCTCCGTCCGGCCATTTACCATTCCATTTCGATTTATGAACGCCGTTCAAAATAATTCTTGAACATCGTTCATTCTTGTGTCAGAAATTTCCTCATGAACAACGTTCATAAATGGGAGACGCCGAATGTTCAACCTGATTGTCACACTGCTGCGGGGCAGGGCGCATGACGCCGAGCAGGCCCTCGCAATCCGCAACGCCATGCCGCTTCTCAGCCAACAGATCCGCGATGCGGCCCGTGCCATCCAGTCTGCCCGCCATGCCGTCGCGGTTGCCATTGTCCAGAACGAGCAGGAGAAGGGACAGCACGCTACGATCCTTTCAAGGATGGCCGATCTGGAGATACGCACCCTTGCCGCATTGGAAAAGGGCAACGAGAACCTTGCTCGCGAGGCTGCGACCGCGATCGCCTTTCTCGAAGCGGAGCGGGACGCGTCGGAGAAGGCTCAAGACCAGTTCACGAATGCGATCTCCAAGCTGAAGGGCATCGTGCGCACCGCCGAGGCCCGACTGCAGGAACTGCAGCGCGGTGAACGACTGGCCCGCGCCACCGAACAAACCCAGACGATTGACCTCGCGGCGGCCGGTTCCGGTCTCGCAACACTCGACGACGCGGAAGAAACGCTTGCGCGCCTTCGAGCACGCCAAAGCCAGAACGACATGATGAATGCCGTGCTCAAGGAGATGGACAGCGCTGCCCCTCGCTCGGCCGGAATTGTCGAGAAGCTCGCCAACGCCGGCTGCGGTTCGCCGCTGCGTTCATCCGCCGATGATGTGCTCGCCCGGCTCCGGACACGCCTGAGCAACGCCGCCTAAAGCGTATTTCATCCAACGAAGGGACCACGACCATGAACGACAGTTTCCAGATGCATTCCCCAAGCTGGGTCAGCTTTTCTTACATCTCCTTCGGCACGGCAGCCTTCATGCTCGCCGCCGGCCTTTACATGATGCCTCTCGACCTTTGGGGCAAAGGTTATCTCGCCATGGGCATTTTGATGTTGGTGCAGACAACGGTGAACATCACAAAGACGCTGCGCGATAATGCTGAATCCGAAAAGCTGATCCGCAAGATCGAGGACGCAAAGACTGAAAAGCTCCTCGTTAATTTCAATCGTAGCAACGAAAGCTAAGCCTCCTTAACCACACCACAGAGTTGCTTTCCAATTGCAACTTTTGCGAAACGACTCTGTGGCTTTCTCTTGCGATCAAAAAACGGGGAACAGCCATGCAGCGCAATCTGATGACATCGAGGAAGTTCGCGCCGTTGTTCTGGACGCAATTCCTCTCTGCCTTCAACGACAATTTCCTCAAGCAGACGCTCATCTTCCTGATCCTCGCGCAGATGGCCGCCGAGGGCGCTTCGCTTATTACGCTCGCCGGAGGGATTTTTATCGTTCCCTTCCTGCTTCTGTCCGCAGTTGGCGGCGAGCTTGCCGACAAATACGACAAGGCACATATGGCGGAGATCCTAAAGCGTGCGGAGATTGCAGTCGCCGCAATCTCCGTCATTGGCATTGCGCTATCGTCGATCTGGATACTGATGCTGGCTCTGTTCGGCTTTGGCGTCATCTCGTCGCTCTTCGGCCCAATCAAATACGGCATTCTCCCAGATCACCTGGAACGCAAGGACTTGCCAAAGGCCAACGCCTGGATCGAGGGCGGCACATTCATCGCTATCCTGACCGGCACCATCGTTGCTGCGGTCGCCTTCAACAAGGGCGACAATGTCTTTGTGTTCGGGCCGATGATGATGGGGCTTTCCGTTCTGTGCTGGTTCTGCGCGCGTATGATCCCCCCGACGGGATCCAAAGCGCCTGATCTGGACATCAACACAAACGTCTTCCTCTCGAGCATCACACTCGTCAACGAACTGCGGCAGGACCAACGGATCTGGCGCTCGGCCCTGATGAATTGCTGGTTCTGGTTTGTCGGCGCATTCGTCATGTCGATGCTGCCGATCATGGTCACCGAGATCCTCGGCGGCTCGGAAATCATCGTCCCTGCGTATCTGGCGACGTTTGCAATCTCGATTGCCGTCGGTTCCGCGATTGCCGGCTGGATGTCGGCGGGTCGTGTCGTGTTGCTGCCGGCGCCCGTGGGTACCGCCATCGTCGCGCTCTTCGGAATTGATCTCGCCTGGAACCTGTGGGGTCTGCAGTCGACCTCCCACGCCGATACGATCACCGCCTTCTTTGCCGGTACAAGGACCGTGCGCGTGGCGATCGACCTTGCCGGCATGGCGATTGGCGGCGCCTTCATGGCGGTACCGACGTTTGCCGCAATGCAGACCTGGGCCGCCGAGGCCCGACGCGCCCGCGTGATCGGAGCCGCAAACGTTCTATCCGCATTGTTTATCACAACCGGCCTGGCGCTGGTTGCAATCTTGCAGGCCGTCGGTGTCCCCGTGCCGATGATCATTCTCAGCCTCTCGGTCATTAACATTGGCGTGGCCTGGTTGATGTTGAAAACGCTGCCGACCAACCCGTTCCGGGATTTCATCTCAATATTGTTCCGCGCCTTCATGCGTCTTGAGGTCGATGGTTTGGAGAACATCAAGAAGGCTGGCAGAGCGCCGATCATCGCACTCAATCATGTGAGCTTTCTCGATGGAGCACTTGCTCTTGCGATTACCGAAGAAGAGCCAGTCTTTGCCGTCGACTACAAGATTGCCCAGGCCTGGTGGGTTCGCCCTTTCCTCAAGATGTGCAAGTTCCTGCCACTTGATCCGACGAAGCCGATGGCGACACGCTCGCTGATCAAGATCGTCAACGAGGGTAGCGCGATCGGCATATTTCCGGAGGGCCGCCTGACGGTCACCGGCACGCTGATGAAGGTCTACGACGGAGCGGCCATGGTTGCCGACAAGACAGGGTCGATGGTTGTCCCGGTCCGCATCGATGGGCTCGAGAAAAGCTACTTCTCGCGCCTTTCCGGTGGACAGGTGCGTCGTCGACTGTTCCCCAAGGTCAAGGTGACGATCCTCGAACCGGTCAAGCTCGACGTGCCCGCGGACCTCAAGGGACGCAAGCGCCGCATCGCAGCGGGCGCCGCGCTCTATCAAGTGATGTCAATGCTGATGTTCCGCACGACAAACACCGATCTGACCGTGCTGGAACGCATCATCGAGACGGCTTCGGAAAGGGGGGGCAGAAAACTTGCGGTCGAGGATCCCATCTCCGGCCAGCTTTCCTATGCCAAGCTGCTGACCGCCGCCGCCGTGCTCGGCGCCAAGTTCACCACGCTGTTCCCCGATGACAAGGTACTCGGCGTGATGTTGCCGAACGCCAACGGCACCGCCGCGACCGTGCTCGGTGTCATGTCCGCTGGCAAGGTTCCGGCGATGCTGAATTTCACCGCGGGCGCTTCCAATATCCTGTCGGCGTGCAAGGCTGCACAGGTGAAGCATGTGCTCTGCTCGCGCGCCTTCGTCGAGCAGGGCAAGCTCGGCTCGGTCGTCGCCGATCTTGAAAGGGAGGTCAAAATTGTCTGGCTTGACGACCTGCGCAAGACGGTGGCTTTTCCCGACAAGGTTCGCGGCATTCTCAGGAAGTACACGCCGCGGGTCAAGCGAACAGCTGATGATGCCGCCGTGATCCTGTTCACGTCGGGCTCGGAAGGTACCCCCAAGGGTGTCGTTCTGACCCATCGGAATATTCTCTCGAATGCCGCGCAGGCAGCCTCGCGTATCGACTTTCATTCCGGGGACAAGGTCTTCAACATCCTTCCGGTGTTCCACTCCTTCGGTTTGACGGCGGGGACCGTTCTGCCGCTGGTGGCAGGCGTGCCAGTCTATTTCTATCCGTCGCCACTGCACTATCGCATCGTACCGGAACTGATTTACACCTCAAATGCCACGATCATTTTCGGGACCGATACATTCCTGAACGGCTATGCCCGCACAGCGCACCCTTATGACTTTCGGTCGATCCGCTACATCTTCTCGGGTGCCGAGCCCGTGAAACCGTCGACGCGCGAAACCTACATGGAAAAGTTCGGCCTGCGCATTTTGGAGGGCTACGGGGTCACGGAGACCGCACCGGTCATCTCGCTGAACACGCCGATGTTCAATCGCTCGGGCACTGTCGGCAAGATCATGCCGGGCATGGAATGGAAGCTCGAGCCCGTACCCGGCATAGAGGAAGGTGGCCGTCTCTTCATTCGTGGCGCAAATGTCATGGCCGGCTATCTTCGCGCCGAGAACCCCGGCGTTGTTGAACCGCTCCGGGATGGCTGGCATGACACGGGCGACATTGTCACAATCGACGATGACGGGTTCGTCAGGATCCGCGGCCGTGCCAAGCGCTTCGCCAAGATCGGCGGCGAGATGATTTCGCTCGCAGCCGTCGAGGCACTTGCCGGCCAGTTGTGGCCCGGGGCACTTTCGGTTGTTTCCTCCGTCCCTGATGCGAAGAAGGGTGAGCGGCTGATTCTGCTGACGGATGCGCCGCATGCCAATCGCGCTGAGTTCACCAGCTTCGCCAAATCAATGGGAGCGATGGACATGATGGTGCCGGCGGAGATCAGGATAGGAAAAGTACCGGTTCTGGGTTCCGGAAAGGTGGATTTTGTTGCCGCAAGCAAGATCGTCCAGACGTTGGAACCACCGCTGCACGTGAAGTGACGTAGCTGCCCCCCGTCGTCACGATGGCCCCGCCACCTTCGGGCGCGGCAATTTCCTGCGCGGGACGGTTCCGCTCACCAAGAGGTCGATGCCGTGTGCTTCGATGCCCGAGGGAAAACCGGGGGTGCTCCCGCAACTGCTCTTTCCCGTCGGTGAAAGCGCCTCGGCAATCGGCCCTTTTGGCCTTCGTTGTACTCCTCCCGAAGCAATTCCGCCCGGCCGGCTGATGCCTTGCATCCTTGGACAGGGTGGTGATGGGCGCCCACTTCCTGTCCGATGTGACGATCGCGGCCTTCATGCACGCCCGTGATGTTTCCTCTCTTCAGACTGTTTTCACCGGGTGATCAACGATGCAGCAGTCATGCGAAAAGGAACGTTGCTGCATGAGACATCCATCGGTTGAGAGCTGTCGGCAAAAGTTGAGGCGTTGGTCGTGCGTCGCGTGTGAGGCTTGTTGTATGGGATTGCGCATCTTCCGAGCAGCATGACGCGGGCCGTTGCGACCGGGACCAGGTTGAAAAGTCGCAGCATACATTTCACATTTGTCTCAATCGCGCGTCAGGATCGTCGCGAGGCGGAAGATGAGCTAGGGTCGAGGCATTATGAGCGAGACGCAACGTAAGCTGACTACCATCTTCTCTGCCGACGTTCAGGACTATACCCGCTTGATGGGGGTGGACGAGGAAGGCACACTTGCCACTCTGAAACGCTATCGTGATGCGATGTCGCGTTTGATCGGGGCGCATGGTGGAAGGGTGATCAACACCTGGGGCGACGGGTTGATCGCCGAGTTCCCGAGCGTTGTCGAGGCGGTGCGAACGGCCGTGGACATCCAGAACGAGTTGGCCGGGCTGAATGCAGCACGGCCGGCCGATGGGCGCATGCTGTTTCGGATCGGTATCAATCTCGGTGACGTGATCGTTGAAGGCGATGATATCTATGGCGACGGGGTCAATATTGCGGCGCGGCTTCAGACCTCGGCTGCTGCTGGTGGGATCGTCATATCGAGTACGGTCTACGACCAGGTTCGCAAAAAAGTGGCCGTTGGTTTCGATTTTCTCGGTCCCTTGACAGTCAAGAATGTCGCAGACGCCGTACCGAGTTATGCCGTGCGGATCGGCGAGGATACCAACGGCGCGCCGCAGCAGCCAAAAGAGCCGGCGTTGTCGGTGTCCGCGTCGGGAAAGCCTGCCCCGCAGGCGGCGACGCGAACCGACCGTCGGTTGGGCTTGCTTGCCATCGTCGCCGCGGCGGTGATCGCCATCAACGTTCTATCCTGGCGAGGTGTGTTCTGGGCAGCCTGGCCGCTCCTCGCGCTTGCTGTGCTGTCCGCGATGTCGTGGGCCCGGAACCAGAGCCGCGTGGACCCGCCAAGTGCAGCGCTTGCTGTCGTCGCGCTGGGCCTTGTCGGCATCAACCTTCTGTCATGGCATGGAATATTCTGGGCGATATGGCCACTTCTCGGCATTGCCGTCGCCGCAGGAATTCGATGGTCGACGCGAAGATAATTGCGGCGATGCCGACTGGACGTTCAGTGTTTCCAGCGTTGATTCTCCGTAATCTCGGTTTTGATTTGCTGCCAACACTTAGGTGTGTATTTTATCCAGTTACAGATCGTTGGGAGATAGCCTTGGCTATAAGTGGCAATCAAATCAGGGCCGCCCGTTCGCTTGTCGGAATGGATCAGCAAACGCTTGCCGACAATGCGGGCATTGGCATCAACACGGTTCGAAACATGGAAGGTGTCGGCGCTGATCGGATACGGGTCAGAACCGATACGCTGGATGCGGTCGTTGATGCGCTAAGGACGGCCGGCGTTGTCTTGGTTGATGAAGGCCAGAGTGACGGCGGTCCGGGCGTGAGACTCGCGCGGGCGGCGACGCGATCGTTCGACACGATCGAAAAGGAGGTCGTGCAATACTCCGAATATCTGGAAAATGATGCACCTCCGGGCGCAGGTGGTTGAGGCGGAGGTTCTGACATGAGCTACGAATTTCACGTTGGCCAGAAGGTCGTTTGCATTGACGACAAGTTCAAGCACGTCAGCATCGACCAGGGAATCCGCAAGGGTGAGATCTACACTTTGCGCTGGGTCGGTGAGTACACGCACTACATTGACGGCACGTTCTTTGGTGTGAAGCTCGAGGAGCTGCACCGTGGTAACGACGACGGTCCGGAAGGTTATGGGGCGGCGGACATGCCTTTCCGTGCCACGCGCTTCCGCCCGCTCGTCAAGGACAGAATTTCATCGCTGCGCAAGCTGCTCGCGCCGACGCCTGATGCGCCAGTCGAGCCGACGACACCCAAGGAAAAGGTCAAGAAGAAGGAGAGAGTTTAAGCTCTGGCCAAGATGGCTGATTTCCGCGAGACGTGAGGCGGTAGCCGCGGATGTCGAAGGCAGCGAGATAAAGATCGCTGCCGCCGCCTTGTTTGCCGAAAGCGCGGCATTCACTTCAAACACCAAGCGGACTGTACTCGTTTGCTGCGAACAGATGGTGGTGAACCTTGCCGGCAAACATTTGCAGGAGTTCACCGGTCACTTCGCGGCTCTGCGCGCGTACGTCCGACGAGAGGGCGGCGCTGACTGCGTTCATATCGGGATAGCGAATGGCGAGAGCCATTGCGTAGACCGGCGCACCTTCATCGCGCTCCAGGCCGTCAAGTACTCGTACTTCCTGGGCACCTGGAAATTTCGTCCAAAGTGGCACAAGCCGTTCCTTCACGAAATCGCGGAAGTCTGTTTCTTTGCCGGGTTGGATTTCGCCTTCAAACAGTGCGTAACGAATGATCATGGGTTCTCTCTTCCAAAAGCGCGAAAGCTCGGGCTGAATGCGCATCAACAACGACTGGGAAAGGTGCGGGGCGTATTCGCTCGATACGCCCCAACTGATGGCTACTTGCCCCAGATTTTCTTGTATTGGTCCCGATAGCCATTATCCGGATCGAAGGTGTTCTTCGGCCCCCCGTCAAATTCAACGTTTTGGCTGGTAACCACATGCAGCGGCGACACATAGCCGGACCAGGGAGCGCCTGCAAAAGCACGGTTCAACTCGTCCACGAGCTGCCAACCCTGAAGATTGAGCGGCTCTGCGACCGTGACGGCCTGGAACTGTTTCGCACGAATGCGTTGATAGGCGCTCTCCGAACCATCGCCTGCTGCAACGTTCACCGGTTTTCCGTCGCCTGCAATACCCGCCGAGGCAAGCGAAGGCCCCATGAAGTCGTAGTAGAGGTCGTTGATCGCGAGCGAATGCGTCCACTTCGCACCATATTTCTGCAGAAGCGACGTGGTGAGCTGCGGCATGCGCTGAGACGTTTCTGCAATCGGCGTGTCGACATATTCGAGGACCGTGCCGCCGAGATCCTCGATCTCCTTCTTCATACGATCGGCCTTGGCAATGGCAATCGCATAGGTGGAATCGGTAAAGATGATGACGCCCGGTTTGCCGCCGGCATCGGCAAAGGCCCAATCCGCGGCAGACTTCGAAACTTCCATTGCGTCGGTCGTCACGTTGGCAAAGACACCGACTTCAGGAACCGGGCCGACGGCGGAGGCGGCGTGCCAGGATACCATCGGAATACCCGCGGCTTTGGCCGCTTCCATCGCGGGCTTCTGCTCGACCGCGTCGAAGCCATTGATGATAATGCCATCCGGCTTCAACGCCATCGCCTGGCCGAAAGCGGCGGTTCGCCCCCCGATCGAGCCGGCGCCGTCAAGCGCCTTCACCGTCCATCCCAGTGAACCCGCTGCTTCCTGAACACCATTGACGACGCCGAGGATGCCGCCGTTCTTCATGTCGGCTGCAAGAATGACAATGTTTTTGCCGGCAGCGGCCTTGGGACCGCTTGTCGGGCCATCCCACGCACTCACCTTGGAAGCATACTTATCGACCACTGCCTTGGCGTCGGTCATTGGATCGGCAAATGCCGGCATGCTGATCATAATGGCGACGGTTGCGACCGTTGCCTGCAATAGTGTTCTGCGTTTCATGTTCACTCCTCCATTGTTTCTTGTTAAATGCTGGCGGCGTCCGGCATTATCATTTGGACGCGGGTGTGATCCTCCTCACAGCTCCGCGCTTGCGCTGTGCGTAACCTGCGATGCCGATTGCAATGAGCAGGGTCACGCCGTTGAACAGCGGTTCCACGAAGAACGACCCGCCGAATTGCTGAATTCCGGAAATGCCGACAGCCAGGATGATGACGCCGATCAAAGTCCCCCAGACGTTGACTCGCCCTGGCTTGATCGTCGTTGATCCGAGAAAGGCGCCAACCAGCGCCGGCAGGAGATACTCAAGCCCGACGCTCGCCTGGCCGATACGCAGCTTCGATGCCAGAAGGACGCCGGTGAGTGCCGCCAGCAGGCCCGAGGTGACGAACGCCCCGATCACGAATTTCCGGACCGGAATGCCGTTGAGTGCCGCAGCCTTCGGATTGGCACCGATGGCGTAGAGATACCGTCCGATGGGCAGATATTCGAGTACGATCCACATGCAGATTGCGACCAGGAGAACATAGAAGCCGGTGATGGGCAGCCCGAACAGCATCGTACCGTTCAGCGCATAGAAGCCTTCCGGCAAGACACCGACCACCTGCCGCCCGCCGGTGTGCCAAAGCGCAAGCGCGTAGAGTACCGTACCCGTGCCGAGTGTCGCAATGAAGCTGTCGATCTTCGCAACCTCGACCAGCAGGCCGTTCAGGAAACCGGTCAGGACGCCAAGCGCGAGAACAACCACGACAGCGACCGGCCAGGGAAAACCGTAGGATGTCTGCAGGCTTATGGCGAGAATATGCCAGAGCACGATGCCATACCCGACCGTCAGGTCGATACGCCCCGATGCCATCGGGATCATCGCGGCAAGGGACAGAAGCGCAATAATTGCCTTGTCCGATACGATCGAGCGGACGTTCAAAACGGTGGGGAAGGTATCTGGCAGTAGTATGGAGAAAAGTACGATCAGGATGACGGTCAGGATGACCAGCCCATAGACCGGGATCAGGCGTCCGATCTTTTGTGCGGTCGACAGGTCGGCCATTTCGCTTCTGGTCGGCTCGAGCGCGGTGGATTCAATTGATTGCATGGCTTTTCTCCTGCTGGCTCACGCGGCTTCTGATGCGGATGCCGCGGTAATCACCGCCTCCGTGGTCAGGGCGCTCCCAGTCAATTCACTGACGATTTTACCGCGCGAGAACACCAGGGCGCGGTGGCAGATATGAGCGATTTCCTCGAAGTCCGTGGAGACCACCACAACCGCGAGGCCGGCGTCGAGCGCCTGCGTGATCAAGCGGTAGATCTCCGCTCGCGCTCCAACATCGACGCCGGCGGTCGGATCTTCGGCGACCAGTAGCTTGCGGCCCGTCGCCAACCAGCGGCCGACGACGACCTTCTGCTGGTTGCCGCCTGACAGAGCCTCCACGGGTAGATCCGGGTCGTTCGGGCGCAGGCCGACGGAGCGGCCGATCGCGTGGACAAGATCTGCTTCCCCACGCGGGGACAGGAAGGACAGAAGTCCGCGTCCGACCGCTCCCGGATTGATGAAGGTATTTTCCCGAACGGAGAGCGACAGGGCAACCGACTCCTCCGTGCGGTCCCGGGCGATCAGCCCGATGCCCGACGCCATTGCCCGACGCGGGCTCGAAAGGTCCGGAGTTTCGTCATGCAGCCTGACCGAGCCGACGAAGGGTTCGCAACCGAAGAGGGCGCGGCCAATACGCTCCTGGCCAGCGCCCCGCAATCCGGCCAGTCCCAGAAGTTCACCCTGCCTGATGTCGAAGGATACCGGGCCTGTAGCAGCGCAGGCGAGGTCGCGGACCTTGACGATCGCCTTGCCGGGCGTGATCTGCGCCTTGGAGAAGAGATTATCACCGCTGCGGCCGATGATCATCGTCACAAGTTCATCCGGCGTCGTCTCGCTGACCGGCTTTTGTCCCACCATGCGCCCGTCGCGCAGAACGGCGACCCGATCGGCAATACGGAAAATCTCGTCGAGCCTGTGGGAGACGTAGATCATGCCGACGCCGCGATCCTTAAGGGGACGGATCGCATTGAACAAACGATCGACTTCATCGGCAGGCAGGCTGGCGGTCGGCTCGTCGAGCACCAGGACGTCGGCTTCGACTGCGAGCGCGCGGGCAATGGCAACGAGTGATTTTTCGGTTCGCGACAGCGCCGAGACCCGTGTGGTGGGGTCAAAGTCGCAGCCGACCAGTTTCAACGCTTCCCTGGCGCGCGCCTGCGTCCGGCCCCAGTCGATAATGCCCCGGCGCATTGTGAAACCCTGCGACAGGCCCATATTTTCGCCGACCGTCATCCACTCGATCAAACCTAGATCCTGGTGGATGAAGGCGACCGGCTGCCGCTCGTTTGGCTTGGGAGGACGGTGGTGGTAGCTCTGGCCACGGAAAAGGATGTCGCCGCCGTCGGGTTTGTAGATGCCTGCAAGCGTCTTGATAAGCGTTGATTTCCCGGCGCCGTTTTCGCCCAGCAGCGCCAGGATCTCACCCTCACGCAGATCGACTGACACGTCGCAAAGCGCCTGTGTGCCGCCGAAGGTCTTGGTGATCGACTGGAACTCCAGCAGTCTCTTGGCTTCCACTGTTGCTCCTCCCAGAGCTCAGGCTGCGTTGGATGTATGTTATCGATAACATTCCCAAATGGTCAAGTAGAAAGATGTCTCCCGAAATGCAAAAGGAGCGATCGTTGTCAGTCGACAGGAAATCCGTCGAGAAGGCGCATCATCTCGGCCGAATCCTTGGGCCCAAGACCTGAAGCACACAGCAATCGGTGAATTTCCACCACCGTGCCGGTCATCGGCAGCGGCGTTTTTGTTTTGAGCGCGAAGGCCTGAAGCGAATCCAGGTCTTTCAGCATGTTGTCGATCCTGCCTGTCGGTGAGAAATCGCGGGCGGCGAATTTTGCCATGAATTCCTGCAGTATCCGGCTATCTGCCCTGCCGCCGGCAAGCGCTGCCGGAATGGCGACCGGATCGACGCCGCCGGCCTCAGCCAGCTTGACCGCCTCGGCGACCGCCTGAAAGAGCACGGCGCAAAACAGCTGGTTGATCAGCTTTGTGGTCTGCCCCGCGCCGGATGCCCCCATCAGCGTGTAGTTGGCGGCAAGATGCCTCATCACCGTGCGCGCGCGCTCGAAGTCCTCAAGGCTGCCGCCGGCCATGATTGTCAGCTTTCCGGTGAGGGCGCCGGGTACTCCTCCAGACAAAGGGCAATCCACCCATGCCATGCCCGTTTCTTGACGGAGCCGCATCGCCATATCCGCCGTCTCGGCGGGGTCGATGGAAGACATGTCGATCAGGACCTTGCCTGCGCTGGCCGCCGCCGCAACGCCGTGCTCGCCGAAGACGACGGCACGGACGATGCTTGCGTGGTTGAGGCTGAGCACGCAGAACTCTGACAGTGAGACCGCATCCTCCACCGAGGCCGCAGCACGAGCGCCTTTTGCCTCCAAAGCCGCGACCTTCTCGGCATCGAGGTCGAAGACGGATACTTTGTGCCCTGTTTCGATCAATCTCGAGACGATCGCCGTTCCCATGATGCCTGCGCCGATGACCGCGACATCTGCTCTGTTGTCGTTCTGCATGGTATTCTCCGGTGACGATTGTGACTTCTCAGCCCTTGTGCTGCAAACTCATCCGATGCGAACCGGTCACAACATCGGTTTGCTCGGACGGCAGATCAGCTTAGAGGCAGGTCGTGATGCCGCCGTCGACATAAAGCGTGTGCCCATTGATGAAGGACGAGCCGTTGCCTGACAGGAACACGGCCGCGCCGACGAGTTCCTCGACGTTGCCCCACCGTCCGGCCGGCGTCCGCTTTTCGAGCCAGGAAGAGAACTCGGGATTGTCGACCAGGGCTTGATTGAGCGGGGTTTTGAAGTATCCAGGCGCAATCGCGTTGATCTGCAGCCCATACTTTGCCCAGTCTGCGCACATGCCGCGTGTCAGATTGCGAACTGCCCCCTTGGTGGCCGTATAGGGGGCGATTCCAGGCCGGGCGAGCTCGCTTTGAACAGAGGCGATGTTGATGATCTTGCCCTGTCTGCGCGCGATCATGCGCTTTGCGACCGCCTGACCGACGTAAAACACGCTCGAGATATTTGTCGTCAAAAGCAGCTCCCATTTGTCTGCGGGAAACTCTTCAAGCGGTGAGCGAAACTGCATACCGGCATTGTTGATGAGGATATCGATTGGACCGACTTCGGCTTCGATGGCGGCAACGCCCCTTTCGGCGGCGTCCTTGCTGGTGACGTCGAAGACGGCTGCATGCGCGCAATGTCCCAGGCCCTTGAGCGCATCGACGGCGCGGCCGACAGTTTCGACCGTTCGGCCGTTGATGACGATCTCGGCGCCATGCTGTGCCAGGCCCTCGGCCAGGGCATAACCGATCCCCTGGCTGGAGCCTGTGATCAGTGCCCGCCGGCCGGTGAGATCAAACAGATTTTTCATGCGAAACAACTCCTCCGATCCACGCTGTATGCGATGATCAACATCACTCTGTCATAGCGAAAGCTTGCTTGACATCCCTCGCTCGGATTATATGTTATCGATAACATAATCAACTGACAAAATGCGGATGGAGATGGAATGCCTAAGGTAGAAATCTTGATGACCGGACCCTATCCGGAATGGGATATGGTGGACCTGGAGTCGACCTACCGTGTCCATCGCTTGTGGGAGGCGGCGGATCGACAGGCATTCATCTCGAAGGTCGGAAACGGCATCCGGGGCATAGCGACCCGTGGTGAAATCGGGGCTTCGGGCGATCTGATGGCGCAGTTTCCGAAACTGGAGATCGTTTCCTGCTACGGAGTGGGCACCGATGCGATCGACCTGTCATATGCCCGGGCCAACGGCGTCCGCGTAACGAATACTCCGGACGTCCTTACCGAGGATGTCGCCGACATTGCAATTGGGTTGATGCTCGCCACCGCAAGGCAAATTCCACAGGCCGATGTTTTCGTCCGCTCCGGCCAATGGGGCAGCGTTGCCATGCCGTTGGTGACGCGTGTATCGGGCAAGAAGGTGGGGATCGTCGGCATGGGGCGGATCGGAAAGGCAATCGCCAAGCGGGTCGCCGCCTTCGGCTGCGATATCGCCTATTTCACCCGCCACGATCACAAAGACGTTCCCTACGCCTACCAGGCTGATCTGATTGCGCTTGCGGGTTGGGCAGATTTTCTGATCACCATTGTCCCTGGAGGGGAGGGGACTATGAAGATCATCAACGCCGAGGTGCTGAACGCCCTGGGCTCGAAGAGCATATTCATCAATGTCTCGCGAGGGACGACCGTAGACGAGGGAGCGCTGGTCGCGGCACTTCAGAACCGCACCATCCAGGCCGCAGGCTTGGACGTCTTCCTGAATGAACCTAAGATCGACGCGCGTTTCCTGGCACTCGACAATGTCGTGCTGCAGCCCCACCACGGCTCTGGCACCATCGAGACACGCAGGGCGATGGGCCAACTGGTTCGAGACAATCTCGCGGCGCATTTTGCGGGCGCCACGCTTCCCACTCCCGTCGTATGAGGACCCCAGCATGAAAGCCATTGTCATTCATGCCGCCAAGGATTTGCGCATCGAAGAGCGCGAGCCGGAGATTGCCGGCGAGGGGCAGGTGGAAATTGCGATCGAGGCCGGCGGTATCTGCGGCTCTGATCTGCATTATTATAATCACGGAGGCTTCGGAACGGTTCGACTGCGCGAGCCGATGATCCTTGGCCATGAGGTTGCCGGCACAATCAAGGCGCTCGGGGCCGGTGTTGCAACACTTGCGGTGGGCGACCGCGTGGCTATTTCCCCAAGCCGTCCATGCAGCCATTGCCAGTACTGCATGAAGGGGCAGCAGAACCACTGCCTCAACATGCGGTTTTATGGCAGCGCCATGCCAATGCCCCATATTCAGGGCGGCTTTCGCCAGCGGCTGGTGGCGGAGAGTTGGCAATGCCACAAGGTGGTGGACGGAATATCGATCCACGAGGCGGCCTTTGCCGAACCGTTTGCGGTGACGCTCCATGCAGCAAGTCGCGCCGGATCACTACTGGGTAAACGGGTGCTCGTCACCGGATGCGGTCCAATCGGCATGCTGGCAATCATTGCCGCGCGTGTTCTAGGTGCCCGTGAAATCGTTGCGACGGACGTGGTGGACAGTGTACTGGGGCTTGCACGCACCAGTGGCGCGGATCGAACCATCAACGTTGCCACCGACTCTGCGGAACTGACGGCCTACAGCGCGGATAAGGGCTACTTCGACGTCATGTTCGAGGCGTCTGGCAACGAGAGGGCCGTGCGCGCCGGTCTGGAAGTGCTCAGGCCGCGTGCGACGCTGGTGCAACTGGGCCTTGGCGGCGATGTCTCCATTCCACAGAATGTGATCGTGTCGAAGGAAATCGAGATGCGCGGTACATTCCGCTTTCACGAAGAGTTTGGACTCGCTGTCGAACTGATCAATGCACGTCGCGTCGATTTGAAGCCGCTGCTCACCGGTGTATTTGGCATTGACGAAGCTGTTGCCGCCTTCGAACTGGCAAGCGATCGCAGCAGGTCTATGAAAGTGCAGATCGCCTTTTGACGTTACGCCCAATTCAAGCGCCCGCGCGGACGGTGCTTTCGCGCAGCACAACCTTGTAGCCGGTCAATGTGATCTCGTCGCCTGCCGCGTCGCCGGTGTGCAGGGCATCCAGCAAGCGGGCAGCAGCCTGACTGCCGATGCCGTAACAGTCGACATTTATCGTCGTGATACTGGGATGGCAGATCGACGAGATCTCGTAGTCGCCAAAACCGGCAATCGCTATGTCTTTGGGAACGTTCATTCCTCTTCGCGTGCACTCCATGATCGCGCCGAAGGCCGACAGATCGGAGACGCAGAGCACAACTTCGGTGTCCGGCCAGCGCTCGAGCAGGCTCACGATAGCTTGCGCACCCTGTTCCATGGTGATGGGCGGCACGCCGAAGGAAATCATCCGTCCGGGTCCCAACCCCAGCTCTTCGACAGTCTTGAGAAAACCGCTGCGTCGTTGGCTGCCCCGCGTATCGCGCGCCGTGGTCCCCCCGATATAGCCGAACTTCCGATACCCCTGCTTGGCAAGCTCCCGGACCAGGAGAGCCATTGCCTCGCTGTTGGAGAAGCCGACGACATGATTGATCGGTTCTTCAGGAAGTTCCCAGGTTTCAACCACTGGAATACCGGCCTTTTCCAGCATGCGCCGAGCCCGGGCTGTGTGCGATCCACCTGTCAGGATGATGCCTTCAGGGCGGCGGCGCAGCATCGCCTCGATCAGCTTTTCTTCTTTCTCCGCAGAGTAGTCGGTGTAGCCGAGAAGGAGCTGAAGGCCCGTATTCTCCAATGCATCCGTAATGCCGCGCGCGGTGTCGGAGAAATTCGAATTGTTGATGGATGGTACAAGTGCGGCGATGAAGCCGCTACGCCGGGATGAAAGACTGCCGGCAGACAGATCAAGCACATATCCAAGCGCGTCGACTGCATCCATAATGCGCTTGCGCGTCTCTTCGGAGACACTTGCATCCTGCCGAAAGGCACGCGAAACGGTCATGGCCGATACGCCTACATATTTGGCAACTTCCGCCATCGTGAGCTTTTGAGCGTCCCCGGCTTTGAGAGGCTTGTCTCTGGTCTCGTCCTCTTTTTTCACTGGATCTCCGCTTTCAAAATCTGCGTCTGAGCTTGACCATTAGGACGTAAAATAAAGTTATCGCTATCATCGCACAATCGATATTATTGCAGGTATCCGTCGATATGGGCTCAGAAAATCCAGATTTTCAACAATTTTTCTCGGCTGTCGGAATGTTGGCATCTGTACGCTTTTCGAAAAACAGCACAAAATGATATCGATAACAATCTGAAGCGAGCGGGAGCGGCATCATGTTCGGGCAAATAGTGGGTACTGGCTTCGAGGTTCTCGATCCACGCTTTGAAAGCTGCTTTGTGGGTCACGCTCGTGTCGAGCGGCTCTGGACGGGCGGCCGATGGCTGGAGGGGCCAGCTTGGTTCGCCGCCGGGCGCTATCTGGTTTTCTCAGACATTCCAAACAATCGGATGATGCGCTACGATGATACGAGCCTGCATACGTCCGTATTCCGCTCGCCCAGCAACAACTCGAATGGCAACAGTGTCGACAATCAGGGGCGGCTGATCACGTGTGAGCATCTTATGCGCCGCGTCACACGAACGGAATTCAGCGGCATTGTCTCCGTTCTGGCCGACCGAGTTGCAGGCAAGCGTCTCAATTCGCCGAATGACGTTGTTGTCAAATCCGACGGCACGATCTGGTTCACCGACCCGAGCTACGGCATACTTCACGACTACGAGGGCGACTACGGCGAAGGGGAAATCGGAGGATGCCACGTCTATCGGCACGATCCGACCAGCGGGATAACCGAGGAGGTGGCATCCGATTTCGTCAAGCCGAACGGATTGGCTTTCTCCCCGGACGAGAGCGTGCTCTACGTTGCCGATACCGGGGCGACACACCTGCCGGGAGGGCCGCGTCATATCCGAAAGCTCGCAGTGTCGGGTGATGGCAAGCTAAGTGATCTCGGTATCTTCGCGGAATGCACCGCTGGCCTGTTCGATGGCTTTCGAGTGGACCGCAAAGGAAGGGTATGGAGCAGTGCCGGCGATGGTGTGCATGCTTATGATCCAGATGGCACGTTGATCGGGAAGATCCACATTCCCGAAGCCGTCTCCAACGTCACCTTCGGCGGAGAGAAATTGAACCGACTTTTTATAACGGCCAGTACGTCCCTGTATGCTGTTTATCTCACAGCGAACGGAGCGAGGTTTGGATAGTCTGCCGGAACGGTACCTGGGTCCAGGTTCATCTATATTCTGACCAGGCTCACCGCGAGAATGGTCCGGCGCTTAAAGGAACAACGTGATCAGGCGGGTTCTGCGAGGCTGGTGAACCTTGTGGTCATCGTTGAGGACGTCAACAAATCGCCCGTCATGATTCCACAGCCGCTTGCGCGACAACCGATCCGGTCGCCTTGTGCTGGGAAAGACGAAATTGGCGAACTGGCCGGGCATCAAGATACCGCCTGGGTTGGGAACGATCGTGCGGATGAAACGAGGTGTCTTCCACCGCAAATAACCAGGAGCCACACAACGGCGCTCGATCAGCAGGCAGGAAGGCGATTGTCTTTGCGGCGGCTATCAGCCTATGCTGCCCAATCTGATGTCGCATAGGAAATGCACCATGGAATATCGTCGTCTTGGAAAATCGGGCCTGAAGGTCAGCGAGTTCTCTTTCGGATCCTGGGTTACCTTCGGCCGACAGGTCGAAGGCAACGATGCCGCGAGTTTGATGGCCTATGCCTACGACAATGGCATAAATTTCTTCGACAATGCCGAGGGCTATGAGAGCGGAAAGTCCGAAGTCGTTATGGGCGAAGCGCTAAAGACCCTCGGCTGGAGCCGAGACAGTTTCGTCGTTTCCAGCAAGGTATTTTGGGGCGGTCAGAAGCCGACACAAAGAGGTCTGTCGCGCAAGCACGTTACCGAGGCCGCCCACGCTGCGCTTAAACGCCTGCAGGTGGAATACCTTGACCTTTATTTCTGCCACCGTCCCGACATCGATACTCCGATCGACGAGACTGTTCGTGCGATGCATGATCTCATCACCCAGGGCAAAATTCTCTACTGGGGAACGTCGGAATGGTCTGCCCAGCAATTGACCGAAGCCTATGCGGTTGCACGCGATCTGCGCATCACGCCTCCGACCATGGAGCAGCCGCAATACAACCTGTTCGAACGCCAGAAGGTCGAAGGCGATTACCTGCCGCTTTACGATCTCATGGGCTTGGGCACTACGATTTGGTCGCCGCTTGCATCGGGCGTTCTGACCGGCAAGTACAACAAGGGAACGCCTGACGATAGCCGCATGAACCTGCCCGGTTACGAGTGGTTGAAGGAGAAATGGTCTAGCGAAACCGGCCGTGCTCAGCTTGCCAAGGTGGCGGAATTGGCTGATCTCGCAAAGGAGATAGGTATTTCGATCACCCATCTCGCTCTACTCTGGTGCCTTTCCAACCGTAATGTGTCGACAGTCATCCTCGGCGCATCGCGCATGAGCCAACTTGAGGACAACCTGGCGGCGCTGGCACACAGAGACAAGCTGACCCCTGACGTGCTGGCCCGTATCGACGCTATCGTCGGGAACAAGCCGGCTGCCCCCCAGCGGTTCTGATCTGTGGTAGGTCGCAGGCGCACTCCAGCTCTCCGCCAGAGGGAGCTTACCTAACAACCGTCCTGCTCCAGGCTGCCGATGTCGTGTCGGCTGAGCTGACACTCGGCAATTGTCGAGCAGCGATGCCATGTCGTGCGCTGATGTCCGCTCCTCTTGGCTCGTCGCAGGATGCTGTGGGCTTCGCGATGCGCCGAGATGGCGCCGCCCCATCGCAGTCGGCGGCGGCAGGGTTCTTCGGGACAGCTTCGGGACTTTACTGCCGCTGCGCTTGTTTGTGGATGTGCGGTCGGAAAGACCGACCCGGCGCCAATGTCGAGATCGCCTTCTTCGATCCCGACATAGGTGGGTTCAAGCGGCTCGTTGAAGACGTCGAGCAGCCTGACTGACGCCCTTGATGATGGCGGCGTTCTCCTCGGCGGATACTGAATTGCGATCGGGCGTGGTTCCTTCACGAGTAACCTATACGGCGACAATAGGCATTGCTGTCTCCTTTCGAGAGTTCGAACCTGAAGGGAACTATTTGGCGGTGAGTATCGCGCCGATCTCCTGCTCCAGCGCTTTGACATGGCCATAGCCATTCCCTGCCAAGCGCCATTTCTCCTCATGGGCAAGGAATAAGGATGGGTAGCAGGCCACTCCCATCGATCGCGCACTGACGAAATCGGCGGCGGCGGTGGTCGTACTTTTCCGCTGCCATGTCGCCAGGAATTGGTCTTGGCCCACATAGCCGCCCGGCACTCAGGGTCCCCGCACCCACTTGGCCAGGACTGCGCCATCGGTGGTGTCGAGCGCGTCGACGTAGAAGGTATGCTTGGGGGGCGCGGAAGATCTTCAGCAAGTCCGCTTCCGGAGAGAGAATACGGGCGGTCACGACGGTGCGACGGGCATCACTTTCACCCATCGCAGGCTCCATGGAGAGACAGCCAAACCGCGCGAGCAACGATGTGACGGAAGCTTTGTCGCTGGCGGCAGGGGCGGACATGCGTCGTCTGCCATCGACGATATGAGGGCCGGTGGTCGATACAAACTCGGAGGTCACGGACGACCTCGCGGTAAATATGGCTGTCTTGACCGACCTATTACATGGCCCCGAACGGCCCATCAGCAGTCTACACTGTCACCGGTAATACAGCTGGACATATTGCAAAAATCCTACATTTGAATAAAAAACAGGCGAGTAGTCCGCCAATAATACGATCTACAGCAGTAAACGAAGAGACGAAACTACAGCAATCTATTATTGTTAAGGAAACGTATTTCGACATGTTAGTCTCTAGCCCAATAATAATGGGTGTTTACTCCAGTTTGTGAAAATAAATTCCGATTTTTCTCCCGCAATGGTACAATTTTATATACTGGGCGTTTATTATTTTAGATCAGACAAATATTTTATATTGATTATTAGTAATCACCTATGTAGGGTCTTAATGAAGTAGAAACCAGACGACATAAACGATCCAAAGACGGTAAACTACTTTGTAGGCACAATAACGGTGAAACGCCCCGAGTATTGAATTTCGTTACGAATGGTCACCTCGAACACTATTGAGTATGAGGCTAGTATGAATTACGTACATTCGGAATTTGAAAGCGGTCGAACACCTCTTGGCAAGCTCCAGGCATTGGCGGCTTCGCCCCGGGTGCTCGGTGATATCGGTCACGCGGAGCAAGAGCACCAAGACGAACGGTGCCTGCTCATCATAGATGGCAGGACGCTGGAGCGAGAGTGTCTTGCGACCACGCTGACACGCAACGGTCTTGGAATGAAAGCTCTCGCGGTGGGCTCTGTCGCGGAATGGCGGCGGAAGAAAGACACGCTTGAGCGTGTATCGGCCGTCCTTCTCAATATTGCTGGCCGCAAGACGAGCGATGGCTTGCTGTGCGACGAGATCGCAAGCATTGCCGCTGAGCTTGCGCCTGCTCCAGTCATCATTCTGGCTGATGGGGACGACCTCAATCAGACATTGAAGGTTCTTGAGCACGGCGCTCGTGGGTTCATCCC
This sequence comes from Rhizobium sp. P1_C7, assembly GCF_056406295.1. Taxonomy (NCBI): domain Bacteria; kingdom Pseudomonadati; phylum Pseudomonadota; class Alphaproteobacteria; order Hyphomicrobiales; family Rhizobiaceae; genus Rhizobium; species Rhizobium sp. P1_C7. Next base: position 119,581 of record NZ_JBFUAL010000003.1, read on the forward strand.
GACCTCGGTCGGAATCGAAGTGTGCGTTGAGGCCATTGCCTTGGCCGTTGCCGGCGGCACTTTTATTCTTGCCGGAAACAGCTTCTCGGCATCGGTTCCGGTCGACAAAAATCCGAGACAGAGAGAGCTGTCCCGCATGTTTACGCTTCGCCAAGCGGAGGTCGTACAGGCACTTCGCAAGGGAAAAGCGAACAAGATAATCGCCTATGAGCTCAATCTGCGCGAGAGCACCGTGAAGGTTCATATTCGCAATATCATGAAAAAGCTGAAGGCAACCAACCGCACCGAAGTCGCCTACAAGCTCAATGACCTCTTCCAGAGCGACTCGCGCTGGAGTGCGCCTTCCGAATAACCCAGCAGGGCTATTCGGCGCACTTCCGCAAAGAGCAGGGGTGCAAAATACTACTGGTGGCCGAGCGGTGGGTCGAGATCGTCGGCATCTGCCTTGCGGCCGAGGATCTGGCGAAATCCGTTTGCCGAAAATGGCTGTAGCAACTGCGCCAGGAATCCGTCCGCAATACGCCCGCTTATGCCGATATCGGCGGGCGGGCGGCGGCTTGGGTTGAAATAAGTCCCGAAAAGCTGATCCCACAGGACGAGGTTCTCGCCGTAATTGGTATTTCCCTCGGCGAGAACGCGTGAATGGTGCCATCGGTGCAGGCGCGGCGTGCTGAAGATCAGATCGAACGGTCCTGTTCGAAGATCGATGTTGCAATGGGTCAGAAGGCCAATGAAGGCTGTGACTGCGCCGATCCACAGGAATACGGGCAATGGCGCGCCCAGGAGATAGAGCGGAAGCTGGCTGAGCGCGATCTTGACGAGCGAATCGATGAGGTGAAAGCGTCCAGTATTGACGACCCAGAGGCGCTCGACGCTGTGATGGAGCGCATGAAACCGCCAGAGCGAAAGAATTTCGTGCGCGGCTCTGTGGGCAACATACAGCCCGAGCTCGGCAATGATCAGGCCCAGCATCACTTGAAGACCGAGGGGCCAGGCGTCTGGCCAGATGTGCGCCGGGCCGCTGATCACTGGCTGGGCAACAGTTGCAATTGCCAGCGGCGCCGACGCGCCTATCGCTGCGGCTATCTGAACTCCGCCCTTGTTCAACAGGGTATGGGCTATGTCGTTGAGCGCCTCCCCGTCGTGATGCAGCCATTGCTGCTCGAAGGGCATCAGGCGCTCCAAGAGTGCGATTGAGGCAACGATAGCCAGGTAGACAACATTGAACCACAGCAGAGGTGCGCCTGTGCGGAACGCAAAACCTGCTCCTGTCAGCCCAAGGGCAAATAGCGTCGGCCACAGTATCCATGAAAACGCGATGTAAACAGGCGCTTGGCTACGGTCGGTCACATGCCACCTCCGACGAAACTGACGATGTACCATGCTACACTCCACTTGCCCCTGTGAAGCAATAGCTGAAGTCAATATCGCGCCTCACGGTTACGCATATGAACCCGATATCAGCCGAATTTCCAAGTCAAGCAATCCGTGTCTTCCGAATTCTTGCAATTGTCGGCATGCCTGCTTCTTGCTAGGTCCAGCCTAGTCAACGAAACCCCGCCGCAGGCCGCAATGCTCCCCAAATCATCCGATCAACTGCCGAATCCGCTTGTAGGTATCGCGCTCGCCTGCTCGGGCTATTCGCTGTTCGCAATCCAGGATGCCGTCGTGAAATGGCTCGTGGCCGACTATCCAGTTCCACAGATCCTTTTCATACGCAGCGTCATCGTCGCTACGGCTGCAGGCTTTATGGTTCGGCGGCTGCGGCATCCGTCGATCCTGAAAAGCAAGCACCGAAGTTCCCTGATGCTGCGCGCCGGTCTGATGTTCTCCGCCTGGATGGCCTACTATTCCGCAGCAAAGCATCTCGGACTTGCCGAGATCACCACGATGTATTTTTCCGCTCCGATCATCGTCATCCTGTTGTCGATCCTGATCCTCAAGGAAAATGTCGGTCCCATACGCTGGCTTGCCTGCATCGGGGGATTTGTCGGGGTGGTGTTGGCAGCAAATCCGACAGTGGCGCCGACCCTCGTGCCGGCCGGGATGGTTGTCTTCGCCGGCTTCTGCTGGGCCTGGAGCACGGTGCTCGTCCGCCTCGTCAGCCGCACCGAAAGCACGCTGAACCAGATGATGGCGACAAGCTTTCTGTTTGTCCTCGCCTGCGGCGCAACCCTGCCGTGGCTCTGGAAGACGCCGGACCTTGCGGGTTGGGCGTTGATGCTCGGTCTTGGTGTCGTCGCAACGGTCGGTCAGTACCTGCTCTATGAAGGCTTCCGACATGCACCGGCCTCAACACTGGCTCCCATGGAATACAGTGGTCTGGTCTGGGCGTTCCTTTATGGTTACCTCATCTGGTCGGAGATCCCGACTGTAAATGTGGTTGGAGGCGCCCTTTTGATCGTGGCGTCGAGCCTGGCGCTCGTCTGGTGGGAACGCCGGCAGATACTTGCCAGCCGTCGTATTGCTGCCTGAGAACGATGGTGGCGCAAGCGCCCCTTACAAAACATCTGGCAATCGTCGCGAACGACGATTGCGTGCAAGCAAGTAATCGTTTCTATTTTCCGTGCACCCGAAAGTTGAAATATAGACGAAAATGTCGCCTAGTACATATTAATGAAGGGCATTACTTCAAAAGGCGCGCAAGCACGTGACCATAAGATCGAGTCTCAGGTCCGTAGGTCAAGGGCACACAAGATCAAAAGCGTTCAATTCCCGAAGTATTGCTTATTGTCGTTTAAATTCATACTATTAGTGGCGATGTGCGCCCTCGTTCATGGTTCGATCGGCGGCTCGTTCACGTGGCGATATTGTTTCCATCAACGCGCATTTTGACATTTGCCGTAACCGAAATGGATGACCCAGGAGGCTCGATTTAAAGCTAAAATCTCCGCATCAACGTCTGATTCATTTGAAAACTCAAAGAGAATAGATGAGCGCATCAATTTATATTAGATAAGGTTAATTGTTGACTATTGCATGGACTAATTTTTACGCTTAGCATTATTTCCACAGCAACAACAAACGAAACAGACTGAACCAGCGCCTGGTGAGGAATTCCTTAGACTTAAGCATAATAGCTGGTGAATGCATTTCACCGGCGGGCTAAACTGTGCTCAGACGAGGCCGGACATGGAAATTGAGTTATATTTTCCAAGCTTTGTTTCCGCGACCGGGCTTTGTACCAGAAGGGGTTCGACCACTTCCGGACCATACTCGATGATGCTCGCACCGACGGAAGCAGGCCGCTGGAATAATGACGCGGCGCACTGCCGCTTTGGGCCGAAGTCGCCGAAGGCTGCCGGGATGGCCAGTTCAATGCGGACGTCGTGGAAAACGGAAAGAAGAAGTCCATGTGGACGATCCTCTCCTACTGGATGAACGGCCTGACGAACCCGATACTGGTCAAGAGTGGCGCAGGGCTCCTGAAGAGCGCAGGCGTTTCGCAGGACAATCTACTGAGGATTCCGGATTTCGTCGGCGCGCGTTGTGCACTTGATGCAGCGAACGGCGATGTTTCCGTGATGACAGTAGCCGGTATCGCGCTCCTGTCCGGCTTCGGCACGGAACGGGATCCGCAGGCCGGCACCATGTGGCTGAAGAGGGCATCGGCAGCAGCCGGTCCGGAGGCGTCGCAGGCGATGTATCGATTGGCCGAAATCAACAGGTATGGCGTAGGTGTCGATGCCGACCGCGCCAAGGCGAAGGGTTGGAAGCGCAGGGCGGTTCGCGCCGCCGCAATGTCCCCCATTGCGCTCGACCTCGAGATCGAAAACACGCAGGCCAGCCGCACCCGAACCATCAGGTGGTTTCAGCGCGCGCAAGCACTTCGGCCCGTTCAATCAGGCAGGAAACTCAGAAGAATGGGGATGGGTGCCGAAGGGTCGCCTGCGCTGCAGTTAGAGGAGGTCGGGGACGATGGCGTGGAAGAGTGAGCGAAAGCGGAGCATTACATTTCGCAAACGCAGATTGCGCGACAGTCCATTTGGCTGGACCTTGCAGCCGTTGAGGGAAGCCGGCCCACGGGTTATGGCATGTATGGCGCTTATCATGCCTCCGCCCCGCGGTTCCGGGCTGGATCGTCTCCCCAATTGGATCGTGCTGTTGAGTACCCAAGCCACCCCAGGGGCGCATCAGAAAATGTTCGACGGCATTCGGCCGCGCTCAGGCGGCCGGAACAGCGACGACGATGAGTGATGGGGCAGCGATCACAGACGAACGCGAAGCATCGGAATAGATGGGAAGGTCCCGTCGGCTCGGCCCATAGAGGAAGATCGCCCCGTCCTTTGGCCTCGCGCGGCTGTGGAGGATGGACGCCGGCTCGAACGTCTCGACCGCCGAACAGCCGATGATCGCAATCAGCCTCTATTTCGATTACGCGCAAATCTGCGTTGCTCCAAGAATGTCGGCGGCGCTGCGCTACTTCGCAGGGGTGGGATGGCAACTGCACCGTCAAGGTCTTCTCTGACGCGATGCCTCAAGGATGCGCAGATGCTCTACAGTCGGAACGCACGCCATGAAATGCCCGCCCAGAACCGAGCGCGGACTTTGGCACTCGGGGGCGAATTCTGTAGAATATCCGTTGGCGCGCGCTGCTGACGACGCTGCCGCCTGCGGGAAATGCAATCGAGCGATCTTTTCTGGCAAGCCGACCTCGACTGCGTCGTCCAGCAGCGCGCAAAGCACCAATGCCTAAAGAGTTAATATTCACACGGCTGGAACGGCGCCGCGATGCTAAGTTTGGTTTCGCGGAATTGTCCAAAAACGCTTTAAGTAACTAGTATAAATTGTATTAATGTGACAGAAATTTAACAATTATATTGAATGTTATCTATATGTTTCTTAGTGATTTATGTAGATATTCTTTGGAATTCAGGAAATTCCGACGGTCATTGGTCTGAGCTTCTGCCGGTCACCATGCTCCGCACTACAATGGGCTGGCCCATCCGTCCGGAAAGCCGATCCAGCGGCATTTCGACAAATGCGGTGTCCGCAAATATGCTTTTGGCGGAAAGGTTTGCCCTGCAAACTTCCCGTCAATGACTACGCGACGAAATCGACGGCACCTTCTATCATTGCGGAATGCAATTTCGAACGCATCATCAGGAAGAGGCGGAAGTATGTCGTCAGCTGCCCAGTCAGCGGAAATCATTATGATTTTCCCAGCCTGAAGCCAGACGCGGCGCAGTGATCGGCGCCAGGCCTGCGTGGCTGCTGCGCAGAGCCGCCGCCTGCCGGTTTGCCAGACGTTAACGACGCGCATCGAGCTGAATGAGCTCCAGGTGAACGCCGCGTTCGACGTGGTCGTTTGGTCTCAAGGCGACGCGACGCGGGCCCCAGCGATCGCCTTCAGGCGATATTACTCCAGAATTGAAACTTATAGTTCGGTGGTTTTGCAGATTCGGCGCCCCGCTACTTCGGAATTACTGAATAAGGAGTATTCATGGGCTGATTGTTGTATGGGTTTATCTTGTGTTAACTAAGCTGGCGGGTTGAGGGTTACAGGTTATGACCATGCCAGTCGAACAAAGCTGGAGCGGGCGCCTTTCGGTCAGAAGCGATCGAAGCTGGTTTGGCCTGAACAGCGTTGCTATAACATACGTTGCCGCGGCGCTTGATTTTGTCGTGCTGCTTGTGGCGAGCACCGGGGGCTATTGGCTCTATGGGCAGTTTGCCTTTGGAGCCTATGGCGATCTGTCGCCGTATGTCGGCATCGGATTGCTGGTGGCCACCGTCTTCGTCCTGGCCATGGGTGGCCTACATGCTTATCGGCCCCCTGAAATTCTGTCGTTTCGGCGTCAGGTGGCAATGATCTGCACGTGTCTTCCGGCAGTGCTCGTATTTTTGCTGGCGATTGTCTTCTTTCTGAAGATAGGAGAAACGGTTTCGCGCGGCGCGATCCTGTCGACCGCAATCCTGTCTTTGGGTGGACTGATTTCGCTGCGCCTGATGTGGTATTCGTATCTGAAGAGAGCGATCGCCCACGCCGCTTTCCCTACCCGGCGTGTGCTGTTGATCTGCCACAGTGCAACGCTCACCGAGCCGATCATGCAGAAGGCGGCCCTTGGCGGGCTCTCCGTCAAGCATACGATGTACATCGGCCAAGCAGACGGCACCGCGGCCACTATGCGGGAGGATTGTGAGAAGCACGGTATCGCCGATGTCGATGAGGTGCTGATCATCTGGGGGGACTATGGCAAGCTGCAGACGCTGGAGGCATGTCTGTCAGCTTTGCGCCAGTTCTGCTTGCCGGTAAGCGTAATGTTTGCCGGGCTGGTTGGCGACATCGCCGAAGGATCAGCACAGAGCATTGGCGAGAGTCGCGCCTTCCAGACGCACCGGCCGCCGCTCGACATGTTCGAACGCAGCGTGAAGCGGGCCTTCGACATTGCCTTTTCGATCGCGGCACTGACGGTGATGTTTCCCATCTGCCTTGTCATTGCGATCGCCATCAAACTCGACAGCAGCGGGCCAGTGTTTTTCGTTCAGTCGCGCAAGGGCTACAGCGGCCGGCCGTTCCGAATTCTGAAGTTCCGCAGCATGACGGTTCTGGAGGACGAGGGCGACATCCGCCAGGCCACACGCAACGACCCCAGAGTAACACGGGTAGGCGCGTTCATCCGCTCGGCAAGCCTAGATGAACTGCCGCAGTTCTGGAATGTGCTGAGGGGTGAGATGTCGGTAGTTGGTCCGCGCCCGCATGCAATGGCGCACGACGACCTCTACGGAACGCTGATTGCGCAATATGCCTCTCGCCGGCATGTGAAGCCTGGCCTGACCGGATGGGCGCAGATCAACGGACACCGAGGCGAAACGCCTACTGTCGACAAGATGGCAGACCGCGTGCGCCACGACATCTGGTATATTAACAATTGGTCGCTATGGCTCGACCTCAGGATCATTTTTTCGACGGTGCTCAGCATGCGCGATCGCACCAACGTCTACTAGCAGTTCGTCGCTGACCTTTGTGTTTGCGTTGGTATCGAGAGGGGTGCGTGGGCGATGATATTAGTGACAGGCGGCGCCGGGTTCATCGGCTCGAATTTCGTTCTCGACTGGCTGGCGCAAACCGACGAACCGGTCTTGAACCTGGATGCTTTGACCTACGCCGGCAACCTGCACAATCTGCGGTCTTGTGACGGCGACCCACGTCATCTCTTCGTTCACGGGAACATCGGCGACGCGGCGCTTTTGGCAAGCCTCCTGTCGCAGCATCAACCAAGGGCGATCATCAATTTCGCCGCCGAGAGCCACGTCGACAGGTCGATCCACGGGCCGGAAGACTTCATCCAGACGAATATTCTGGGAACCTTCCGTTTGCTCGAAGCGGCGCGGGCTTACTGGACCGGACCGCGGGACGAGGCAGCCTTCCGTTTTGTCCACGTGTCGACGGACGAAGTGTTCGGGACACTCGATGCCGAGGATCCGGCATTCCACGAAGAAACCCGCTATCAGCCCAACAGCCCGTACTCCGCCAGCAAGGCGGCGAGCGACCACCTGGTGCGCGCCTATCACCACACCTATGGGCTGCCGGTGCTGACGACCAATTGTTCGAACAACTACGGGCCGTTTCATTTTCCCGAAAAACTCATTCCCCTGGTGATCCACAATGCGCTGCAGGGCGGGCCGCTGCCACTCTATGGCGACGGGCAGCAGGTCCGGGATTGGCTCTACGTCAAGGATCATTGCAGCGCTCTCCGGCGCGTATTGGAGGGGGGTGAGCCAGGGCAGACCTACAACATCGGCGGCTGGAACGAGCGAACCAATCTCGATGTGGTAACGATGCTATGTGACGTTCTCGACGAACTCCGCCCCCGCGTCGACGGCATGCCATACAGAGATCAGATTGCATTCGTCAAAGATCGGCCGGGTCATGACCGACGCTACGCGATCGACGCGCGCAAGATTGAGAAAGATCTCGGTTGGCGGCCGGCCGAGACGTTCCAAAGCGGAATCCGCAAGACGGTGACGTGGTATCTCGACAATCCCGACTGGGTCCACGACGTCACCTCAGGCGGCTATCGCAACTGGCTGGAGAAGCAATACGCATGAGCCTGGTGCTTCTCGGCAAGAGTGGCCAAGTTGGCCTTGAACTTCAGCGCACGCTGCTTCCGTTCGGCCGAATGACGGCCTTGGGCCGCGATGCTGTCGATTTGGAGGCAACCGACGAGATCGCGGGAAAATTCGACAGGTATCGTCCGGAGATCATCGCGAATGCGGCAGCATTTACCCAGGTCGACCTTGCCGAAGAAAGTTCCGACGCGGCGTTTCGGATCAACCGTGACGCCGTGGGGATCATGGCTGAATACTCTCGCAACCGTAATGCCTTGCTCGTTCACTATTCCACGGACTATGTCTTCAGCGGCGACAAAACATCGCCTTATGTGGAGACGGACGAAACGCAACCTCTGAATGTCTATGGCCGCTCGAAACGTGCTGGAGAATTGGCGATAGAGGCCTCGGGTTGCAGACATCTGCTGTTTCGGACGAGCTGGGTCTTTTCTGCCGAGGGCGCAAACTTCATCACCACCATACTTCGTCTTGCACGGGAAAGGCCAAGCCTTCGCATCGTCGCCGATCAATTTGGTGCGCCGACTTCCGCAGAATTGATTGCGGATGTGACGGCGCTGGCCGTTGCCGCTTACCGTCGCGGCGACATGGCGGGAGGAACATATCACCTCACTGCAAACGGCCGGACAAGCTGGCACGAATTTGCCTGCCACATTGTCCGACGCGCCTCGGAGATTGGCTTCGAATTACAGGCGAGCGCCGACGATATCGAGCCCATCACGACACAAGAATATCCGCGACCTGCGGCGCGGCCGTACAATTCCTCATTGAACACGGACGCGTTAGCTTCCGCTCTCGGCATCACCTTGCCGGACTGGACTGTCCATGTCGATCGGATGCTTGAGCAACTTCGAAAGCGGGGATGGAAGCCATGACCCGAAAAGGGATCATTCTGGCCGGGGGGTCTGGCACGCGCCTGCATCCCGCAACACTTGCCATCAGCAAGCAGCTATTGCCGGTATTCGACAAACCGATGATCTACTATCCACTGAGTACGCTGATGCTGGCGGGCATCCGCGACATTCTCGTCATTTCGACTCCACAGGATATTCCGCGTTTCGAGCAGTTGCTTGGCAGCGGTCGTGAATGGGGCGTGCGTTTCTCCTACGCCGAGCAACCGTCACCGGACGGGTTGGCGCAGGCATTCGTCATCGGTGAGACATTCCTCGACGGGTCGCCCTCGGCGCTTGTTCTCGGCGATAACATCTTCTACGGGCACGATTTGCCGATGTTGCTCGCAAGCGGCATGTCGCGTGAGGTAGGGGCGACGGTCTTTGCCTATCACGTGCTGGATCCGGAGCGCTACGGTGTCGTGGAGTTCGACAATGAACGCAGGGTTCTCTCGATCGAGGAGAAGCCCGCGATTGCCAAATCGAACTATGCCGTGACGGGGCTTTACTTCTACGACCAGCGAGCCGTCGAGTTTGCCAAACAGCTGCGTCCGTCTCCACGGGGCGAGCTGGAAATCACCGATCTCAACCGATGCTATCTCGACGACGACAGCCTGACGGTCGAAATCATGGGACGCGGCTATGCGTGGCTGGACACGGGCACGCATGATTCCCTCCTCGACGCCGGTCAGTTCATCTCCACGCTGGAGCGTCGTCAGGGTCTCAAGGTTTCTTGTCCCGAGGAAATCGCCTTCCGAAACGGCTGGATCAGCGCCGTCGAGCTCGAGCGGCTCGCTGCACCGCTCAGCAAAAATGGATACGGCAAATACCTCCTGCGGCTCCTGGATGAGGGTGGCACTCGATGAAAGTCAGACCTCTCGATATCGGAGACGTGCTTCTCATGGAGCCGACAGTTTACGGAGATGAAAGAGGCTTCTTTTTCGAGAGCTTCAACCAGCCTCGTTTTAACGCGGCTGTCGGCCGGGATGTCGATTTCGTTCAAGACAATCATTCGAAATCGGCCAAGGGGGTGCTGCGGGGTCTGCACTACCAGATCAGTCATCCGCAGGGGAAACTCGTTCGGGTGGTTGAAGGAGAGGTGTTCGACGTCGCTGTCGACCTGCGTCGATCTTCACCCACGTTCGGAAAATGGGTCGGCGAGATGCTTTCCGCCGACAATAAGCGCCAAATCTGGATTCCGCCCGGTTTCGCGCACGGATTTCTTGTTCTGTCTGAAACAGCCCAGTTCCTCTACAAGACCACGGACATCTATTCGCCGGAAAGTGAACGTGCCATCCTCTGGAGCGACACCGCGCTGGACATTCGCTGGCCGACGGATTGTACGCCTGTTCTTTCGCCCAAGGATGCGGCGGCTTCTTCGTTTGAGGCAGCTGAATTCTTCGATTGAGGAACTCCGGAATACCGGACGGGCGGGGATGCGAAAGGCCTTGTTGCTGCTGTTAGGTCTTAACACCGTCGTAGCGCGCTGCGACGCGCCGGCGTGCAATCGTCCTTCAAAGAGATGCAGTGAACAAAAGACGCCTTCGAATTGTTGCTCGCCAAACTTCGGGCCGGCAAATCAGGTCAGCTGCCGACGAACCCATCCATTCGATACCCGTGGCATTTTGAAAGCGTGATTTGCAAGCTTGTCTGGTTTCAAACCGAGCCGCCTTCATCCACGCGAACGACCTGACGGCGCCTGCGTCGGACTTGTGCCCTGGATTCAGAGACAGCGCTGCATGATGTGCTGACGCACCAAGCCCTTAAGCCGGTCGGAATCGCTGGCTTCGATCGCATCGATCATCATATGATGCTCGCGGCCGGACTGCTCCACGCGCGCGCGCGTCCGCCACTGAGAGACCGGAGCGGACGATGTCCGCTGGCGAATCTCTGTGACGAGCTCCACCAGTTCGAGGTTGCCGCCGAGGATCAGCAGATGGCGATGGAACGCCAGATTGGCTTCGTAAAGCTCCAGCGTCGTTCCGTTCAGTGCCATATTGTCGAAATGCTCGGCCAGTTGCCGCAGCCGGAGGATCTCGGCCGGTGTCGCATTTTCGACTATCGCGGTGGCAGCGGCTGTCTCGAGAACGACGCGGATTTCGCTCACCTCTCGTGCCCGCCGTCCATCCGGTTCATAGACATGGTAGCCACTATTGGGCACATGCTCGACCAAGCGTTTCTGGGCAAGGCGGTCCAGAGCCCGGCGCACTTCGGGGCGCGTGCATTTGTAGCGACGTTCGAGGTCGATCTGCTTCAGCCATGTTCCCGGCAACAGAACGCCTGCAAGAATATCCTGCAGCACAAGATCGGTCACATCTCGCGCGTCGGATCCTTCCGACTTCGAATTCATCACGACCTTCGCCATTCGCACCCCCGGAATTTCCATGACCCATATCACGCCCGATCGAATTTCTGTAGGCGCATAAAGCGCTTAGGACTGTCCAAAATTAATTCGCGCATGTGGATTGCACAAAAAAACTTTGTATCATAAATTGGCGCCAATTTTGGATACTATGCGAAACCGGATAGCTTTGAAAGCCATGAAAAACACGAATGCCGTTTGGGACATCGTCGAAAGCAAGCGCGAGGCCTACTTCGCGCTGAGCGACCGTATATGGGACATGCCGGAAACGAACTACTGCGAATACCGCTCGGCAGAAGAGCATGCGCGCCAGCTCGAAATCGAAGGCTTTCGCGTCGAACGCGGCTTTGCCAGCCTTCCGACGGCAGTCATGGGCGAGGCGGGCGAGGGCGGCCCGGTGATCGCCATCCTCGGCGAGTTTGACGCGCTTCCTGGTATGAGTCAGGAAGCCGGACTTGCCGAGAAGCGCGAGGCCGCGCCGAACGGCAATGGCCACGGCTGCGGGCACAACATGCTCGGCGCCGGCTCGATGCTGGCTGCCGCCGCCGTCAAGGATTTTCTCGCCGCAAACGGCCTGAAGGGCCGTATCCGCTATTACGGCTGCCCCGCGGAAGAGGGCGGTTCGTCAAAGGGTTTCATGGTGCGGTCCGGCGTCTTTGACGATGTCGACATCGCCATCTGCTGGCATCCGGCTGCCTTTGCCGGCATCAACAATCCGGTTTCGCTCGCCTGCAACGAACTCAACTTCCACTTTACCGGCCGCGCCTCGCATGCGTCCGCGACGCCGCATCTCGGGCGCAGCGCGCTCGACGCCGTCGAGCTCATGAATGTCGGCGTGAACTACATGCGCGAGCACATGCCTTCGACCGCCCGCATCCACTATGCCGTCACCGACACTGGCGGCCACGCACCCAACGTGGTCCAGGCGCGTGCTGCCGTCCGCTATCTCATCCGCGCGCGAAACCTGCCTGAGCTGCATGCATTGGTCGCCCGCGTAAGGAAGGTGGCGGAAGGGGCGGCGCTGATGACGGAGACGTCCGTGCGCAGCGAAGTGATCAGCGGCGACGCGAACCTCGTCGGCAACCGTCCGCTCGAGGAGCTGATGTTCGCAAACCTGGAGCGGCTCGGGCCCCCGGTCTTTGACGAGGCGGACCGCAATACGGCCCGCGCGTTCCAGCAGACCATGAGCGCCGAGGACATCGCCTCCTCCTATCAGCGCTTCGGGCTAAAGGCGAAGAAGGACCAGCCGCTCTGCGAGGAAATCTTCCCGCTCTATGCCGGCGACAGTACGATCGTCGGCTCGACCGACGTCGGCAGCGTCAGCTGGGTCGTGCCGACGGTGCAGATGCGCGGTGCGACCTACGCGATCGGCACGCCCGGCCATTCGTGGCAGCTCGTTGCCCAGGGCAAGCTTCCCGTCGCCCACAAGGGCACCGAACATGCTGCGAAAGTAATGGCGAGCACGGCCATCGACCTCATCCGCAACTCAGCACTCATCGAGGACGCCAAGGCGGACCTCAAGGCCCGCCTCGATGGGACGCCCTTCGTCAACCCCATCCCTGACGACGTTCAGCCGCCACTGCCCGAAAGAGAGGCACGATGAACCAACCCGGCATCCTGGAGCTGGTAAGCTTCGGCCCTGACGGCTGGGGCAAGGCGCTGTTAGCCGGCGCGTGGATGACGATTCTGATCGCGCTGGCCGGCTATTCGATCGGAGCCGTGATCGGCACGTTCGGCGCCTGGGCGAAGATTTCGGGCGGTCGCGGCCTCAGGATGGCGGCTGACACCTACACGACCGTCCTGCGCGGCATACCCGACCTTCTTGTCATCTACCTCTTCTACTTCGGCGGAAGCGCCCTTGTATCCGCCATCGGCCAGATGTTCGGCGCCGACGGTTTCCTCGGTTTTCCCGGCTTCCTCGCTGGTTCGCTTGCGGTTGGAGTGACCTCCGGTGCACAGTTCACCGAAATCTTCCGTGGCGCCTTCAAGGCCGTACATCCGGGCGAGATCGAGGCCGCCGTCGCCTGCGGCATGGGGCGCGCCCTTCGTTTCCGCCGCATCATCGCGCCGCTGACGCTGCGCCACGCGCTGCCCGGGCTCGGCAACGTCTGGCAGGTGGTGCTGAAGGAGTCAGCGCTCGTCTCGATCACAGGCGTCGCCGAACTGCTGCGCCAGACGCAGATCGCCGCCGGTTCCACCGGCCTGCCCTTCGATTTCTATGTCATTGCCGGTGGTATCTATCTCATCATCTCGACCGGCTCCGGGGTGTTTCTGCGGCGCGCCGAAAAACAGCTGTCGCGCGGCGTGAGGAGGGGCTGATGGATTGGGGCTTTCTCACCGAAACCTTCCTCAGCCTCATCTCGGCGATCCCGTTGACGCTGACGCTTGCGGTAACCTCGATCGCGCTCGGCGCGATCCTGGCGCTGGCCATCGCCCTTTGCCGGCTCTCCGGCGTGCTTGCGCTCGAATGGTTTGCGCGCGCCTATGTCTTCGTCTTCCGCGGAACGCCGCTGCTCGTGCAGATCTTCTTGATCTATTACGGCCTTGGCCAGTTTGCGGCAGTGCGCCACAGCTTCCTGTGGCCCCTCCTGCGCGAAGCTTATTGGTGCGCAGTCCTGGCGCTCACCATGAACACCGCCGCCTATGCCAGCGAGATCATCCGCGGCGGATTGCAATCCGTGCCCTTCGGCCAGATCGAGGCTGCGCGCGCCTGCGGCATGCCACGGTTCATGCAGTTCCGCCGCATCCTGTTGCCCCTGGCGATCCGCCAGGCGCTGCCGGGCTACGGCAACGAGATGATCTCGATGGTGAAGGCAACCTCGCTCGCCTCGATCATCACCCTCATGGAAGTGACGGGCGTTGCGGCACGAATCATTTCCGAGACCTACCGCGCTATCGAGGTCTTCATCGTCGCCGGTGCTGTTTATCTCGCGATCAACTTCCTGCTGACGCGGCTGGTGCATCTTGTTGAATACTGGCTGAGCCCGCATCTGCGCCAGCCCGATCCCCATCATCCGGCGGCGGACGCCGCACCCGCACTTGAAGGAGACGCCCGATGACCGCGGCGAACACCTCTCGTCCCCCGGTCGCGCTCAGCGTCCGCGACCTGCATAAGAGCTTTGGCTCCGTCGAAGTCCTCAAAGGCATATCGCTCGAAGCGCACGAGGGCGACGTCGTGTCGATCCTCGGCTCATCGGGCTCGGGAAAATCCACCTTCCTGCGCTGCATCAACCTGCTCGAGACGCCGAATTCCGGCGAAGTCACTGTCGCCGGCGAAACCATTCGCATGGTCCCGGACGGCAGGCATGCTAGCCGTCCGGCCGACCGCCGACAGGTCGACCGCATTCGCTCGCAGCTCGGCATGGTGTTCCAGAGCTTCAATCTCTGGTCCCACAAGACGGTGCTTGAAAACGTCATCGAGGCTCCGATCCACGTTCAAGGCCGGTCAAGGGCCGAATGCATCGAGGAAGCGGAAGCGCTGCTTGCAAAGGTCGGCATTGCCGAGAAACGCAATTTCTATCCCTCGCATTTGTCCGGCGGCCAACAGCAGCGCGCCGCGATCGCCCGCGCGCTTGCCATGCGTCCGAAGGTGATGCTCTTCGACGAGCCGACTTCAGCCCTCGATCCGGAACTGGTCGGCGAGGTGCTGCGCGTCATGCGCAGCCTTGCCGAGGAAGGCCGCACCATGCTGGTCGTGACCCACGAAATGGGCTTTGCCCGCGATGTTTCCAGCCGCGTCGTCTTCCTGCACAAGGGCGTCGTCGAGGAAGACGGCAAACCGCAGGACGTCTTCCTCAATTCCCGCTCAGAGCGCTTCAGGCAGTTCATCAGCAAATAGATTCCAACCCAAACAACGAAAAAGGGGACCAAAACATGATACTTCTTTCACGGATTTTCGCGGCGATCTCCGCCACCACCCTGGTCGCGGCCGCAACTGTCGCGCACAGCGAAGACAAGAAGTGGACGACGGTCACGATCGCCACCGAAGGCGCCTTCAAGCCTTACAACTTCACCAAGCCGGACGGCACGCTCGACGGCTACGAAATCGAGCTCACCAAGTATCTCTGCGATCGCATGAAAGTGGAGTGCAAGGTTGTCGTCCAGAACTTCGACGGCATGATCCCGGCGCTCAACGCCGGCAAGTTCGACGCCATCGTCTCCGGCATGTCGGCGACTGCCAAGCGCGAAGAAGTCATCGCCTTCAGCGACTCGTATGGCTCAACCGGCCAGGCCTTTGCGACATCCAAGTCGAGCGAACTTGCAGGCCTGCCGGAGAAGGGCCAGGTCTTCTCGCTCGCCAGCGACGAAGCCGGCGCCGTGGCTGAAATCGAGAAGATCAAGCCAATGCTGCAGGGCAAGACGATCGGCGTGCAGACAGCTTCGACTGGAGCGGCCTTCGTAAATAAGTATCTCAAGGATGTCGTCGAGGTTCGTGAATACAAGACAACCGAGGAGCATGATCTCGACCTCAAGGCGGGCCGCGTCGATCTCGTCATGGCATCAATGGCCTACCTCACCACCGCGTCGCAGAAGCCGGGCAACGAGGACATGGCGACGGCGGGTCCGCGCTTCCAGGGCGGGTTCCTGGGTCGTGGCAGCTCCGTCGGTCTGCGCAAGGACGACGCTGAGCTGAAGGCGATGTTCAACGACGCGATCGCAGCCGCAAAGGCAGACGGCACAATCAAGACGCTGTCGGAAAAGTGGTTTGGCTTCGACGTTACGCCGAAGTGATCTAGCGGACCGTCGTTTCGAAGCCCGGTGGGAACCCCCGCCGGGCCACTCTCTGGATCTCCGGTGATGGCTGATCGACAGTTTCGTCCGAGATCTGACCGGCTTTTTTGAGATACGGTGGTTGAGGAGCATCACCAACCTTACAAGATGCGCGCCATCGGCGGTCACGACCCTTGTCGCTCGCGATCCATTTGTTTGTTGAGGTAACGTGATGGCGAAATATCGGGGATAGACCACCAACTGCTTGGGGCCGGAGCGGTGACACGTGATGCCGCTGATTTACTGTTCCTGCCGTCTGACATCAAGGAGCCTGATCGCAACCGACAGAGATCGCGCATCGTTCACGGACGGCACATCCGAGATGGGTCCCGAGGAGACGGACCCTAGAGGCCGTGTGATGAACTGGATTGTTTGACGTCAGAACGTGAGAGCCGGAACGTTCCTCTCACTCTGTCACGGTCTGCCGGCTTGGGCTTCGATCCCGTCTCATCACCCGCAGCCCTCATTTCGCCCCACATTGAAACTTCCGCGCGAAATGACCCGATGCTAGGCGCTTTCCGGAAACGTTTCGGTGTGGCAAATAGGAACGAGGCATTTTCAGCGAGGGAGGAAGATTGGCGCACATGAGGGGAATTCGTCAGTTGGCCAAGCATCTCGATATCTCTATCGGGACAGTCTCTCGGGCGCTCAACGGCAAGCCGGACGTGAACGAGGAGACGCGCCGGCGCGTGCTTGCAGCAGCCGAGGAACTTGGCTACGTGGCAAACCAGTCAGGGCGCAGCCTTCGCCAGGGCACGACAAACGTCATCGGTCTGATGATCGAGTCCAGCAAGGAAACCCTCGAGAACGGCGACAACTTCTTTCTCGGATTGACGGGCGGCTTGCAGAGCGTCTTCGTTCGCCACAAGCTTGATCTCGTCATGCTCCCTTGCCCAAGCGAGGAGGATCCCCACGAGTATCTGAAGCGCATGGTGGCGCGACATGTCGTCGATGCCATGATTATCTCCGCCACCCAGCGCATCGACAAGCGTATCGATTTTCTGGCAAAGGCGAAAATCCCGTTCGTGGCTCTCGGACGCAGTGCTTCAGGCGGCAATTATACCTGGATAGACCTCGATTTCGAAGGCGTGGCTGCCTGCGCCGTCGATCGCCTGATTTCCAAGGGGCACCGGCGCATTGCGATTGCGGCTCCTTCCAATGACATCAATCTCGGCTACATCTTCGTCGACGCATACCGTCAGGCACTGGAACGGCACGGCATCGAGTACGACCCGGCGCTGGTCATCCGCGTGAAGTCGAGCGAGCAGGGCGGTTATCAGGCCGGGGACGATTTGCTCGGGCTGGAGAGCAAGCCTACGGCGATCATCCTGATCTACGAGCTGATGGCGATCGGCCTCTACCGCCGAATGGTCGAGGCCGGCATTGTGCCCGGCCGGGATCTTGCCGTCATCGGCTTTCGCGAAGAGCCCCGCGCCAGGTTCCTTCAGCCGACCCTGACCTGCTTCCGCATGTCACTGCGCGATCTCGGAGTGGAGCTTGCCGAAACGCTGCTTGCCACCATGCCGGCGTATGCGGAATTCTATCCGAAGGGCGCGCGCAATGCGATCTGGCCACTCGAACTCGCGCCCGGCGAGAGCGATGCCTTCACACTCAACAGCTGACGTCAGGAACGCTTTCCATGCAACCCCGTGACTTCCTGAAAAGCCTGTTTTTTGCTGCCGTCGATGCCGCCGATCCCCTCACGGGCATCAAGCGCCACCTGCCACCAAAGCCGAAGGGCCGGACCGTCGTTGTCGGCGCCGGCAAGGGTGCTGCCCAGATGGCAGGCGCGCTCGAAAGCGTCTGGGACGGACCGCTCGAAGGCATCGTCGTGACCCGGTATGGCTACGGCTGCGACACGCGCCACATCGAGATCATTGAAGCCGCACACCCCGTTCCTGACGCAGCCGGACTGATTGCATCCAGGCGGCTCATGGAGGCAGTCATGACGCTCGCCGAAGACGACCTCGTCATTGCGCTCGTTTGCGGCGGCGGCTCCGCGCTGCTGCCAGCCCCGCCGGAGGGCTTGACGCTTGCCGACGAGATCGGACTCAACGAGCAGCTATTGGCTTCAGGTGCGCCGATCTCGGCTATGAACGTCGTGCGCAAGCACCTCTCGACCATCAAGGGCGGTCGGCTGGCGGCGGCAACGCGGGCCCGCGTCGTCAGCCTGATCGTCTCCGATATTCCCGGTGACAATCCGGCCCTTGTTTCGTCGGGGCCGACCGTACCTGACCATTCGACCCGCCACGACGCCCTTGCGATCGTCAAGCAGTACGGCTTGCAGCTTCCACAGGCAGCACTCGATCATCTGGCCTCGCCGAAGGCCGATGCGCCAAACCCGGATGATCCTGTCTTTGCCCGTCACGTGCACCATGTCGTTGCATCCGCCGGCGTCTCGCTGGAGGCGGCTGCGGCGGTAGCGCGTGCGCAAGGAATAACACCCGCCATCCTTTCCGATTCGATCGAGGGCGAGTCACGCGACGTCGCTTCAGTGCACGCCGCGATTGCCCGCGAGGTCCTCGCCAAGGACAGGCCGTTCGCCAAGCCGGTGGTCATCCTGTCCGGTGGTGAGACGACCGTCACCTTGAAAGGCAAGGGAGGCAAGGGCGGACGAAACGGCGAGTTTGCGCTTGCCATGGCGCTTGCGATCGAGGGGCATGACCTGCATCTTCTGGCGGCCGATACCGACGGGATCGACGGTTCGCAGAACAATGCAGGCGCCTTTGCGGACGGCGAAACGATGCGGCGATTGAGAGCGGCAGGCTTCGACCCTCGGCGCCTGCTCGACGGCAACGACAGCTATAGCGGTTTCAAGGCAATCGGCGACCTCTTCGAGACGGGACCGACCGGCACCAACGTCAACGATTTCCGGGCGATCCTGGTTCGATGAAGCCGACTGCGTGCCGTCGGACAGGGAACCTCGCACAAAACCGGAATCCGCCTGTGACGATCGGCAAATATGCGGTCGCGCGAGTAGGGGAACGGCATGCAAGCGTTCCGTCACGAAGGCACGCCTTTTTCTGAATCTAGGCACCAATCGCCGTCAGCTGCGGCCGCTGTAGACCGTCGGCCTTGCCATAGGCGCGCAGAAACGTACGCACAGCATTGCGGGCCGCGCTCTCCAGTTGGTCGTCTGTCGGCGTTCCGCCAAACAGCGTCAGCATCTGCAGATCGGCGTTGCAGAGGGCCACAAACTGGCGCGCTGCCAGATCGAAATCGTCGATTGCCAATGCCCCGCTATGGTTCAGCCTTGCCAGGAGCGCCGATAGTGCATTTGTCAGTTTTCCCGGTCCCTGCTGCCGCCACGAAGCGAAGAGGTGAGGATAGTGCTCGCCTTCGGTTTGGACCAGCTTGCGCAGGAATTTACCGTCGTGATTGCAGATGCAGTTCTTGCTGAGCCGGACGGAAAACGCAGTCAGGTCGTCTTCCAGGTTGTCCGCCTTGTCCGGGAAACTGGTCAGGACCGAAAACAGCATGGAATTGGCTCGGTTCATCACGTCGTCGACGACGGCGACAAACAGCGTTTCCTTTTCCCGATAGTGATTGTAGATTGTCTGGCGCGACACGCACGCCTCGGCGGCGATCTCATCGATGCTAGCTCCGGCGAACCCCTGGCGGCAGAAAACGTTTGCCGCGGCTTCAAGGATGGACAAGCGCTTGGCACACTGTCCGCGCTGCGTATGCCCTGCCGTCCCCTTCGCCGGTGTAACTCTATTCTTCATGAAGCAAAGATAAGGCGTATTGACGTTTTAGACAATAGTGTCTAATTTGACATTAGTGTCCAAATTTATAGACACAGTGGTTTGCCGGGGGCACGGGTCCTCCCAAGAGCGTTTTCGTCGGCGACCGACCATCAATGAACCCCTCGAGAGCAATGCGGCGGAGCGACAATCCGGTCACTTCGCCGCGGTTTCATGAAAGATTACCACTATGACGGCTCCCTTCTTTCGCATTGCACTCATCCTCGGCCTTCTCTCGGCCATCGGTCCTTTCGCGATCGACATGTATCTTCCCGCCCTTCCATCGATCGGGCAGGACCTTGGCGCGGATAACAGCGTCACCCAGCTGACACTTCTCGCCTTCTTCATTTCCTTCGCGCTTGCACAGCTTCTCTATGGTCCGATCTCGGATACCTGGGGGCGCAAGCTGCCGCTTTACCTCGGTATCGGGATTTTTGCACTTGCCAGCATCGGCTGCGCGCTTGCCACCAATATCGAGACGCTAGTCATGTTTCGTTTCCTCCAGGGCATCGGCGGTGCCGCCGGCATGGTGGTACCGCGCGCCATCGTTCGCGACATGCATACCGGCGTTCAGGCCGCGCGCCTGATGTCGCTGCTGATGCTCGTCTTCAGCATCTCGCCGATCCTTGCCCCGCTGACAGGTAGCGCCGTTATTCAGTTTTACGGCTGGCGCGGCGTCTTCTGGGCAGTTACAATCGCTGCTTTCATAGGTCTTGTCCTGCTGGCGACCCAGCTCGACGAAACGCGGTCAAAGGAGGATCGCGCCGGCAGCGGCCTGAAATCGGCGATGGCGGCGTACTCCCTGTTGCTTCGCGACCGCAATTTCATGACCTTGACCTTCATCGGCGGTCTCGGCATTTCAGGTTTCCTCGTCTATCTCGCCAACTCGTCCTTCGTGCTGATCGAGCATTACGGGCTGTCGCCGACGCAATACAGCCTCGCGTTTTCGGTCAATGCTGTCTCGTTCTTCACGGTGTCGCAGGCAACGGGCTGGCTCGGCGATCGCTTTGGATTGGTGCGCGTCATGCGGCTCGCGGTCACGGCCTTTTCATTCGTCATGATCGTTCTTGCGGTCCTGATGGCGGCGGGTTTCGACCAGTTGCCGGTCCTCGTCGCCTTCCTTTTCATCGGCTATGGCTTTCTTGGTCTCGTCATCCCGACAAGCGCAGTGCTCGCTCTCGAAGATCACGGTGAAATTGCCGGCACCGCATCATCGCTGATGGGAACCCTGCATTTCGTCATCGCCGCCGTCGCCATGGTCATCTCCGCTTTCTTTGCGGATGGCACGGCCTTGCCGATGACGATGGGTATCGCGCTCTGCGCGCTGTTTGCCTTCCTTCTGACGCAGGCGACGATCGGTCGCCGCGCCGCCGTCGCTCCGGCGGAGTGATGATGCGGCCGCACCCGGGTCAGGGTGCGGCTATCGCATCGGGATCGTTGAGATTGGTTCCCGGCGATCGAACAGGTCAGATTCGGGACCTGGTTGGCCGTCTGCGGCAAGCGCCAGCCAGGCCGTCCATTCGATGGCAGAACTTTTTTATGCTGCACTGCAGCGCGTTTACTCCTAAGGCCCGGCATTCGCAGTGGATTTCCGCAGCATTTCTCCCAATTGCGCATCTCTTGACACTGCGAAACGTTTCCGCTTAGTATCGTAAACGTTTACGGGACACGTTTCGGGAGGAAAACCGGAAGCGGTCCACCGGAGGAAATCGTGACATTGAATGCCGTTCTCTGCGGTTGCGGAGCCATGTCCAAGGGCTGGTTGCGCGCCATCAAGGAAACCCCGGCTCTTGCAGCCGCGATCGAGGTCAAGGGCCTCGTTGACGTCAATCCGGCCGCGGCCGAAAAGCTCGCCGAGGAATTCGGCTTGAGCGGTGCGGTCATCGGCACCGACCTTGCCGGCGTCATTGCCGAGGCCAACGCCGACATCGTTTTCGACGTCGTCATCCCGACTGCACGTTTCAACGTCGTTTCGACGGCGCTGAAGGCCGGCTGCCATGTGCTGAGCGAGAAGCCGATGGCGACGTCGCTGGCCGACGGCGCGGCCCTGATCGATCTCGCCGCCGAAACGGGCAAGATCCACGCCATCATCCAGAACCGCCGCTTCATTTCGGGCGTGCGCCGCATGCGACGCTTCGTCGAGAGCGGTGCGATTGGCGATATCACAGCCATTCATTGCGATTTCTTCCTCGCACCGCATTTCGGCGGCTTCCGGGAAGAAATGCAGAATGTCCTGCTTCTCGACATGGCGATCCACACCTTCGATGCGGCACGCTTCGTCGCTGACAAGAAGCCGCTTGCCGTCTATTGTGTTGAACGCAACCCGAAGGGCTCGTGGTACCAGCACGGCGCATCCGCCAACGCCACTTTCGAGTTTGCTGACGACGTCGTGTTCACCTACCGAGGCTCATGGTGCGCCGAGGGCGAGCGCACCAGCTGGGAGAGCCAATGGCGCCTCGTCGGCTCCAAGGGAATGCTCAGCTGGGACGGTGAGGACACCTTCCGGGCAGCGGTCGCAGGCGCGGAGCAAGGCCTGTTGTCTGGCTTCAGGCCGGTCGGGGTTCCCGCTCCCGCGAACGACGACGAGACCCACGGCCACGCTAGTGTGATCGCCGACTTCATCAAGTCGATCAGGACCGGCACGCGGCCGGAGACAGCAAGTTCCGACAACATCAGAAGCCTTGCCATGGTCTTCGGCGCGATCGAGAGCGCAAAGACCGGCAAGCGCATTGAAATTTCAGCATAAGGATCGAGATTGTGAGCAACCCCGCAAAGTCCATTCGTGTCGGCACCATGGTGAGCGCCTCCAAGGGCGGCGCCGACAAGCGCATCGGCCAGATTGCAGACATGGGCTTCGAAAGCTTCGAACCCTTCTTCTGGCAGACCACCAACGGCCAGGATCTCGCCGAACTCGGCAAGCGCTCGATCGAGGCTATCGGCGACCGGGACATTACCATTTCCACGCTCGGCATGTTCGGCAATCCGCTCGAGACGACCGAAATCGACCTGCAGACGCTGCAAGGCTGGAAGGATTGCATCGACAATGCGCATCACTTCGGCGCCACCTGCGTTGCCGGCTTTACCGGCCGCATCCGCAACAAGCCGCTGACCGACAGCCTGCCGCGCTACAAGGAAATCTGGAGCGAGCTTGCCAAGCGCGCAGCCGACAAGGGCGTCAAGATCGCCTTCGAAAACTGCGCCATGGACGGCAACTGGGCGACCGGCGACTGGAACATCGCGCACAACCCTGATGCCTGGGAGCTGATCTTCAACGAGACGCCTGATGACAACATCGGCCTCGAATGGGAACCCTGCCACCAGATGGTCTATCTGATCGAGCCGTTGCCGCAGATCCGCAAATGGGCCTCGAAGATCTTCCATGTTCACGGCAAGGATGCGACGATCCGCTGGGATGTGATCAAAGAGCACGGGATCTTCGGCAAGGAGAAGTTCGTGTTCATGCGCACGCCGGGCTTCGGCGACAGCAACTGGACCGACATCATCTCCGAGCTTCGCCTTGCAGGCTGGTCCGGTTCCATCGACATCGAAGGCTGGCATGACCCGGTCTACCGCGATGCGCTCGAGATGACCGGACAGGTTTATGCGCTGAACCATCTGAAGCATGCCCGGGGCGGCGATTTCGTCGTCGATCCGGTTTGAGAGTATGGTAGCCGGCGAGGAGGAATCGCCGGCTCGACGGGATAACCACAAAGGAGGAGAACTATGGGTATCCGCAAATTTGCAATGATCGGCGCTTTGGCGCTGGCAGGCGTCTCGCTCTTCGGTCTCGCTGCCAAGGCAGAGGACGTCACCTTGACTCTCTGGGCGCTGGACAAGGACATCCAGCCGGCACCGAATCTCGTCAAGGCATTCAATGCCCAGAACAACGGCATCAAGATCGAATACCGTCTGATCCAGTTCGATGACGTCGTCACCGAAGCGATGCGCGCCTACGCGACCGGCCAGGCGCCCGATATCATTGCCGTCGACAATCCGGAGCACGCGCTGTTTTCGTCGCGCGGGGCCTTCCTTGACCTGACGGACATGATCTCCAAATCCACCGTTATCAAGCCGGACAACTACTTCCCTGGCCCGCTGAAGTCGGTCGAGTGGGACGGCAAGTACTACGGTGTGCCGAAGGCGACCAACACGATCGCGCTCTACTACAATAAGGACATGTTCAAGGCGAAGGGTCTCGACCCCAACAAGCCGCCGCAGACATGGGGCGAACTTGTCGAGGACGCACGCAAGCTGACCGATCCAGCCAAGAATGTCTACGGACTGGCGTTCTCCGCCAAGGCGAACGAGGAAGGCACCTTCCAGTTCCTCCCCTGGGCGCAGATGGGTGGTGGCAGCTACGAGAACATCAATGCCGAAGGTGCGGTCAAGGCGCTCGACACCTGGAAGACCATCATGGACGAGAAGCTTGCCTCGCCGGATACTCTGACGCGCGGTCAGTGGGATTCCACCGGGACCTTCAACTCCGGCAATGCTGCGATGGCGATCTCCGGTCCGTGGGAACTCGACCGCATGATGAAGGAAGCCAAGTTCGACTGGGGCGTGACGCTGCTTCCAGTTCCGACGGAAGGTGCTGAGCGCTCGTCGGCAATGGGAGACTTCAACTGGGCAGTCTTTGCGAGCACGAAACACCCGGCGGAAGCCTTCAAGGCGCTCGAGTTCTTCGCTTCGCAGGACGACAAGATGTTCAAGAACTACGGCCAGCTCCCGGCCCGCTCGGACATCGTCATTCCGGCGACCGGCGAAGTGCTCAAGGATGAAGCCCTCAAGGTCTTCATCGAGCAGCTGAAATATGCCAAGCCGCGTGGTCCGCACCCGCAATGGCCGAAGATCTCCAAGGCGATCCAGGATGCGATCCAGGCCGCACTGACCGGCCAGATGAGCCCCAAGGACGCGCTTGATCAGGCCGCAGACAAGATCAAGGCAGTCCTCGGTTAATCTCCCGGCATAACCGGATGGCCGTCGGGCCATCCCATAATTTCCTCCCGGCAGGGGCTGTCTTCAGGCGAAAGCACCAGGCAGCCCCGTTCGGAGTATCGGAGGACCGATGAAAAGGATTCTTTCCAGCGTCAGGGACGGCCGGGGTTTTGATATCGCGCTTGTCACCTTTCCGCTCCTGTTTCTCTTCGTGATGGCAGGTCTGCCGCTCATCTACAATGTGGTCATGAGCTTCCAGGAGGTTGATATGTTCAGCCTCGGCACCTTCTCGCGCCCTTTCGTCGGCCTCAAGAACTACACCGACCTCTTCGCGCAGCCGGAGACGTGGCCGATCTTCCGCAACACCGTGATCTTCGTTGTCGGCTCGATCGCTGGCCAGTTCCTGATCGGCTTTGGTCTTGCGCTGTTCTTCTGGGTCAATTTTCCCGGCGCCTCATGGATGCGCGGTCTATTCCTGGTGTCCTGGGTGATGCCCGGCCTCGTCGTCGGCGCGATCTGGAACTGGATCCTCTCGGGCGATTTTGGTGTGCTCAATTTCATCCTGAAGGAAAGCGGTATCATCAGCAGCAACATCTTCTGGCGCTCGGATCCGCATTATTCGCTCTATGCCGTCATCATCGCCAATGTCTGGCTTGGCACTGCCTTCAATATGATCCTGCTCTCCGTCGGGCTTTCCGGCATTCCGGGCGACCTCTATGAGGCGGCGGAGCTCGACGGCGCCAATGCCTGGCAGCGCTTCTGGACGATCACGCTGCCGATGATGCGCTCGACCATCGGCGCCATCGTCGCGCTCGGGCTGATCTTCACGCTCCAGCAGTTCGACCTCTTCGCCGCGATCACATCGGGCGGGCCGAACAATTCGTCCAACGTCACGCAATACTGGGCCTGGGATTTGTCCTTCCGCCAATATGATTTCGCCAAGGGCGCAACCATTTCTGTCATCATGATCATCTTCGTCATGTTCGCATCCGTTGTCTATGTCCGCTCGACACGCCACGAGGTGCGCGGATGAGCGAGACGATACGCAACCGCCTTATGCTCGCGATCGCCATCGTCATGGCGGCGATCTATCTCTTCCCCCTCTACTGGATGTACATCACCGCTCTCAAGAGCGGATCGGACATGTTTGCGACACCGCCCAGCTTCTGGCCGAGCGATCCCCAATGGGGCACTTACGGCTACGTCTGGGAAAGCCGCGAGATGGGCCGCTATCTCTGGAACTCTCTGGTGATCGCGATCGGCTCGGTGACGCTTATCACTGTCCTCGGCGTCGGCTGTGCTTATGTTCTGGCACGCTATCGCAACGTCTGGGTGGACATCGGCCTATTCCTGATCCTGATGCTGCAGGTTCTGCCGGCATCCCTGATGGTGACCCCGATCTTTGTCGGCTTCTCGCAGTTAGGCATGCTGAACTATCCCCGTATCGCTGTTATCATCGCGATAGCCGCAAAGAGCATGCCCTTCTTCGTCGTCCTTGTGCGAGCTACATTCATGGCTGTGCCGATGGAACTCGAGGAGGCGGCACTGGTCGACGGCAATTCCCGCGTCGGCGCCTTCTTCAACATCGTGCTGCCGCTTGCCCGCAACGGCATTCTCGTCAGCGCGATCCTGATTTTCATGCAGGCCTTCGGCGAGTTCGTCTATTCGAAGTCGATGATCCAGGCCGCCGAGCTTCAGCCAGCGAGCGTTGGTCTTAATTCCTTCATGGGGCCGAACACCAACGAGTGGAACAACATCATGGCTTATGCGACGATGTATGTGACGCCGATCCTCGCCATCTTCGTCCTCTTGCAGCGCCGCATCGTATCCGGCCTCACCTCTGGAGCCCTCAAATGACCAATCAGATCGAGCTCAGCGGCGTCAACAAGCACTACGGCGCCTACCACGCCCTCAAGAACATCAATCTTTCGATCGCCAAGGGCACCTTCGTGGCGCTCGTCGGCCCGTCCGGTTGCGGCAAGTCCACGCTCCTGCGGTCTCTGGCGGGCCTTGAGAGTATCTCGGGCGGCGACCTCAAGATTGCCGGCCAGCTGATGAACAACGTGCCGCCGCGCAAACGCGACGTGGCAATGGTCTTCCAGTCCTACGCTCTCTATCCCCATATGACGGTCGAGGACAACCTGACCTACAGCCTGCGCATCCGCGGAACCCCCAAGGCGGAGGCTAAGAAAGCTGCCGAGGAAGTCGCGGCCACCACCGGCCTGTCGAACCTACTCAAGCGCTATCCACGCGAGCTTTCCGGCGGCCAGCGCCAGCGCGTCGCCATGAGCCGCGCCATCATTCGCCATCCGAAGGCATTCCTGTTCGACGAGCCGCTGTCCAACCTCGATGCGGCGCTGCGCGTCCACATGCGCAAGGAAATCCGTGCCCTGCACGATCGCCTGCACGCAACCTCGGTCTACGTGACCCACGACCAGATCGAGGCCATGACCATGGCCGACCACGTGGTCGTCATGCGCGAAGGGATCATCGAGCAGCAGGGCAAGCCGCTCGAACTATACGACGCGCCTGCCAACAAATTCGTCGCCGGCTTCATCGGCTCTCCGGCCATGAACTTCATCCCGGCCATCGCCGCCGAGGATGGCCGGAGCCTTAAGATCGATCTCGGAACGGTACAGCACGTGCTTGCGATCGATCACCTATTGCAAGCGGGTCGCAAGGTCACGGTCGGGATCCGGCCGGAGCATATCGGCATCGCCACGGCGGGGCAGGGGACGTTCGACGTGCCGGTGGCAGTCGTGGAGTCCACCGGCTCCTCGACCTTCATAACTGCGGCGACGACGCCGGAGCTGACGATCGTCGAAACCGGCCGCGGCACAGCTCGCGCCGGCGAGACGATCGGCGTGACCGTCGATCCGGCGCAATTGCATCTGTTCGATGAAACGAGCGGCATCCGCATCTGATACCGATGAGGGGCGGCCGCCTTTTTCGGCCGCCCACGACGGATGTTACCGCCCGACTGCCGCTGGTTGATGCCCGTGCCGTAAGGACAGTGTGACGGCCGCCGACCTGCGTTCGCCCTGGGTATTGTTACGTGACAATCGAATGGAACGAACTCTCACCCTGCTGCAGATGTGTCATTGTGCCGCCCGAGCCTGTTACTCCGCCGCCGATGGCAGTTCCGGAACTGCTCAAAGAAGCCGGCGCGTATCTGGCATTCCGCACCTGTCATCCGCCTATGCGATGGACATAAAGTGGGAAACACTGGAAGATACGACAAGCCAGAAGGTTAGGAATTTCGAGCGGCGCAAGATGGGTATAATCAGGACTGACCGGCCTTTGCAGTGGGCAAAGCGAGTTCGGAGTCTCGAGCCCGCGGTAATCGCCGCCTTCTGCGTGGTGTCGGGCGGTGCCTTCCTCTATGTAAGGATTGCAGGCGAAGTGCTCGAGGGCGAGACCTCGAAGTTCGACAGCGCAATCTTGGTTGCATTGCGCCAGCCTGGGGACATCGACACGCCGATCGGGCCAGTATGGCTGACGCGGTTGTTCACCGATTTGACAAGCCTGGGAGGTACGACTGTCTTGTGTCTGATCTCTTTCCTGGCGATCGTTTATCTCTTTATCATAGCTAGGCGTAACGACGCCGTTTTCTTGTTCCTCAGCGTGCTCGGCGGCTGGTTGATCAGCCATTTTACGAAACTCGGCTTGGCCCGGCCCCGTCCGGACCTGGTCGCGCATCTGGTCGAGGTCAACGATTTCAGCTTTCCAAGCGGACACGCGATGGTGTCCGCGGTGACATACTTGACTTTGGGATTGTTGTTGGCCGGCAACCAGACCATCCAGGGAGCGCGCTACTACTTTGTAGCTGTGGCGCTGCTGCTGACCCTCCTGATCGGAGTCAGCCGCGTCTACCTTGGAGTTCACTATCCTACTGACGTTCTGGGCGGTTGGAGCGCTGGCGCTGCCTGGGCATGTGGGTGTTGGTTAGTCAGGCGATGGCTTGTATCTCGCTCAGTGCCTAGCGCTGTTGACTGACTAGCCGAGGTTCATAATTCGTGCAGTGTAACGATGGCCGCCATTCGCAGCCTGCGTGTCGAGATATCGACACAATTTTGATCGGAAACATTCCAGCGGACAGCCGGTGGGCACTGCCATCTGCAGCACGGCGCGCTAGATAGGTGGGGTTCGCAGATTGAGACCTTCATGATCCTTTCGCTGTCAGACATCACAAAATCCTATCAAACTGCCGAAGGCGAAATTCCCGTCCTCAGGAGTGTGAGCCTCGACTTGGCAAGAGGTGAGAGCCTTGCCCTGACAGGGGAGTCGGGGAGTGGGAAAAGCACTCTCCTTCATCTGGCGGGCGGGTTAGACAAGCCGGACGGCGGCAGCATTCTGGTGAACGGGCGAGAAATCACCAAACTCGACGACGCTGGCCGCGCGAACTTCCGACGAACCGAAGTCGGCGTGATCTTCCAGCAATTCAATCTCATCCCCAGCCTCGACGCCGGATCGAATGTCTCCTTCCATGCGAGGCTCGCCCGGCGGTCCGATCCGGTTTGGGAAAGTGAACTTGTTGAAGCGCTCGGGATCGGTCAACTCCTGCGACGCTATCCCGAACAGCTCTCAGGGGGACAGCAGCAGCGGGTGGCAATCGGGCGGACGCTGGCAGCGAGACCACCCCTCGTTTTGGCGGACGAACCGACGGGCAATCTCGATGAAAGCACGGCGGATGCTGTGCTCGACATCATGTTGAGCCTCACGAAGTCGTCGGGCACTGCTCTTCTTCTGGTTACCCATTCCAACCGGCTGGCCAACAAGCTTGACCGCCGAATTACGCTCAGTGGGGGGAAGGTTGCCGCATGAGCTGGATCGCCCTTTCGGCGCTGCTTTCCCACTGGCGCTACCGACCGCTGCAATTGGCGACGCTGATTGTTGGTGTAGCGCTTGCAACAGCGCTGTGGTCAGGGGTCCAGGCGATCAATGCTGAAGCAAGAGCAAGCTACGGGCGCGCGGCGGCGGTGCTTGAACAGAACGAATTCGACCAACTTGTTGCCAAGGATGGCGGGTCAACGCCGCCCCAGACATACGTAAGGCTGCGAAGAGCGGGCTGGAACGTATCGCCCGTGATCGAAGGCGATTACAGGTTTGCCGAGGCGCGTATCAGGCTGATTGGCATCGATCTCTTGAGCATGCCGCCGGCAGGAAAGGTGTCCACGATTTCAAAGGCCTCCGAGCTTGTCGACTTTGTCGGCTCTCCAGGACTGTTGTTGGTTTCAGCCGCTACCGCCGCCCGCCTCAAAGACACTGAAGGCCTTGCGGTTAAGATCGCCGCCGATCTTCCAGATGGCGCGGCCTTTGTCGATATCGGCGTTGCCGACCGCCTACTGAACCGCAAGGGGGAACTGAGCAAGATTGTCGTGGCGCGGTCGCAGAGGCCGGGCCTTGAGCCTCTCGAGAGTCTTGCACCCGAACTGGCGCTTAAAGTTGCCGGGGAGCGACCGAACGTCGCGCGGCTCACCGACAGTTTCCACCTCAATCTCACAGCCTTTGGTTTCCTTGCCTTCGTTGTCGGCCTGTTCATTGTTTACTCGGCCACCGGCCTTTCTTTCGAGCAGCGCCGCTCAACGTTCCGGACTCTCAGGTCGCTCGGCGTTTCCCTCCGCTCTCTGACGGCAATGCTGCTCGTGGAGACGATCGTCTTCGCACTTTTCTCGGGGGGCATCGGTGTCGTTCTAGGGTACTTCGTGGCTTCAGCTCTCCTGCCGGGTGTCGCGGCGACACTGCGTGGTCTCTACGGCGCAAGCGTGCCTGGGACGCTTTCCCTAAGACCAGAATGGTGGCTGGCAGGCGTGGCGATTGCGCTTGCTGGCACAGCACTATCTTCGGCTCAACATCTCTGGCGAGTCCGGAAGATGCCGATACTCGCGGCGGCGCAACAGAGGGCGTGGGCACGGGCATCCACGGGAAGTCTGACGGTGCAGGCAGGCATCGGCGGACTCCTCCTGCTGACATCCGCTCTGCTGATCCTGTTCGGTAGAGGCATTTATTCCGGCTTCGCGGTCCTCGCCACTCTCCTTCTCGGAGCCGCGCTTGTTCTGCCACCGGTGTTGGCGGGCGTGATGGCGCTAGCGCAGAAGGCGTCGAAGCATGTACTTGTTCACTGGTTCTGGGCGGATACGCACCAGCAACTGCCAGGCCTATCCCTTCCGCTTATGGCGCTGCTGCTGGCCCTGTCGGCAAACATTGGTGTCGGGACCATGGTGTCCAGCTTTCGCCAGACGTTCCTCGGCTGGCTCGATCAGCGCCTGGCCGCCGAGGTGTACGTCACGGCTCGCAATGAGGCCGAAGCCGAACGTCTTCGGCAATGGTTTCCCGCTCAAGCAAAAGCCGTGCTCCCTATCTGGAGCACGGAGGGTGAGGTTGTTGGACAGCGGATGCAGATTTTTGGCGTGGTCGACGATCCAACCTACCGCGATCACTGGCCGCTAATCCTTGGATCGCCAACAACATGGGACGAGGTTGCCAATGGAAGTGGTGCATTGGTGAATGAGCAACTCTGGCGATCTGGAAAAGCCGCGCTTGGACAGCAGATCGAACTTCCCGGCGGTTGGGAGGCCAGGGTCGTCGGTGTGTTTTCCGACTACGGCAATCCCGCAGGGGAGGTTATTATTGGCCTGGATGTCTTGGTCCAACATTATCCAAACATCTCCAGGCTGCGATACGGCTTGCGCATGGAGCCGGCGCAGGTGCCAGAATTTAAAAGGAGGCTCAACGAGAACTTTGGCGTCCCGGAAAGCAACATCGTCGACCAGGCCTCGCTCAAGCGACAGTCTACGGCAATCTTCGAACAGACCTTCGCTGTCACAGGAGCGCTCAGCCTGCTGACTTTGGCCGTCGCAGGGTTCGCGATGTTTTCAAGCCTTTTGACATTGTCATCACTCCGCTTGCCGCAGCTCGCGCCCGTCTGGGCGATGGGCCTTCGCCGCCGCGACCTTGCCCTCGTGGAAGTCATCCGGACCCTTGCTCTATGGTTCGCTACCTTCATCGCATCGATCCCGGTCGGACTGGCGCTCGCCTGGGTCTTGCTGGAGATCATCAATGTCGAGGCTTTCGGATGGCGACTGCCGTTGATCCTATTCCCAATGGATTGGTTGAGGCTCGGCATCGTGGCACTGATCGCGGCCACCATCTCGGTTGCGATACCCGTACGTCGTCTTGCAAAGACCGATCCCGCCGATCTCCTCAAGGTATTCGCGAATGAACGCTAGAACGATCCTCCTCACGGCCCTGGTCGCGTCCCTGTTGCTACCCATTGCGGTCCTTGCTCAGGGCTTCGCAGGCCTTGGGTCGAACGCCGAAGGTTTCTCGGTACCAGAGCGAGGGAATAGGCTTGAGTTTCCGCGAGATCATGGAGCACATCCCGATTTCCGTATCGAATGGTGGTACGTCACCGCCAACCTGCAGACTGTCGACGGTCAAGAAATGGGCGCGCAGTGGACGCTCTTCCGTTCAGCGCTTGCTCCTAAAGATCAGCGTGGCTGGACGAGTTCGCAAGTCTGGATCGGCCACGCCGCCGTCACAACCGCAGAGCACCATTACGTGGCCGAGCGACTGGCACGCGGAGGAATTGGGCAGGCAGGAGTTAATGATGCTCCGTTCGAGGCATGGATCGACGATTGGCAGATGAAGAGCGGAGCCGCCGCCTCACACGACGAACTGGACCATCTCGAACTCGCTGCAAAGGGCACCGACATGGCTTATCGCCTGACCCTCGATGCTGAAGGCCCGTTGGTCTTTCAGGGGGACCAGGGTTATTCGGTAAAATCCGCGGCGGGTCAGGCGAGCTATTATTACTCACAGCCTTTCTACGAGGTGCGCGGGACGGTTGAGCTCGACGGCGAACGCCATGCGGTCACCGGAAAAGCCTGGCTCGACAGGGAGTGGTCGTCACAGCCTTTGGCGTCGGACCAGATGGGTTGGGATTGGTTTTCCTTGCACTTGGCCTCCGGAGAGAAGGTCATGGCATTTCGACTCCGCGATAAAGGCCAGGGCTACATCTCAGCGAACTGGATCGGAAGCGACGGCAAGACGTCACCACTCAGTTCGGAAGACGTCTCGCTGGAACCGTTGAGGACGGCGGACGTCGGTGGCAAGGCGATCCCAGTTGAGTGGAGAGTGACGGTCGCCAGTCGAGGCCTTGATATCCGGACGAAGGCGCTCAATGACCAAGCCTGGATGACGACCTCAACGCCCTACTGGGAGGGGCCGATACAAATCGAGGGCAGTAGCTCAGGGCAGGGCTATCTTGAAATGACAGGCTACTAACGGGATGCCGCAGGGATAGTCGTCACTGGTGGACGTCTTCGCTAAGCAATGTCCGCAATCGGCAAAGGCTGTTTGCGCACGACGTCCTTGCGATCCATGTCGCCGCGGATACCGGAACGACGACCGAACGTGGTTTTATCGCATCACGTATAAGCAGGGTTCATGTCGGGCCGACAGCAGGGAGTGGCTTCGGCAGGATTGCGCCATTGGCGATCATTGCGACTAACGCAAAATTCAGCCCGCCTCGCGCGCCGCAAGTAAGTATGCCGGGGCTTTTCGACTACCCCTTCCTAAACCCTCAGAAAGCCTCCGCGTGAAGTTCGGCAATGCACGTCGCAGGTCGTCCACTGGAGTGCCAACCGCGGAGTGAAGCGGCGGCCACAACCGCTCATCGCTTGACCTCGAGACGAGGCAGGAAGATCGCCAGAAAGCCAGCAATCGGTATGAATGAGCATATCTGATAGACGCCCTCGATCCCGATCCTGTCGGTTAGGCCGCCCAAGAACGCTGCGGCAACCCCACCTATTGCGAAGTTTAGGCCGTAGAACATGCCACCTATCAGCCCAATCCGCTTGGGGACGAGGTCCATGGCATAGATCATGATCGAGGCGAATGCGCTTGCCATGATCAGGTTGATCCCAACCGTCAGTACACCCGTCCAGAAGAGGTCGGCATAGGGCAAGAGCATGGTCAGGGGTAGCGGCCCCAGGATGGAAATCCAGATAATGCGATACCGACCGATCTTGTCCCCGACGATGCCGCCAAGGAGCACGCCGGCTGCGGACGAGATGAAGAACACGAACAACATCAACTGCGACGTGGACACTGAAACGCCGAAGCGGTCCATCAGGTAGAATGTGTAGAAGGAACGGAAGCTCTCGAGGTACGTCAGCTTGGACGCCATGAGAAGCGTCAGAATCACTAGGCCGATGATGACGGTGCGGCGCGAGTGATCCGGGTGAGCGCTTTTCGCGCTCTTACTGCGAAGCGCGGAGTCGAATTGTGACTGGATCGACGAGTATTGGCGAGCGCTCCACGCGAGCAAAAACATCGCCAGAGCGATCATCGCCGTGAAGTACACCAGACTGTGCCGGCCGTTCGAAACGATGAAGACCGCAGCGCATAGCGGGCCGAGTGCGCCGCCAACCTGTCCACCGACCTGGAAAATGCCCTGGGCCAATCCCTGCCTGCCGCCGGATGCGTATCGCGCTGCCCGTGTCGCCTCCGGATGGAAGATGGATGAACCGATACCGACCAAGGTCACGGAGACGAGAATGAGTACATACGACGAGGCATAGGCCAGGCTGATCAGCCCCGCGAGTGTGAAGGCCATGCCGAACACCGCCGAGTAGGGCAAGGGGTGGTGGTCAGTGTAGAGCCCGATGGCAGGCTGCAACAACGCTCCTGCGACCTGGAAAACAAGTGTTATGACGCCGATCTGGACGAAGTCGAGGGCGAACTCGCTCTTCAAAATCGGATAGACTGCCGGAATAAGGGACTGGATCGTGTCGTTACAAAGATGCGAGAGGCCCAATGCGAGCAATACCGATAGATAGACCCGAGGCCGAGAGACGCTCGGCGTATCGACCGGAGTCGTAGCCTCCGAAACTGATGCAGTCATGAAGTTCTCCCAAG
The DNA here is from genome assembly GCF_056406295.1 of Rhizobium sp. P1_C7. NCBI lineage: Bacteria > Pseudomonadati > Pseudomonadota > Alphaproteobacteria > Hyphomicrobiales > Rhizobiaceae > Rhizobium > Rhizobium sp. P1_C7. The sequence continues at coordinate 154,272 of NZ_JBFUAL010000003.1, forward strand.
GGGTCCGCTTCGTCCCTTTTGTCCTGCAGTTTTTTTAGAACCCCGACAGAGGTGCGTCGAGGTCACATTTGAATGGAATGGTCCAGGCAGTAGCTTTTTCAATGGAGAAGTCACTCGTCCGCTAATGCTGTCGGATCGTTGCGCTGGTTCGTGGGCACGGCGCTCGAATTTATGGCAGTGTGGTGACGGCCTTGTTGCGGAATTCCCGAATGCCGTTCAGGTCGGTTGCGTGGTTGAAATCCAGGGATAACTTCCCTGCTTCTCGACATGTGTGGCCGGTTGCGGAGTTGCAGACCCTGTAAAAAAACGCTAGATTAGCTTCGATTGACGGGCCACACGTCACGCCTGAGCAGGAATAAGCCTTTGGGGCAATAACTTAGGGGATGTCGATAATGCTGACCACTCGGGCGACAATCTCGTCGACGATTGTGGCATTGAGGGTATCCATGTGCCGAGCAGTCCTTTGCTTGACCCGTTCCACAATATCTAAGCTTCTGACCTGATTACAAAGAGCCACGCCGTTGGTTGCGTGTCCGGTTATGTTTACAGCCATACCAGCTTTTCGGGCAAACGCGCCGCCAGTCGTGATGGCCACTGTCATGCACATCCCCAGCACGTTGATTTCGCGAGGCGAGATCACGACACACCGATGGTCGTCCTTCATCTCATTTCCGACTACGGGGTTCAGATCAACAAGGAATACATCACCGCGTTTCGGAACATTGCTCCGTACCATCAGAGCACTTCATTCCCGACCGGGGCACCAGACTCCCAAGCCGCTGCCTGTTTGTTCAGGGCCACCATTTCATCGGCCCCTTCAAGAAGCTCGGCGAGCGTGTATCTCTTCTTGGTCTTCAGCGGCGTTGCGACAAGCGCACCATTGTCAACGACCAAGGTAAGCTCTGCACCGACTTCCACCCCAAGCATCTTCAAAAGCGCAGGGGGAATGCTAAAGACTGTTGCCCCGCCCTGACGGCGAATTTTGGCTGTATTTGACATCCCAGTAACCTCCAAGATGTGCTACATATATAGCACTCCACAGTGATCTACAAGTCCGTCGGTAGGATCATGCAAGAGCTGTTTCCGCCTGGGAATGTCAGATCGGACTGCCCTCGACAGACCGTTGGCCTCTTGTGGCATTATGCTCAATAATTCAGGACATTTCGGTCGGCTGTCGGCCCAAACCGGACTTTGCCGGTTCATATGTAAGTTTCGCCAATAAACTCGCGGTATCTTAAAAGTCGCTCAGTACAGCGTCAATCTTCGCGGTAGCCCAACTCAGAAGCGCGGCTTCACATTCAAAAAAAGCCGCACATGCATCGGAGCCGGAGCAGCCAGACATCCTGAAGCGTCGGAAGACCACGACCTTCACCGGGGGGCTTTTCCGGCATGACCGCACCGATGGTCCTTGATAGTGTGCTGAACGGGGTCGCATCCGGGCTTATGTCGAGCAGGTTCTCGTGCCGATGCTCGCGCCCGGCGACGTCGTCTTTATGGAAAACCTACCGGCCCATAAGGCCGACGGAATTCGCAACGCCCTAGACCTGCAGGCTGCGTACTCCTCTGCATCCCGCCTTATATGCCCAACTTTAATCCGAACGAGAACGCCTCCCCACACTCAAGGCACTTCTGCGGGCAAAGAAAGAACGCTCTGTCTACGCCCTGTGGAAACCGGTGGCGATATCGTCGAACTCTTCGAACCGCAAGAATGCGAAACTACTTCACGGCGCAGGATGCTGACTCAGATTTCTTCGACGTACTCTAGGGCAAGAATACCTGAACAGCCTTTTCAAGGATCATGAATTCTACGGGAGTTTTTGTCTTCAGCTCTCCGTCGAGGTTGACCGATCGGGGTTTGCTAGTTCGTACAGTAAGCGCTTTTGTGGAGAATGCCCGGACATCGTCCCATTTGCCTTGAGTGCCGTTGCGAAGAGCGGGGAGCAGCGCCAGAAGTCGCCACCAGTGATCGACCTCGAGACTGTAGAAATCAAGCAACCCGTCCGTGGCGGTCGCGTCCGCATGGACAGTCATACCTCCTCCATAAAAACGCCCGTTTCCGACCGAAATCTGAAGCGTCCTTACCCGCTCGACCCCACCATCATGTTCGACAGTGGCCTTGAATAACCTCGAGCTTCCGAGAAGCTTGAGTGCTACGATTCCATACCCGAGTTTCCCCCACTGTTTCTTAGCTTTGCCGGACAGGGAGGCAGCCAGATTGGCGCTAAATCCCATGCTGGCCACATTGAAGAACGGGTGTCCGTTCGCCATGCCGAGATCGACTTCCGTCGGCCTGCCTTTGGCGATAACCTGCACGGCTGCAGGAAGATCCGGGGGAAGCGCCATCGTTTTGGCGAAGTCATTGGCTGTGCCGAGCGGGAGGACACCCAGCGGGAGCCCCGTTTCGAGGAGTCCTCGCGCGGCGTCATTAAGGCTGCCATCACCGCCACCTACTATTATGCGGCTGACCTGTCCCCGATGCTTCAATATCAAATCCGAGCTGTTGTCCCCCTCGGAAATGACAGGTTCTACGAACTCAATTTGTGCTTTGCGCAGCAAGCGCCTGATCTCTGGGAGGCTTTCACCACCGCGTCTTGATTTCGGGTTCACTAGCAGTAATGCTACGTCCATGCGACCTCCACCCTACGTTCGTCGGTTACCATATGGGAGACGAATTGGGGAGACCCAAGGCTTTCAACTAATTTAGGCCTGCATCCCAACTAAAGCTCGAGCTAGCCTTGGGCCAAAGCGTGTACTCCCTCGGCGGTCGGACGTTGACCAGACCCAAGACAAGTTTCCTCAACAAACGGGTAGGACCGGGCAGAGCCCGGTCCTACAAATTCTAAGTCGCTTCCGGGGCAATCACGGTCACCGGTTTGGGCTTCCATCGCGACCGCAACAGTACGTAGAAGACGGGCGTCAGGAAAAGTCCGAAGATCGTTACACAGATCGTTACACCAAGCATCCCGAAGAAGACTGCCGTTCCCAGCGACTGCCTCATCTCCGCGCCTGGACCTGTCGCGATCATCAGCGGCAATACGCCGAAGATGAACGCGAATGCTGTCATCAAGATCGGACGGAGGCGAAGCCGTGTCGCTTCACCGCAGCCTCGACCGCGGATTTCCGCGATTCCTGAGCCTGGCGGGCGAATTCGACGATGAGAATCGCATTTTTCGCCGCAAGGCCGATGAGGACGATAAGGCCGATCTGGGTCAGGATGTTGTTGTCCAGCCCGCGGAAGTGCACGCCGAGCAGTGCGGCGAGGATTGCGAGCGGGACTATCAGGATAATCGCCAATGGCAACGTCCAGCTTTCGTACTGCGCCGCGAGGGCGAGGAATACGAAGACCACGGAGAGGGCGAAGATGTAGATCGCCGTGCTTCCGGTATTTGCCTCCTGGTACGTGAGTTCCTCCACTCGAAGTTCGTCCCCGCAGGCAACATGTCCTGCGCAAGCGTCTCCATCTTGGCAAGCGCCTCGCCGGTCGACACGCTGGGTCCCGGATTTCCCTGAACCGGAACGGAAACGTACATGTTGTAGTGCTGGACCAAGGTAGGGCCATTGGTGTCTTTGATATCAACCAAGGTGCCGAGAGGAACCAGTGCCCCCGTTGCGGAACGAACCTTGAGGCCGAGGATGTCATGGTTTCGTCAATCGCGCCCTCGATTTTCGGTCGCAATGGAACGACATACGGTCGCGCCGGTGCATGCTGTTTACCGCGATGCTATCCCGGCAATGACCATGCCATGATGGATTTTCTTTAATTCGGGGTTCCATGCGAGTTCAATTGCCCGATCCACTGACGCCCACAGCATCGCGCGCTGGCCCCGTTCCGGGAAATTCTTGGCAATGGACCGGACTTCGAGCAAGTGAACGCGCACCCTGAAGGGATCTACCATTTAGTGTAGTGGAAAATTCCTTGCACGCTGGTGTCGCATATCCCCCGTGCATCAACCCGCTTGCGTTTCACGATCGTCGGATAATGCTTGTCAATCTCTTTACGGAAGTCATCCCTCGTGCGCGCGAAGGTTTTTCCCAAAAGTGCCTCCGGTCGGCAGGAGGTGATCCAGCAGCAGCAAGGCGGCCACGCGTTTCTCAGATGCGTGCATAGGCGCGCACCTGATTGACGGCCGTGGTCAGCTGAGCCGCCGGGCAACACGATGAACGCTTTTTCCGATGCCGCTGCTAACAAGCTAAGGTCTCATAATTCCCACCATCTGTTTGTCTGTCTTGAAGCAAAATCGTTTCTCGGAAATTTGGCTGCGGCAACCCCTTCGAACCGATTTTTCACAATCTTTCGTTGTCGAACACTGAGTTCGATGAGCAGCTAGGACATTTGCGACGACTTGCGATGGGCGAGGGCTAGGCCACGCAGGAGTTTGCGCGCCATAGAATCGACCAAGCGATTCAAGGTTGCAAATAACATTATTAATATAGACTGCCATGCTGCGAAAGGTGTTTGGATATCGGTCATGGAATGTAGTTTTGTATCAGTATAATCCGTTCTTTGTCGAATATTGTATGTTGATAACTTTGCGATAATCAATTTTATGGCGACTTTTGATTGGTTGACTTCGCGCTTTGGCTGCGGGGATTATCCTCGCGGGCTGGAAACCGGAGGGATTTCTATGAGTATACTGTTTCAATCGCATGGAGGAACAGAAAAGGAAGGGAAGGTTCCACCAGTGGATCTCAGGGCAGGGCCACCTGCCGGGACAGATGTCGCCATCGATGAGGAGGCGGATTTCGGATATTTCGTCCCGCCTCTGGACGCGCCGGAGAATTACCTGCCGGAGACCGGTGAGACGGTCGGTGAACTCGACGAACTCGGGGACATCATGATTGATGTGGTCGCGGACCCCAATGCCTTGGAGGCACCCGAGGAAGATTCGACGCTTCCTCCGGTGTTCACCTATTGGGGGCAGTTTCTGGATCATGAGCTGACGGCGCGAACGGACCGCGAGAGCGCGGTGTCTAGCATGGTGAATCCGCATCCGCCTGCGGCATCGTCGGAGGTCGAGAGCCAACTGAGGAACGCGCGGTCGCCGCGGTTTGACCTCGACAGCGTGTACGGCGGGTCGGTTGTCGGAGCCGGGATCACGGCGGATGTGGTAAAGGTCGTTTCCGGACTTCGTCACCCCACCTTGAAAAACAAGATGCGAGTGGGGACTGCTATCGAGCCCGGTCCTTTGCCCGACACGATCGACGAACATCGCGATTTACCCCGATACGGGCAGGTTCAAGCCAGTGTCCGCGACGCTGCGTTGCGTCTTGCCCAGGCCAGCATGCCCTCCGACGCCTTCCAGAAATATGCCGCCAGTCTCCCGCAAAGGGCGATCATCGGTGACAATCGCAACGATGAGAACCTCATCGTCGCGCAGTTCCATCTCAGCTTCCTCAGGTTTCACAACAAGGTCGTCGATTTTCTGTCCAGTCACGACACCGGATGGATTGCCGATTTTCATTCTGCACAGACGCTCACGCGCCTCCACTATCAGTGGCTCATCGTCGAAGGCTATCTGAAGGGGGTGTGCGACCCTGCCGTGGTGCAGCGCGTGGTCGACGACCGCGCGTCGCATTTCTTCAAGTTCAGGGCAGAGTTCGATGCTCGCAGACAAAATACCAGGCTCGGCAACGCGCTGCCCCTGGAATTCTCGTCGGCCGGGTATCGCTTCGGTCATTCAATGGTTCGAGCCGTCTACGACTACAACAAGAATTTCGGGAGACCCGGTGGCATCCTTCCCCATGCGACGCTCGATCTGATCTTCCAGTTCACCGGAGGCGGCGGTCGTCTCGACACCGACAAGAAGCTCCCGAAAAACTGGGTGATCGACTGGACACGCTTCACCGGCGTTGCACCGCACGACACATCCGACGGCCAACCCGCCCGTATGGCGAGAAAGATCGACACCGATATCGCCCCGCCGTTACGGCTGATGGTCAAGGAAGGCAATGACGAGACGGACGATAACCTGAAAAAGCTCTTCAAAAGCTTGGCGCGACGAAACCTCCGCCGCGGCTACAATCTTCGTCTTCCCACCGGACAGGCTTTGCACAAACACCTCAAGCAGATCGGTGCCGTCCAATCTTCGCCCATCGCGGACGTCTCCGCTCTGTTCAATACGAAGCCGGACCTGCGGGATTTCCTGAAGAACACCAACGCCAAGTTCCATGAACGCACGCCGCTCTGGTTCTACATCCTGGCGGAGGCGGAAGCAGCTGGTGGCAACAGGTTGGGCGAGGTCGGAAGCTGTCTGGTCGCGCTCACCTTCGTGGGCGTGTTGCTTGCCGACCCGGACTCCGCGCTCTCCCGCGGCTTCACGCCGGATCAGAGCCCGCTGCGGATGCCCGACAACTCGCCGATCGACTCCATCGCCAAATGGATGCGCTTTGCCAGCGTGATGCAGTGATGCCTCGATCGCGCGGCGAACCCCTGCCGCGCGATCGCCTCTCATATCCAGCCTGTCCCGCTTTCGATGGAGGATGTCATGCGCGTTTCGGTAATTGTGTCGATGCCCGCGGAACAGAACCTACGCTCGCTCAGTCTCGCGGCATTCACACCAGGTGGACTTGCTGCACCTACTTATACGACAATGAGGTCCACCGACCTCTATATCGATCCAAAATTTCCGCCGCTGCCGCTATCGGCCAAGCGCGCCGAAGGCATCAATCTTGCGATGGCAACCGCCGACGTCGCGCCGACTTTCGTGACCCGAGGAACGATCGACACGGAAAACATCGATCGTCTGCGACAGGAAAATCGCGGTATCGAAATCTTCGCTGATCCGGAAATCGGATTGCTCGAGACGCCGCATTGCGGATCGACCGCTGTCGGCGCGAAGTCAGATGTCGAGATCAAGCTCGACGTTGAAGGACTACTTTCCAAAGGACTGGACGGCCGCCGTGTCGCGGTCGCGGTGATGGACACCGGGATCAACCTCGCGCATTTGCGCGGACGCGGCCTGAGACCCAAGCTCGATCGCCTGGTATTCTGGGCTCCACCCGGTGTTGCTCACACACCCGGTCAATTTGCGGTCGACCACGGCACAATGTGTGCCTTCGACGCGTTGATCGCAGCCCCCGCCTGCACCCTGCTTGACTTTCCGATCTTGAAATCGACGACGCCCGGCGGTAGCGCCATGGCGGGCTTCCTGAGCGACGCGCTCCTTGCTTTCTCGTATCTGAACACACAGCGCAGCACGGCGTCGTTCCTACGGAAATACAAGGCTCTGGTAGTCAGCAACAGTTGGGGCATGTACCATCCGAGCTGGGATTTTCCGATCGGCCATCCCGGGCGATATGCCGACAATCCCAATCACCCGTTCAACATCATGGTGGGAACTCTGGCCCGGTCTGGCGCAGATGTGCTGTTCGCCGCGGGAAACTGCGGGGCCGATTGCCCCGACGGGCGTTGTCAGGGCGTGACGGCAGGGAGTATCAGTGGGGCGAATGCCCATCCCGATGTACTGACAATCGCAGGCTGTGATGTCTCCGACACCCGTGTCGGCTATTCGTCGCAAGGGCCGGGGATTGCCGGAATGGCAAGCCAGAAACCGGACTTGACCGCTTACACGCATTTCGTCGGCTCTGAAGCGTTTGGACCGGGAACACCTGACTCCGGCACCTCCGCTGCCTGCCCGGTAGCCGCGGGATGCATCGCGGCGATCAGAACCAAGCTTCCGGCTGGCAATGTGACCTCGAAGGACCTATTCTCACAATTCCAAGCCAACGCGCTTGCGCGGCCGGGCCCCGGCTTAGCGTGGAACAAGGACTATGGCGCAGGCGTAATACGACCTAAGGCAGTCGCAAGCCACTTCGGCTTGTAATGATCCCCGGAGACTAGATGGCCGACCCGTTTGTTTTGATGACGATTGAATCACCAGGTGGCGTTCCGGACCTAGCCCGGGCGGCTAGTCTCTTAGGTGTGGATACTTCTGCCATGGATACCGCGTTCGGTGTCGTCCCGATCGACCCCGAGAACGGCAAGTATGCGGTGCAGGTGCGCGCTAATGCGGTTTCGAACTCGGGAAAAGCTGCCGAAGGTTTCAATGGTCCGTATTCAAACCCCCGCATTGAGGGCTATGGCCCAAAGAACGATGGTTAGTCGACGGTCAAGTGACCCCGACGCGGTACGCATAAGCGACACGCTACTTCGATCTAGAGCTGTCGCTGCGGAGCGTGCTGCTCAGCACGCCAAAAAAGTATTTAAGCCGAGCCAGTCGGTTCCCGCGGATCACTCGAAGAAAAAACCTTCTTTTGTGTGTCGATGATGCGAGCGCAATCAGCCTGGAATGAGCAGGCGAACATGCATGATTGGGCTGCATCGCCCATCTCCCAAGAGGGAAGCAAATGCTAGAAATTATACTAAAACTAAATACAGAAAAATATCGATTAGAAACCGAAACGAAAAATATATATTTATCTGGAATTGCATTTTGTAATTAGGGTGGCATCGAAAATACACATTCATTGGATCGATTCGGCCGTAGATTGGACCAGTTTGAGTTAGGTCGGCGCCGACTAGACTACTCGGTGCGATTTTTATATTTGGCATTATGTGGCGTTGGGGCCTTCCGGCTGGCTCCCTACAAACACCTGCTCCGGAATATCGTCAAACGACGCGTAGTTTAGATTGTAGAGCCGCGAGTAGAGCTTCTTGTTTTTCATTAGCTGCTGGTGGTTGCCGCTCTCGATCAGCTCACCGTTCTGTAGCACGATGATGCGGTCCGCCTCGCGGATCGTGGCCAGCCGGTGCGCGATGACCAGGCCCGTGCGGTTCTCCAACAGCTTGACCAGCGCCTTCTGGATCAGCATCTCGGTATAGCTGTCGATATTCGCCGTCGCCTCGTCGAGGACCAGGATCTTCGCATCCGCGATGAGAGCACGCGCGAAACTCAGCAACTGGCGCTGGCCGAGCGACAGATTGCCGCCGCGCTCGCCAAGGATGCTGTCATAGCCCTCGGGTAGGCGCATGATGAAGTCGTGGGCGCCAACGGCCTTGGCGGCCTCGATCACCTGTTCGCGCGTAGCGGCCGCCTTGTGATAACGAATGTTTTCGAACACCGTGCCGGTGAACAGGAACGGCTCCTGCAGGACCATGGCGATCTGGTCGCCGAGCGAATCCTGCGTCAATGCGCGCACATCGTGGCCGCCCACCAGAACCTGACCCTGCTGCACGTCGTAGAAACGATGGATAAGCGACATGCAGCTCGATTTTCCCGAGCCGGTAGGCCCGACAAGCGCAACGGTCTCGCCTGGATTGACCTTGAAGCTGACATGCTTGAGCACTGGGTGCTCCCGATTGTAGCCAAAGACAACATCCCTGAACTCGACCGAGCCGTCCATGTCCTTGGACAGCACCCTGGCGTCAGGCGCATCCTCGATCTCGACAGGCACATCCAACACCTCGGTCAGCCGCTGGCCGGAGGCCATGGCGCGCTGCATGACGGAATATTGCAGCGTCAGGGAACGGATAGGATCGAAGAAACGCTGGATGTAGAAGAGAAAGGCAACGAGCACGCCGACGTCGAGCGCCTGGTTCAGTACACGTGCACCGCCAACGACGATGACGAGCGCCATCGCGACGCCGGTGAGCGAGTCAACAATGGGCACCATGACCTGCGCATAACGCGCCGCCGTCAGATGCGCCTGCAGGTTGGCTCTGGCCTTGTCGTCGTATAGCGCGAAGTTAACGCCTTGGCGGTCCATGCTCTGCACCGCGCGAACGCCATGGATTGCTTCGGCAAGCGCACCGTTGGCAACCGAGTTGGTCTCGTGCGCCGCCATGAACGATTTTCGGGCCAGCGGCAGCCAGAAGAGGCGGACAACGAAGAGGATAGGCAGCGCCGACAGTGTCAGCAGGCCCAGCTTGAAGTCGAGATAGAGCATCACGAAGATGATCCCGAACAGCAGCGCGATATCGCCGACCGAGAGCACCGACGTTTCAAGAAACTCCTGCATCGAGTTGACGTCGCCCTGCAGGCGCGACATCAGGCGGCCGACTTCCGTCTTGTCCATGAAGGACAGCGACACGCGCTGAAGATGAGAAAACATCGCCCTGCGGATGTCGAAGAGCACGTCTTCGGCAACGCCGCCGACAAGCGTCTCCTGTGCGTAACTCGCAGCATAGTTGATGAGGATGGCGACGAGAAACGCCAGGATCGACCACGTCAGCGCCGAGTGACCGCCGCCGGGTTTCATCCCGTGGTCGATCGCGTAGCGGATGATCAGCGGTATCAGCAACTGCATTGCGGTGAACGTCAGCACGGCCGCGACCGACAGCCACACCTGCTTTCGATAAGGATGCACAAAGGCCCAGATTCGTTTGATGATATTGCTGTCGAAGGCCTTGCCGAACATCTCCTCTTCGATACGCTGCGAACCGACGACGGCGCGGGGCGGTCGCCGTCCGTCTTCCCGAACGTCGGAGCGCTCCGTTTCCAGTTCCTCGGCCATTGTATTTCTCCCTAGAGCCGGATGATTCAAAATCAGACCGACCAGAAATCTGGATCCGCTCTAAACCAAACAATTAGAGCATCGGTATTCGTGCTCTAGGCGGTGAGCACGTCGTCTGGTCGCACCTGCAGATCGTAGAGCGCCTTGTACCGACCGCCTGCAGCCAGCAACGCTTCGTGAGTGCCGCGTTCCACGATCTCTCCGTTTTCAACGAACAGGATCTGGTCGGCATGCATCAGGGAGCTTAGGCGATGAGCGACGATGATGGTCACCCGGTCGGCCGAGTATTTGCGCATGGCGGCGCGGATACGCTGCTCGGTGGCGGCGTCGATCGCGGCCGTCGAATCATCGAAGACGATAACGGCCGGCTTCAGCATCAGCGCCCGCGCAATAGACAGTCGTTGCCGCTGGCCCCCCGAGAGCGACACTCCGCGCTCGCCGACGACGGTGCCGTAGCCGATTGGCAGGCCGAGAACGTAGTTGTGCAGCTGCGCGCTTTCGCTGGCTCGCTCGATGCGGCCCTCCTTCGCCCACGGGTCGCCGTAGGCGATGTTGTTCTCGATCGTTGTCGTGAACAGGAAAGAGTCCTGCTGAACGACGGCGACGGAGCGGCGGAGCGACCGCAGTGTAGCCTTGCGGATATCCTGCCCGTCGATCGTGATCATGCCCTTCGTCACGTCATAGAAGCGTGGGATCAGATGGGCGAGGGTCGACTTGCCGCTGCCCGGAGGGCCGACGATGCCGATCGTCTCGCCGCGCCTGGCCTCGAAGGACACACCTGATAACACGTCGTGCATCGGTGAGCTTGGATAGGCGAAGTTTACATTCTCGAACCGTAGCGTGCCTTCGGTGACCACCAAGTCATCGGCGTCCGGCGAATCGCGAACGGCGATTTCGAGGTCCAGGAGATTGAAGAGGCGCGTGCCGCAGGTCGAGGCGCGGGCAAAGGCGTTGACCATCAGACCAAGCTGACGCACCGGCATCTGGAGGATCGTCATGAAGGTGAGGAAGGAGGCCAGTGTTCCGACCGTAATCTCCCCCGACATCACCTTTCCGCCACCGACCCATAGCACCAGGCCCATCGACGCAAAGAAGGAGAAGGTCATGGCGCTGGTATTGACCACGCGAATACCGACGCGCTGGTGGGCAAGTGTCAGGGCATTGTTCGAGGCGGTCTCGAATTTCATCATTTCGTGCGCCTGCGCGGCGAATGCCCGCACGACGCGGATGCCGCCGAGGTTTTCCTCCATGATGCGCGTCAGCACAGACAGGCGCTCCTGCAGATCGAGCCAGGTGGCGCGCAGTCGAAGCTGGGTGGCAGAGGACCGCCAGGCGACGAAGGGGACGAAACTGAGTGCCAGCAGGCCGAGTGCAACATCGGTGGACAGCAGCATGTAGGCGCCGATACCGATCAGCATGGCCAGCAGGATCATTCGTACGAGGGCCGTGGAAAAATACATTCGCACGCCTTCGAGATCCAGCAGGCCGACGGTGATCAGATCGCCGGAGTGGACGCTGTCATGAAAGCTGAATGAGAGCCGCTGGATCTTTTCGTAGCAGGCAAGGCGCAGCTCGTAGCCCATATGGTGGCCGACGCTCTCGCTGTAGTAGTTCTGGACCATTGTGAAGAGCCCGCGCAGCACGCTTGCTCCGAGCAGCATGAGCGCCGTGGTCAGAAGCGCGTCCTGGGCAAGCTGGCCCGCCTGCCCCCCTTCCATTGCCACCTGCGTGTGATCGACCGCCCGACCGAGCAGGCGCGGGATCATCAGCTGGAAGGTCGACGCGACAAGGGTTGCGCCGATGGCGAAACCAGATTGCCAGGGATGGCGGAACGCCATGACGGTAATGCGGACCAGAGTGGAGAGGCCTTTGCCCCAGCCTGCTGCGGTCGCCCTCGCCATCGAGGCCGAGGGCTTCGTCGCGCGTGTTAAAGCATCGCTGCTCACGGTATGATTTCCAAAACAGATGTGCGGGTCGGACGCCGGTCCGAAAAGACGGAGAATCCAGGGAGGGATTGATTAGTACGCTTAGTTTTGCTGATTCCGGTTTGGGCTTCAAGTAAAGAATTCACCAGTTGGTTATTTTATCGTGAGTACGGAAACCAGGGCATGCACCTGCCCACGCCATGCCGTTGTCGGCGATAATAGTCGTTAATATTCAACTTCTTAAAGAGGTATTGGTGCCCGCCGCGGAACAAAAGGCTTGCCTAAATTCCGTTTTGGGTTTTTGATACACGACCAGATTGATAGACTATCCTTTAATCAGAGAGCTCGATGCGACCTGCGCAGTGAGCTCACGATTTGCGGCACGCGAGCTCGGGAAAGCCGCATGAACCTGCTCAACGCGCGATCTGTACGTCCCGCGTTGAAACCATGATCGAGACACGGTGCGGATGAGCCGCAAGGGAGTTGAGATGACGGTTCAGGGACTCTTTTCGTCGAAGTCGAACACGGCGGCGCACATCTCGGCCGTGCCGCGCATTGCCATCGTGGGGCGCGGCTTTTCCGGGATGATGATGGCAATTGCACTGATGAAGACCGTGCGTATGCCCTTTCACATGCAGCTCTTCGATCCGAATTCTACAGTTAGCGGCGGACAGGCGCTCTCGTCAGCCCGCTCGTCTACCATCTTGAATACCCGTGTCCGCGACCTGTCGGTCGAAACAGGCGATACGGACGATTTCAACGACTGGCTCTGTAGCAACGCGGAATTCCGGGCAGCCGTGCCTGCCGCGATCCCGGGCTTTCGCCAGATATTCGTGCCGAAGGAAATTTTCAGCGATTATGTCTACCAGCGCTTTTCCCAAGCACTGTCCGTCCGCAAGGACATCACCGTTCAGGTCTGCCATGAGCCCGTCGTTGCAATCCGCAAAAGTCACGGCAACCGCTATCTTCTCGAAAGCGCCAATCCTGCCAATCCCCTGTTCGACACCGTGATTTTTGCGACGGGTTACGGCCTGCCCGAGGCAGACGCTCCGCAACAGGAGGTGCCACCGGTCAGGGCCCAGCGTCTCGTCGCGCGCCCTCATACGGTTCTCCTCGGCAGCGGCATCAGGGTCGTGGACCAGCTGCTGCAGTTGCGCGATGCAGGCTATATGGGCCAAATCACGATCCTCTCGCGGCATGGCTTCCTGCCACAGAGCCACACGCCCAATTCGGCCGATCCTGTTTTCCCTGCCGAGGCATTGCCGCAAAGCCTGCCGGATATCTTACGCTTTATCCGCATGGCCTGCCGAGAAGCGGAAGAGGAGGGGCGCAGCTGGCAGTCGGTGATGAACGGCCTGCGCAAGCATGCACGCTCCCTCTGGCGCTCGCTGCCGGCGCATCAGAAGCATCAGTTCAACCGGCACCTCAGGTCGATCTATGACAGCCATCGCAACCGCCTGCCCGAGGCCATGCATGCGCGCCTCAAGGCCGAACTTTCCGGCGGCAACACGGTCTTGCGGCGCGGTATCGCCGGAAGGCGGGGATTGAGCGGCATCTTCTTCAGGCCCGCCGGTTCCCACGCCGATGATGTCATTCATGCCGAGCGTATCGTCGATTGCCGCTGCCGGGCGCCGGCGCTCGCCTCTCCGCTCCTTCAGAGCCTTCTCGACCAGGGGCTCGCTCAGCCGGACGAATTGTCGCTCGGCCTTGCTGTCGATCAGCGCGGTCAGATTTGCCTGGAGGATGGAAGGATCGTCGACGGGCTCTTTGCGGTTGGCCCGCTTGGCCTTGGCAGCCTGCCAGATATAGACCTCGTCCCCGAAATCGTCAGCCAGGCCTATGCTGCCGCTGAGCATGTGGGGGAGCGCTTCTATCCGAAGTGCAAGGCCGTGTAATTCAGGCCCGTCGCACCCTCCTTTCGACGCGGACCACGATAACCAGCAGCCCGAGCGCCATGGCGGCAAGGACGAACCAGGTGATCGCATAGACGAGATGATTGTTGGGAAAGGCGATCTGCGTCAGTCCGCCCGTCGGCATGCCGCCCGGGTTCGGCGTCCCGTCGGCATCGATAAAGTAGGGCGCAATGTCGGCAATGCCGCGCTGTTGCGCGATCGCTGCCGTATCGCGCGAATACCAGCGACCGCCTGCCGGATCGTTCTTCTTGATCAGCGTACCCTTCGGCTCGGTCAGGCGCAGCAGTCCAGTGATGCTCACGGGTCCTGAAATCTGGCCGTCAAGGCGGGTGGTCGGATCGCGCTTTTCAGTTGGCACAAAGCCGCGATTGATCAGGACGGACGTGCCGTCGGCAAGCGCAAGCGGCGTTATCACCCAGTAGCCCGGTCCGAGCGCGGTAGAGGCGTAGACCAGTGTTTCCAGGTCGTTCTGCAAGGTTCCCTCTGCTGTGACGCGACGATACTCGTCGTCCGGCCGGTTCACCCGGCTCCATGCGGCGCGCGTCGGCGCAGGTGAGGGCTCTGCATGAACACGCTGATCGACCCGGGCGATGAGATCCCGTTTCCAGGACAGTCGCTCCACCTGCCAAACACCGAGCGCCAGCAGCGCACCGATCAATAGCACCATCGAGCCGCAGAAGATCGTCAATCCGGCCGCCGAATGCTGTCGATGGATTCTATCGGGAGAAGCGCTGCTCATGGCCAAAAACCGTTGCGGGCGGCGCTATCACCGCCCGTCCGCCTGTTACGGCATGTTTTTCATCATTTCAGGGCTCATCGGCATCATGTTGGTATTCAGATGATGCATGACCCAGAGCGAGCCCGAAAGGGCAATGGCAACGATGAGCAGGGTAAATATCAGCGCCATCATCGTCCACCCGCCTTCCGAGCGTGGGTTCATGTGCAGGAAGAAGATCATGTGGACCACGATCTGCACGACCGCGAACCCCATGATCAAGGCGGCGGTGACGGCATGGCTGTCGACGACGTCTGCCATGACCAGCCAGAACGGAATGGCGGTCAGGATGACAGACAGGACAAAGCCGATCACGTAGCTCTTGAAGGTGCCGTGGGCTGCCTCGTGCCCGTGGCTGTGACCATGATGGGCTTCGTGAGCGTCCTCGTGTGCTGGTGCGTGCGAACTCATCCGAGAACTCCCAAAAGATAGACAACGGAAAAGACGCCGATCCAGACGACGTCGAGGAAGTGCCAGAACATAGAAAGGCACATGAGACGACGGCGGTTTGCCGGGATCAGGCCGTGCATCGACACCTGCACCATCAGCGTCACCAGCCAGATAATGCCGAAGGTGACGTGCAGACCATGCGTGCCGACCAGCGTAAAGAAGCTGGAGAGGAACGCGCTGCGCCACGGGCCGGCACCTTCGTGGATCAAATGTGCGAACTCATAGAGTTCGAGACCGAGGAAGGCGGCGCCGAACAGGCCGGTGACGGCCAGCCAGAACAGGGTCTCAGCTTTCTTCTGCCGCTCCATCTGCAGCATGGCAAAGCCATAGGTGATGGATGAAAAGAGCAGCATGGAGGTGTTGATGGCCACCAGCCGCAGATCGAAGAGATCAGAGGGCGACGGACCGGCTGCATAGTTGCGGCCGAGAACGGCGTGGGTCGCAAAGAGAATTGCGAAGATCAGGCAGTCGCTCATCAGGTAGAGCCAGAAGCCAAGCATCGTGCTGCCTTCCGGATGGTGCTCTTCCGTCATGTAGAATTCAGGCTTGGCGGCCTTGTCGATTGTCATCTCGCTCATGGTCCTACACCTGCTTTGCAAGCATTGCGGTGCGCTTGCCTTCCGTTTCCGTGACCTCTTCAGCTGGGATGTAGAAGTCGCGATTGTAGTTGAAAGTATGGCCGATCGAGATGGCGATCATTGCGATGAAGGAAACCGCCACGAGCCACCAGATGTACCAGATCATGGCGAATGCGAAGATGACGCTGATCGCCCCGAGAATGACCCCGGTGCCGGTGTTCTTCGGCATATGGATAGGCTTGAAGCCTTCCAGCGGGCGCGCATAGCCGCGTGCCTTCATGTCGTACCAGGAGTCATGATCGTGGACGACCGGGGTGAAGGCGAAGTTGTACTCGGGCGGCGGCGACGAGGTCGACCACTCCAGTGTACGCGCATCCCAGGGATCGCCGCTCACGTCGCGCAACTGGTCCCGCTTCCGGTAGCTGACAAAGAGCTGGATCAGGAACGAGGCGATGCCGAGCGCGATCAGGAAAGCACCGAAGGCAGCGATGATGAACCAGATCTGCAGCGACGGGTCTTCGAACTGCGACACGCGGCGGGTGACCCCCATTAGCCCGAGCACGTAGAGTGGCATGAAGGCGAAGTAGAATCCGATCAGCCAGAACCAGAACGACATTTTGCCCCAGAACGGATCGAGCTTGTAGCCGAAGGCCTTCGGGAACCAGTAGGTAACGCCGGCCATCAGGCCGAAGACCACGCCGCCGATGATGACGTTGTGGAAGTGGGCGATCAGGAACAGCGAGTTGTGGAGCACGAAGTCCGCGGGCGGAACCGCCAGCAGGACACCGGTCATGCCGCCGATAACGAAGGTGACCATGAAGCCCATTGTCCACAGCATCGGCACTTCATAGCGGATACGGCCGCGGTACATGGTAAACAGCCAGTTGAACATCTTTGCCCCTGTCGGGATCGAGATGATCATCGTTGTGATGCCGAAGAACGAGTTGACGCTCGCACCCGAACCCATCGTGAAGAAGTGGTGCAGCCAGACGAGGTAGGAGAGGATGGTGATGACCACCGTCGCATAGACCATCGATGCGTAGCCGAAGAGGCGCTTGCCGCAGAAGGTTGCGACGACCTCCGAGAAAATGCCGAAAGCCGGCAGCACGAGGATATAGACTTCCGGGTGACCCCAGATCCAGATGAGGTTGACATACATCATCGGATTTCCACCAAGGTCGTTGGTGAAGAAGTTCGTGCCGGCGTAGCGGTCGAGCGAGAGCAGCGCCAGTGTGGCTGTCAGGATCGGAAAGCTGGCAACGATCAGGATGTTGGTGCAGAGCGACGTCCAGGTGAAGATAGGCATCTTCATCAACGTCATGCCGGGGGCGCGCATCTTGACGATCGTCGCGATCAGGTTGATGCCCGAGAGCGTGGTGCCGATACCCGCCACCTGCAGGCCCCAGATATAGTAGTCCACGCCGACGCCTGGACTGTAGTCCGAGCCCGAGAGCGGCGGATAGGCAAGCCACCCGGTCTGCGCGAATTCCCCGACGAAGAGCGAAATCATGATGATGATCGCGCCGGCAGCCGTCATCCAGAAGGAGAAATTGTTCAGGAACGGGAAGGAAACGTCGCGCGCGCCGATCTGCATAGGCACGACGAAGTTCATCAGGCCCGTCACGAAGGGCATCGCCATGAAGAAGATCATGATGACGCCGTGCGCGGTGAAGACCTGGTCGTAGTGATGTGGCGGCAGATAGCCCGCCGAACCGTTGAAGGCCATTGCCTGCTGCAGACGCATCATGATGGCGTCGGAAAAGCCGCGCAGCAGCATGATCAGCGCCAGGATGACATACATGATGCCGATCTTCTTGTGATCGACGCTGGTCAGCCAATCGCGCCAGAGATAACCCCAGAGCTTGAAATAGGTAACGACGCCCAAAAGAGCGATGCCCCCAAGCGCCACGGCCGCGAAGGTCGCGACGAGAATCGGCTCGTGATAGGGGATTGCCTCTAGGGTCAACCGACCGAAGATGAACTTCAGGAGGTCAGGATTGGAAAACATGGAATAACCCGTTCATTGATGTCTTATCGACGCAAAGCGCCAGGTCTAGTTGTCGCTCTGCTGCGCAGGAGATTGATCGCCGGTGCCGTGATCCATCCCGGGCATGTTGTGCCCGTCATGCTGCATGCCCGGCATGTTTTGCATGTCGTCGGCCTGGCTGGCGTCGCCTGTGGCAGGCGCCTCGGTGTCCACATGGTCTTCGCCACCTGGAGCAGGCGCGCCGTGGGTGCCTTCGTTGCCGTCGGCATGACGATCGTCGTATTTCAGCTTCTCGCGATTTTCGGCGCTTTCCTTACCGCCCCCGCCCATCATGTCGATGTGCATCATTTCGCTCATGCACATCTTGCCGGGCGTGGCACACATGTTGAGGATCGCATTGAAGAGGTCCTTGTCGGCCGACGCAAAGTAGCGGACCGGCTCGCGCTCGCTGGGGCGCTCCAGCTTCAGGTAGGCGTCGCGATTCAGGGCCGTGCCCTGAGCCTTGACCTGCGCCACCCAGGCATCGAAACCCTGAGCGTTCAAGCCGTGGAACTTGAAGCGCATGTGCGAGAAGCCGGCGCCGCTGTAGTTCGCGGAAAAGCCGTCGAACACGCCTTCCTCGTTGATCACCGCATGCAGTTTCGTCTGCATGCCCGGCATCGCATAGATCTGACCGGCCAATGCCGGAACGTAGAACGAGTTCATCACCGAAGACGACGTGATCTGGAAGTTGATCGGAACATCAACCGGTGCGGCCAGTTCATTGACGGTGGCGATGCCGAGGTCGGGATAGAAGAACAGCCATTTCCAGTCGAGCGCCACAACCTGGACCGTGAGAGGCTTGACGTCGGCAGGAATGCTGCGCTCGCCATCAAGCCGGTCAAGCGGACGATAGGGGTCGAGCTTGTGGGTGCTGATCCAGGTGATGGCGCCAAGCGCGATGATGATCGCCAGCGGCGCAGACCAGATGACCACTTCGAGCCGGGTCGAGTGATGCCACTCGGGATCGTAGGTCGCGGCCGTGTTTGACCGACGGTAGCGCCAGGCAAAAAACAGCGTCAGAAAGATAACCGGAATGATGATCAGCAGCATCAGCGCCGTCGACACGATGATGAGGTCGCGCTGTTGCACGGCAATGTCGCCCGAGGGCGCCATGACCACCAGATTGCATCCTGCCAGCGTCAGAAGCAGCGGCAAGATGAGGAGATGGCGGGAAAACTTCGGCAGTTTTTGCACGTCTCTATGCTCTTGTTGTTTCGTCCAAACCGCGACTAAAGCACTGTAACTGGTAGCAACATGAGGTGTTTGGTCGCAGTGCAGCAGAATTGCCGCACTGCGGGATAAAACAGACGCTGCCGGATGTCAAAATCCTGATGTGAAACTGAAGGATTTACGGCGGCGGTGATAGTTTGAAAGGCTAATATATCCGGGCGATCGACAACGACCACCATCTCAGGGACGAATTACGCCGCCCTCCGCGCGATTTTTCATCCACATGAGATTTTGAGTGGCCGATGGTGAACTATTTACGTCCCTCAGACTTGATAAGCATGACGGTTAGTCCAAGATCGGTGTGAGGCGCTTTGCCGCAAGCGTCTCAATGAGGGAGGCGTTGAATGGCTAATGCAACACATGGACCGTCGTCCACGTCGATGGAACGCGACGCAAGACAAATTCATGCAGACAAACCGGTATCGCCCGGCAGTATCGCCATTGGCGTCGTCATCGGGCGCATGTCGGAGTTTTTCGATTTCTTTGTCTATGGCCTTGCCTCGGTACTGGTCTTTCCACAGCTCGTTTTCCCATTCGCACCCGACCGGTTGACGGCGACGCTTTATTCGTTCGCGATTTTCTCGCTCGCTTTCCTCGCCCGGCCTGTCGGTTCGGTTGTTTTCATGACCATCGACCGATTGTATGGCCGCGGCACAAAACTCACCATCGCCCTGTTCCTGCTCGGTGGGTCGACCGCGTCCATTGCATTCCTGCCGGGATATAATGAGATCGGGGTCTGGTCGATCTTGCTGCTCTCGCTCTTTCGACTGGGGCAGGGCTTTGCGCTTGGTGGCGCGTGGGACGGGCTGGCCTCGCTCCTGGCGCTCAACGCGCCAAAGAATCATCGCGGCTGGTATGCCATGATCCCGCAGCTCGGCGCGCCGATCGGCTTTGCGCTCGCGAGCGCTCTGTTCGGCTATTTCATCGCCAACCTGTCAGCAGAGGATTTTCTGAGCTGGGGCTGGCGCTACCCCTTCTTCGTCGCTTTCGCGATCAATGTGGTAGCGCTTTTCGCCCGTCTTCGCCTCGTCATGACTACCGAATTCGGTACGGCCCTGGAGCGGCACGAGCTTGAGGCCGCGCCCATCCGGGATGTGTTGCGTGTTCATGGCTGGGATATTCTGATCGGCGCCTTCGTACCGCTGGCAAGCTTTGCGATGTTTCACCTGGTCACGATCTTCCCGCTCGGCTGGATGAGCCTCTACGGCAGCCAGCCGATCGGCGCCTTCATGGTGGTCCAGATCATTGGAGCAGTGGTGGGTCTCATTGCGATCGTCGCGTCAGGCATGATTGCCGACCGTATCGGCAGGCGCGGCCAGCTGGCGGCCTGTGCTATCCTGATCGCGATCTTCAGCTTCATCGGGCCCATTCTGATCGGTGCGGGGTCCGAGGGACAGGATGCCTTCGTGATCATCGGCTTCGGTGTTCTCGGCCTTTCCTTTGGTCAGGCCACCGGATCGATCTCCTCGCGCTTCGGCCGCGGTTACCGCTACACTGGTGCGGCATTCACATCGGATCTCGCGTGGCTCGTCGGTGCGGGTTTTGCGCCGCTGGTGGCGCTCAGTCTGTCCAGCCGCTTTGGTCTGACATTCGTCGGGTACTACCTGCTCTCAGGTGCGATCTGCACACTGGCGGCGCTGGCGTTCAGCAAGGCGCTCGAACAGCGCGATTGATCCCCCGGACAAGACAAGAAGCCCGCCTGGCGGCGGGCTTTTTCTTGCAATAAGCCTGACTTACATTGCCGCTGCTTGCGGTCGCTTCGCCGCCCGGGCTGCCGTCAGTTCGGCAGTCGTATGATTGAGGCGATCGGCCAGCACGCGCATGATCTCAACGGCCATCTCCGGAAAATCGCTGAGCAATTTCAGGAAATGCTCCTTGCTTATGCGCAACACCTCAAGCGGTGAGGTCGCGCGGACGGTGGCTGTGCGCGACACATCGCAGAGTATGGCAATTTCTCCGACGATGGAATTGGGCTCGACATCGGCGACCTTGATGTCGCCTGCGGGCGAATGCACGAGGATATCGGCGGTACCGGACAACACGACATAGGCTGCGTCGCCTGGATCGCCCTGCCGGAACAGGTCCTGACCGAAATTGTAGGTCATGCGATCAGAAGTGAAGGCCAAAAGCTTGAGTTTGGCCGGCGCAATTCTGGAGAAGATCGGCACCCGCCGCAGCATTTCGACTTCATCTCTCAACAGCATGAGCGTACTTATCCCTGCCGCACATTCGGTGCGCCCGCTAGAATTCCATTGCGTCCCTCGAAGGACGCCACTTTTGCCGCAGACATAGGATATTACGATAACAGTTCCTTGAACATACCGTTTTGTTCTAAAAGCTCAGGAAAGTTTCCCGCTTCTACAAGGCTTCCCCGGTCGAAAAGTAGAATTCGATCGAAAATTTCCGCCAGCTTCGCATTCGACAACACCCAGATGATTGTCGGCCGCTCGCCCTCCTTGTGAAGATCGTGGACGATGTTGTGCGTGATCTGGTCCTGAACCCGCTGGTCGAGTGCAGAGAGCGGTCGGTTGAGAATGAAATAGTCGGACCGTCGCAGAAGCGCGCGGGCAAGGTTAAGCTTCTGCCGCTGCACCATCGTCAAACGCTTGCCCCCGGAGCCGACGTCAAACTCAAGTCCGATCGACAATACGTCGTCGAAGAGATCCAGCGAATCGAACAGGTCTCCCATGATCGCCCGGATGCGAGACTGCGCATCCGCTTGCTGATAGGCAATGCGGCCGAACAGTACGTTGTCCATAAGGCTCGCCGAAGAGATGAAGTATTCGGGATCGTAGCGCTCGATCACGGCGGCGAGATCTTCCGGAATATTCTCATGGAACTGCTTGCGGGCGCTGACGATCTTTGCCGTCAACTCATCGGTCAGAAGACCGAAGCGGTGCCGCGGCTCGATGTAGGCGAAACTCAGCCGGATGATGGATGAGCGCTCCTCGGGTGTCGCGTCGTCGAACTCTCGGCTCGTGAGCTTCTGAAGCAGTGCCTGATAGGTCGGAATGTCATCTGCCGTCATGAACGTCAGTTGTTGGAAGAAGGGATGATCCGGGGGAAGGTCATGGAAGAGTTCGACGGCGTTTTCGGCAATCTCCAGGCCCATCGCGTAGAGATCGTTGCTCAGCCCGGTCTCCCGGAAAAGCGTCTGGAAATACGGATGGGCGGCCAGACGGCGGTTGTTCATGGCGGGCCGCTTCATGGATCCGAACAGCAGGTTCTCGCCGACTGTCGCTTGGACATTGTAGGCGTCGAAGTCGAACGGCACCACGATACTGCCGAGGTCCGACTGCTGCATGCGCTCGCGAAGCGCCGCTCGCACATCGACGATATGATCGGCGAGAGTAACATGCACATCCGTATCGACCGTCGAACGGAGCGCCAGATCAAGAATGTCCTGCGAAATGAGGACGGCGTCGAGCACCGGTCGTATGGCTTTGAGAATGTCGTCGGGGCCGCTGGCGCCTGCCGCCCCATAGTCGACCCAGTCGCTGTTGGGATCGAGTGTCGGATTTCCGGCCTTGAGCGCTTCTGCGGCGTGCCACTTGACTTCGAGAGCGGTCTGCTCGTCGTAGTCCGGGTCGCGTAGCGGTGCATGCTTCAGCCCGTAGAGAATGTTGTCGCGGAGCGTGCCCTGGAAGAAAAAAATGTCGGCGGATGCATAGGAAATTCGCCGTCCGGTGATCGATTCGGGAAGCTCGAACAGATCCTTGCCGTCGATCGTGATGCGGCCGGAATCCGGCCAGACCAGACGCCCAAGGGCTTCGGCAAACGCCTCTGCACCGCTCGCATTCGGGCCGACGACCGCCACCGTCTCGTTCGGCCTGATCTCGACGGATATATGATCGATCAGACGCGCACCGCTGTCGTCGCTGACGGACAGATTGCTGACGACAATCGACGACGTCAACGGCGTGACGGCTGCGCCCGCAACCTCGTGAATCCTCTCGTCTATCAGGGGTTCGACATTAAACTGCTCGTAGACCTGCTGGTACTTTACCTGGACGTCCTGGCGCATCTGGTCCCAGTCGATCAGTTCCTTCAGCGGGCCGGGCAGATCTTTGTAAGCGCTGATTACGGCCACCAGCTGGCCGATGTCCAGACGGCCCTGCAGCGCCAGATAGCCGCCGATTGCATAGAAAAGGAAAGGCGTGACCTGAGCCAGAAAATTGTTCAGGAACTTGACGAGGAACTTCCACTGATAGAGGTCGTAGCGGATCGAGAAGATCAGGCCAAGTCGGGCTGCAATGTCGGCGCGCTCAAGGTTCGAAGTGTCGTTGCCGTGTATCGTGCCGATACCGTCGACGATTTCACCGACACGCCCGGAAAGCTCGCGAGCCGTCAACTGGCGCTGGCGGCCAAGCTCGAGCAGGCGCTTTCGCATCCGCGGAATGATAACCGCCTGAACGCCGACGATAGAGGCGGCGATCATTCCCAGCCAGAAATTCTGCACGATGATGAAGACGAGGGCGGTGAGCGCCTGTCCTCCGAGCAAGGCGGGAGACACGAAGGCATCGCCGGTAAAGCCACCCATGGGCTCCACCTCATCCTTGATCATGGTGGCGATTTCAGCCGATTTCACGCGCTTGAAATGGTTGGGGGGAAAGCGCAGGACGCGGTCGATCAGCTGAAAGCGGATCCGCCTCAGCATGCGCTCCCCGAGCCGGCCCTTGTAAGTGTTGATGTAGAATTTGAAGAGGCCGTTCAATACCACCAGTGCCAGGAAAACCAGGCTGAGGGCCATCAGCGTCTGCAGGCGGTCCAGTTGCAGGCCCGAAAAAAACTCGACCGTTCCGATGACAGGAAAGGTATAGGATAGATGCATGAAGGTCTGGGTCGCGCCTTCGCCCTCAAATCCGGATCCCTGAATCGGACCGTTGACGATCTGCTTGGGAAGATCGAACGAAAGGAAATAGGGTATCATTGACAGCGCAACGACCGCCAAAATCCAGAGTTGCTGCAGCCGCGTGTTCGACCAGATGTAGCGCGCGAGGCTTTTTTCCATTGTTAACCGTCAATTGTCGGGAAAATTATAACCACCACCCCTGCCGCAGAACGCAAACGAAGTGCCGAGAACAGAACCATGCAACCGGGCCGCTGGATACCCTAACGAAAACAACGCGAAACGGCTCGCAATCATCGCGCCGATTCTCGCGGGAATCTTTTTATATCATAGGAGTTTCATAAAGTGCGAGGGTTTCAGCCGACCAACGAGCGAATGATCGCTGCTGTTTTGTTCGCGCCATCGAGGTCGAGCGCGGCGAGGGGGCGAGCCGGCGCGTCCAGGGCCGTCCGGACGGCAGCCGCCACAAGCCCTGGCGTCAGCTCCTTTTCGGGCAGGATGTCGGCAAGGCCAAGGGCCTTCAACCGCTCAGCCCGAACGGTCTGCTCGGTCTCGCCACCGGCAACGAATGGGATCAGAATCGGGCGGCAATCGGTTTTCAGGAGATCGCCCACCGTGTTGTAGCCCGCTTGCGAGATGGAGACGCGCGCGCCGCGCAGGAGCGATGGGAAGTCCTTGCGGAAACGCACGAGCGTCACGTTCGGCGGCGTATCGGCTGCAAGCGCGGCAAAATCGCGCTCGGGCAGATTGGGCCCGCTGATCAGCAGCCAGCGCAGATCCGGGGGAAGAATTGAAGCTGCCTGGCCGGCAGCAACGAGAAGATCCATCCCGACGGCACCCCCGCCAGCGGATGCGATGATGTCGTAGATGTCCGAAGGTTCGGGAGCCGGCGACGGCGCCACCATGCCCGTATAGATGATTTTGCTGGCAATGTCCGGGGTCAGTGGGAACGTATCTTCCAGGCGAACAAAAGCCGGATCGCCGTGCACCAGGACCGCGTCGAAGTGATCCTGCACAAGTGCAGCGGTCTCCGCGTCCCGGCCGGGTTTGCGGTTTTCCTGAAGGATGTCGCGCACCGAGCTCAACAGCTTCGGTCGGGGATCGGCGTTTTTGATCGCATCGAGGAGTGGCAGCAGTTCGAAGCGCATTTGTCTGCGTCCGAAAGGGAACGCTTCGATCATGACCAAGTCGGGTCGTGCGTCGTAAAACGCCGACAATAACAGATCGCGGCGCCGGTTGAGAAAATCCTCGCCGGCAGCGATGCCATTGGCCTCGGCCAAGCCCGAGAAGCCGGCATTGCTTGCGACAACCGGCGGGAGCGCAACCGTCTTGATGCCGTCTCCTGGAAAGCCGGGGACGGGCAAGCCGCCGGTGACAACCGTCACATCGAAGCCGTCGTCGGCGAGCGCATTGGCAATGCGGCTTGCGCGGGCGATGTGGCCGATGCCGAGCAGGTGCTGGACGTAAAAGAAGACGCGCGGCGCCGTCATGTTGGCTTCTGCCATTCCGCTTCGAAAAGTCGGCTGAGCTGCGCGATGCTGGCTTGATAGTCGAAATGCTTGCGCACCCGTTGCTCCGCTGCATCGCCCAGTCTCCGGCGCAGCATCGGATCCCTTATTGCGGCCTCCAGTGCCGCGGCCAATGCGGCAGGATCTTCCGGCGCCACGAGCCATCCGTTTTCACCGTCTACAAGGAGCTCGGGCACGCCGGAGACAGCCGTGGAGATGCAGGGCAGGCGCTGACTGGATGCCTCGACCAGAACATTGGGAAGCCCGTCGCGATCGCCGTTGGCGGCAATCCGGCAGGCGAGAGCGAAAAGGTCCGATCGACGATAGTGATCGAGTACATCTTCCTGCGCGAGCGCTCCCTTCCACGTGATTTTGCCGGCAATGCCAAGTGTTGCCGCCAACGCCTTCAGCTTCGGTAGTTCGTCGCCGCCTCCGATATGCTCGAAGCGCCAGTTCAAGTCTGCCGGCAGGCGCGCGAGCGCCTGAAGCAGCGTGTCATAACCCTTTTTTTCCACAGCACGGCCGACGCTCAAAATGGAGACGGGGTCAGCCGGATCGCCGCCGTTGCGACAAGGCCTCTCCTCGGCAAAGTGGCCGAATCGCGCCAGATCCAGGCCGTGATAGCTCAGATGAACCGCCTCCTTGCGTGCAGTCAGCGTGCGCATGTGCTCGTATCCGCTCCTGGTGCACGTCACGGTCCAGCGGGCGCTGCCGAGCTTTTCGTTCAGTTCCCAGTCGGGCGAGGTCCAGATGTCCTTCGCGTGCGCGGAACAGGTCCAGGGGACCCCGGTCAGGATGCTGGCATATTCGGTGACGGAAGCCGGGGTGTGAATGAAATGCGCATGCAGCCACGCACCCTCGTCCGGCCACTCGCGGGCCAGCACCAGTGCCTGGCCCAGCCGACGGAAACGGTTTCGCGAGATATCGCGCGGCAGGTCCTTGAGGAAACGCTTCACAAGCGCCATGAAACCGGGCATTCGGTAGCCTGAAACAAGCCCCTTCAACGCCCGGATCGGTTCTTCGTGTAAATACTCCGGCAGATATACGACGCGCGCCTTTATCTCGTCATGCACCGGGTGCCGCTTCTTGTCGGTCGGACGGCGCATCGAAATCAGGGTCAGGTCGAACCCGGCTCGTTCAAGCCCGAGCAGCTCCTGGGCGATGAACGTTTCCGAAAGGCGCGGGTAGCCCTTCAGAACCACCAGTATCTTCCGGCGTTGCGGCAATGCCTGAACCTTCACTCGGCTTGGACCTTCACTCGGCTTGAACCTTCACTCTGCGCCGACGACGGAAAGGTGCCGGCCGCGGCTATCGAGCCAGTGTCCAACCGTCTGCGAAATGTGATTGAGGCCCTCAAGCCGCAGGGTGCAGCCGCTTATCGACGGGGGCTGGCGATGGGGGAGGCGCTTCAGCGCGTCGGCCATCACGGCCGCGTCGGCGGACTGTTCGGGCAACAGCATGTCGACCAGGCCAAGTGCACTTGCACGCTGGGCGCGGAGTAGTTGCTCTTCGCGCGGTTTGACGCGCGGCACGATCAAAGCCGGCTTGTCGAAGGACAGAATTTCACAATAGGTGTTGTAGCCCCCCATGGCGACGACCCCGGTTGCACCGGCGATCAGTTCTTCCATATGGTTGTCGAACTCGATCACTTCGATATACGGGATCTTGGCGCCTTTCTGGACGAGCTTGCCGCGCTCGGCAGCCGGCATATATGGCCCAAGGACGACGAGTGCCTTCTGCTGCAAGGTCGCGTCCTGCTCATAGGCGTTCATCACGTCGTGGACCAGATCGGATCCGTCTCCGCCACCGCCGGTCGTCACGAGAATATAGTTGTCGCTGCGGGCGTTGATCGATGTCTTGCTCGTGGACACGCTACGCTGCAGGAAGCCGACAAAATCCATCTTCCTGCGCACGCTCGCAGGTACGTCGAGGCCGATCAGCGGATCGTAGAAATCCGGCGGCCCGTAAACCCAGATCGAATCGTAGTATTGATCGATCTTCTGCATGATTCCGTTCTTCTTCCACTCGGCGTCCAGCAGATGCGGGGCATCCATGATCTCTCGCAGGCCAAGCACCAGCTGCGTTCCGCGTGATTTGAGGTAGGCCAGAGTGTCCTCCACCTCGCCCTTCAGGCCCATCGGTTCCTTGTCCACGATGAAGATATCCGGCTGAAACGTCTCGGCCGTGTGGCGGATGATCGATTCCCGCATCTTCAGCGTTTCCTGAAGATCGATGTGGCTCGCAAGCGACGTGTATTCGCCGTTGCGAAGCTTGATCACGCTCGGAACCTTCACGAAGTCGACGCGGGCTCGATAATCGAACGCGCCGGCAATCGTCGCGCCCGAGATGATCAGGATATTGAGACCCCGATAATCCTCGACCAGCGCATGGGCGATCGTACGACAGCGGCGCAAATGACCGAGCCCGAAGGTATCGTGGCTGTACATAAGGATACGGGCATCTTCCAGTCGCCGTGCCATGGGCATTCCTTCCTGGCTGTACATCACTTAGCACCGCCGCTTTCCACGGCGTGTCGGACAGATCGCATAGGTGCGCCCGGCTGACCGCTATTTGTAGGGATCTGCGGCATCACGCAAGCCGTCTCCCAGAAAGTTGAACGCCAAAATCACCAAGACCACCGGTATAATCGGGAAAAGCAACCATGGATAGAATGCAATAACGCTTACGCTCTTTGCCTCTGTCAACAGGATTCCCCAACTCGTAATCGGTGGGCGCAGCCCGAGCCCCAGGAAGCTCAATGCCGTCTCGCCGAGAATCATGCCGGGAATGGAGATTGTCGCCGAGGCGATCAGGTGTGACATGAAGCCGGGGACGAGATGCCTGCCAATGACGCGCGACGTGCTGGCGCCCATGAGCTGGGCCGCCTGCACGTAGTCTTCTTCGCGCAAAGCAAGTAGCTTGGAGCGCACGGCACGCGCCAAGCCGGTCCAGTCGATGATCCCGAGGATCACCGTGATGCCGAAATAGATGACAATCGGGCTCCAAGTTACCGGCATGATAGCGGCAAGCGCCATCCACAAGGGCAGGCTTGGCAGAGATTGGAGCACTTCTATCAGGCGCTGAACGATCAGGTCGAACACACCGCCCCGATAGCCCGCGAGGCCGCCGATAACGATACCGAGGCAAAAGCTGATTGCGATGCCGATCAGGCCGATGGTCAACGAGATGCGGGCTCCATAGAGTATGCGCGACAACACATCGCGCCCCAGACGGTCGGTTCCCAGCAGAAACATCTGGCCGCCCACTGCCGGGCAGACGAGATGCAGGTCTGCACTGACCACTCCCCAGAATTTGTAGGGATCGCCCCGGCAGAAAAAGCGGATCGGCTGTACGTCGTTTTTCCTGTCGGTGTAGACGCGATGCAGCGTATCTAGGTCGAGCGACATGCTCCGACCGTAGACGAACGGGCCGACAAAGCTGCCGTTGTCAAAGAAATGGATCCGCTGCGGCGGCGCATGGATGAAATCGACGTTTTTTGTATGCAGCCCGTAGGGCGCCAGGAATTCGACGATCAGGATCATCAGATACACAGCGACCAGGAATATTCCGGATGTCAGCGCAAGTCGGTGCTGCTTGAATTTCCACCACATCAGCTGCTTCTGCGATGCAAGATGGATGCGCGACTGCGCAGATGTCATGGCCTCGGTCGCGTGCGGATCGAAGGGTGCGGTCGAAACATAGTGCGGCATAGGCGCGCCGGGCGGGGGCAAGGGCGACATTATTTGGTGCTCCTGCCTTGCAGGCGAATACGTGGATCAAGGAAGCCGAGCGCAATGTCGGAGACCAAGACGCCGATGACGTTGAGGAATGCAAGGAACATCAGGAACGATCCGGCAAGATACATGTCCTGGCTCTGCAACGCCTTGATGAGCATGGGTCCCGTCGTCTCGAGCGACAGGACGATCGCAACGATCTCGGCACCCGAAATGATTGACGGCAAGATCGATCCGATGTCGGCGACGAAGAAGTTGAGCGCCATGCGCAGCGGATATTTGATCAGCGCGCGCAACGGGTGAAGCCCTTTGGCGCGAGCAGTCACGACATACTGCTTCTGCATTTCGTCGAGCAGGTTGGCGCGCAGCCTTCGGATCATACCGGCTGTCCCGGCTGTTCCCACGATCACCACCGGGATCCAGAGATGAGAGAGAATCGAGCGCGCTTTCTCCCAGCTCATGGGCTCCAACAGGTACTTCTGATCCATCAGATGACCGATGGAGACGCCGAACCACATGTTGGCAAAATACATCAGGATAAGCGCCAGCATGAAATTCGGAATGGCGATGCCCAGCAGTCCGAACAGCGTCAGGCCGTAGTCGCCCCAGCTATACTGGTGGGTCGCCGAATAGATGCCGATCGGAAAGGCGATCAGCCATGTCAGCAGGATGGTGGAGAAGGATACGAGAATCGTCAGCCACAACCTGTCGCCCACCACGTCGGATACTGGCAACTGATACTCGAACGAATAGCCGAAATCGCCGTGCAGCATGCCGCCGACCCAATAGAAGTAGCGAACGACTGCAGGCTTGTCGAAGCCGTACTGCTTCCGCAGCTCCTCGATTTCCTGGAGGTTTGCGCTCTCGCCTTGCGCCCGGAGTTCGGCGATCTGGCTCTCGAAAAAGTCGCCGGGCGGCAGTTCGATGATCGTGAACACCAATGCGGAGATGACGAAGAGCGTCGGAACCATTGCGGCGATGCGCCAGAGAATATACCGCAGCATCGCTCAGACCTCCTTGAACCAGAAGGAATCCGGCATGTAAATCCCGAGATAGGAAGTCGGGTCAAAGCCGTAAAGCCCGCGCGCCGGGACGTTCTGCAGTTTGGCCGACTTCAAGATCGGCTGGAGCGTGCTGTTGATCAGGCCGATCGAGAAGACCTGTTGCGTGTAAAGCGACAACATCTGGTGCCAGATCGCCTCCCGCTCCTCGAATTGTGCGGTTTCGCCCCATTGGTTGAGCAGATCGACCAACTGCTTTGCCTCCGGCAGGTCAGGTGCGCGGCCGGCCTGTCCGGCGGAGAGGTAGTACATGCCCCAGAGCGGCCACTGTAACTGATCGTCTTGCGTCGGAGCGAGCTGTCTCGGCGACATGTCGGCAGTGGCGACACCGTTTTCGATGCCGAACCAGATGGACATCATAATCGTTCCACTCATCGCCCGGTTGTGGAAGACGTCGCGTTGCGACGTGCGGGTATAAAGCGCAAGGCCGACCTCACGCCAGTGATCGCGCACGAGCTCCAGCACGTCGGTATCGAGATTGCTTTCGCCCGGCGTCTCTATCGTGATCTCCGCGCGGCGGCCATCTGGCAGCAGGCGAATGCCCTCGCTGTCGCGATTGACCAGCCCCAGCTCGTCGAGCAGCTTGTTTGCCTGGTCTGGATCATGGGCGATGAAGGCGTCTGCATACTCCGACCGGAAAAGCGGACTTTCCGGTAGAACGGTGTCGGCGCTCGCCTTGCCGAGGCCGTAGAAGGCGACCATGTTGAGTTCGTGCCGGTCGATCGCCAGCGACAGTGCCCGGCGGAACCGAGTTTCTCGGAAAAGCCCGCGCCAGACATCATCGGCACAGTTGAGGTTCGGCAGCAATGCCACGCGCGAGCCGCGCACCTGCCGCCAGAGGCTGACGTTCACCGGAAACCGCTTCTCGGCATCCTTCAGGAAGGTGTAGTCGTTGAAGTCGATTCCGGTCGCCTGCAGATCGGACTCGCCGGCGCCCGCCTTGGCCGCAATGATCGACGACGAGCTGACGTTGAGAATGAAACGGTCGACATAGGGAAGCTGGACGCCATTCTCGTCGATGCGATGGAAAAACGCATTGCGCACGAAAACGAATTGCTCGGCTGGTGGCGGTGTCGTGTTCTGCCACGGATCAAGCGTCGGAAGGTCCGGGTTTTCCGGACGCGAAGCGCGCGACATCTTGATGTGTAGGTCGGCCCACTTCTTGACCCTGTTTTGCTTCATCAGGGCGGACATCCGAAAATCGTCCTGGTATTTCTTGTGGAACTGCCTCAGATAGTGTCCCGGGCCGAAAATCATCAAGGGCAAGGGGCCCGCCAGCGCCGGCATGAAATTCGGATTGGGCCGATCCCAGGTGTAGCGCACCGTTAACGGATCGAGCACTTCGAAACGCGGCAGATCGCCGTGAGGCCTGAGTTCCAGCGCGCCTCCGCCAGGGGTGAGGTCCTTGTTGAGGATAACGTCTTCCCACCAGTAGCGGAAATCGTCTACCGTAAACGGCGCGCCGTCCGACCAGCGATGACCTTCGCGCAGGTGGAAGGTAAAGACGGAATCTTTCTCCGACGTGAAACCCATCAGGATATCGGGCTGCAGCTGCAGCTTCGTGTCGTAGCCGACGAGCCGCGAATAACCGTAGACGGTCATGTAGCGGATGTCTTTTGCGCTCCCGATGATCGTACGTACGGTGCCGCCATAGGTGCCCGGCTGGAGCCCCGCGTCCTTCATGTTGATGATCCGCGGATGCGTCGGCAGGCGATCCACCATGGCCGGAATGCGGCCGGCGCGCAGCAAGTCGCGCAGGAATTCCGGTTCGATATCGCGGTCCGCCGCCTTGACGACCGATGGCGCGATTGCGGCAC
The DNA here is from genome assembly GCF_056406295.1 of Rhizobium sp. P1_C7. Taxonomy (NCBI): domain Bacteria; kingdom Pseudomonadati; phylum Pseudomonadota; class Alphaproteobacteria; order Hyphomicrobiales; family Rhizobiaceae; genus Rhizobium; species Rhizobium sp. P1_C7. The sequence continues at coordinate 186,593 of NZ_JBFUAL010000003.1, forward strand.
CGACCATGCCTCCGAGAAAGCGCCGACGCGTTACCATGAACGGAGCTCCTCGACGTCAGCGCCCTTGCGGGCGCGCACGAAATGGCCGTTGCCGAGATCGGCGTAGTCGAGCTCTGACGCATCGTCGTGTTCGGCGGTGAACGTAAGGCCCCAATTCTGCTTGTCGGCGGCGCCATTCTTGCGCAGCGCCTCGAAATCGAGCGGCCGGTCGAGATCGGGGAAGGGGACCGCCGCAAGCAGCGACTTTGTGTAGGGGTGCACCGGATCGCGCAGGATGACCTCTCGGGGTGCTATTTCAACAATGCGTCCCATGCACATCACGGCTATCCGGTCCGCCATATAGTCGACGACGGCGAGATTGTGCGAGATGAACAGGTAAGTCAGTCCCAATTCTTTCTGCAAATCCTTGAGCAGGTTGAGGATCTGGGCCTGGACAGAGACGTCGAGCGCCGATACCGGCTCATCGAGGATGACGAGCTTGGGCCCAAGCGCCAGCGCGCGTGCGATGCCGATCCGTTGCCGCTGGCCGCCGGAGAAGCTGTGAGGGTATCGGCTCAGATAGCGACGGTCGAGCCCGATTGCGCCCATGAGCGCTTCCACCTTCCGGCTGCGCTCCGCACCGTTGCCTCGATCGTGGATTTCCAGCGGCTCGCTCAGAATGTTCCTGACAGTCATGCGCGGGGATAGCGAGGATACCGGGTCCTGGAACACCATCTGGATCTTGGTCCTGAGATCCTGCAGCTCGTCGCCGCTCACGGACAGGACGTCGATGACATCCTTGCCATCGTTGAACGTCACCGAGCCGCTGTCCGGCGTGATTGCGCGCATCAGGATCTTGCTTACGGTCGTCTTTCCGCAGCCGGACTCTCCGACCAGTCCGAGGCATTCGCCGCGCTGAATGTCGAAGCTCACGTCATCGACCGCACGAAAACCGACGGTCTCTCGCGTGCCCAGCAGGCCGCGATTGCGGGTTTTGAAAGTCTTGGTCAGGTTGTTGACGGACAGCAGGATTTTCGGTCCCTCGACCTCGATCCTTTTCTTGCCGATCATGGATTCGAGATTGACCGGCACATCGCGCATGGCCTTCAGCCGTTCGCCGGGCTTCATGTCGAAATGCGGCACCGCGGCCATCAGTCCCTTGAGATAGGGGTGCTGCGGATTGCGGAAAATGGATTTGACCGGCCCGGCCTCCATGATCTCGCCATGGTAGATCACCACGACTTCGTCGGCCATGTTTGCCACTACGCCGAGGTCGTGGGTGATCAGCAGCATCGCCATGCCGAGCTTATGCTGAAGATCGCGCAACAGCTCGAGAATCTGCGCCTGGATTGTCACGTCCAGCGCCGTCGTCGGCTCGTCGGCGATCAGCAGCGCTGGATTGCAGATGAGCGCCATGGCGATCATCGCACGCTGGCGCATGCCCCCCGAAAGCTCGAACGGAAACATGTCGAAGGTGCGCTTTGGATTGGCAAAGCCGACAAGGCCGAGCATATCCTCGGTCTTGTCGCGGGCCTCTTTCTTGTCAGCCTCGGTATGGATCAGCAACGCTTCGCTGATCTGATTGCCGACCGTGTGCAGGGGAGACAGCGAGGTCATCGGCTCCTGGAAGATCGTCGCCATGCGGCGGCCGCGCAAATCCCGCATTTCCGCACTGTCACGTGAATAGTGCAGGATATCCGTGGTCTTGCCGTCGAGGGGGTCGGTAAACAGAATGCGACCCTGGGCCTGTGCCGGGTTCGGCAGGATGCCCATGATGCTCTGGCTGATAACCGATTTGCCCGAACCGGATTCACCGACGAGCGCAGTGACTTTGCCGGGCAGAATACGCAGGTTTGCGTTTTTTACGACCCGGAGGCTTTCGCCGAAAACCGAGAAGGAAACGTCGAGATTCTCGATGCGCAGCAGATCGGAGGCGGGCGCCATACCAATGATATTCCCCAGTTTTTCTTCGTTCCCGTTGCGCCACACTAGCGTACCGCAATCAGGGTGTCCAGTTGATGACGGACACACAAAAACCGGGAGCTTTAGATCCCTTGGAAGAGTGGGATCCGGCCGCCTCGGCGGCCGGATCAGCTACTGAATAAATTTCTCGACTGCCGGCGCCTTGGCATGATTGCGAGCATCGCGATGCAGCAGAATGACCTGCTCGGCTTCCGACAGCGCGGCCTCCTGCGTCTCGGCGAAGTTCTCATCGACATGAAGCGTCGGTGCAGGTGCACGCGGATGCAATACCGTGATCTTCTGGCGGACGCCCCGCAGCTTCTCCTCGCCCAGCGTCGTCCAGTCGCCTCCGCAGTAGCCGGCAAAGGCCTGGCTTGCGACAACCTCCCGGGAGTACTTTTTCGTCAGCGCCTGCAGCCGCTGGACCTCGTTGACCGCGGAGCCGAATGCAGAAAACGTCAGCCTGTCCTTGAGCCCGACATTGCCGAACATGACGTTGCCGACATGCAGGCCGATGCCGTAGGAGACCTTGCCGAGACCGCTTTCCTGCCGCGTCTTGTTGAGTTCGGCGACCCGCGCCTGAGCTTGATGAACCGCCGACAGAGCTGCCTGGCAGGCGATTTTCGACGGATCCTTATGACGGCCGCACGGATAGACGGCAAGAAATCCATCCCCGATGAAGCTCAGAATTTCGCCGCCATTGCGATTGAACGGTGCCGCGATCGCATCGAAGAACTGGTTCAGTGTGTCGATGTAGTTCTGTCTGCCTTCCTTTTCGGCATACATGGTCGATTGGCGCATGTCGCCCATCACCAATGCCGCACGGATCGTTTCGCCGTCGCCCCGGCGTATCTGGCCGTTCAGTACCCGCTTGCCCGCATCGCCACCCAGATAGGTGGTCAGCATGTTGTTGGCCAGCTTGCCCAGTACGGCCATCTTAGCGGCAACCGCGAGATGGTTCTGCATGCGCAGCAGCGCATCGATCATGTCATCGGAAAAGCCGGCGTGACTGTCGGTCGACCACGACCCCATCATGCCCTGAACCGATCCGTCGCCGAAGGGCTGCACGAAGGCAAGGTAGTCGGTAATCCGTTCGTCGCGCAAATCGGCAAACACCGGGAATTCGGGCTGACCGTCAACGGGAATGCGGCGGCGAAGGTGCTGCAGATTGTTGTCCAGCAGATAGTAATAGGGGCTTTGAATAAAGCGGTCGGGTTTCTGGCCCGCCGCATGGCGGTAGCCTTCGATAGTGACGCCGCTTGTGCGCCGCCAGGTGAAGCTCAGCGCGTCGTAGAGCGGATGCAACATGGAAAACGTCAGGTGCACACGTGCAATCGGCAAGCCCGCCGCGGCAATTCGTTCGCAGAACCCGCGAACGATATTCTCAAGGTCGTCGCCGGCCAGCGAAGAGTTCGTCAGCCATTCCGCGACCCGATCCAATAAAATCGCTGAAACCCGGGACTCGATCACGCCCATTCCTGGTAGTATCCTCATAAGGCACGCCATCCATGAAAGTCGGAAAGACCATCTGCAGCACGGTTGTGCGCAGATCGGAAAGTCAGGATGGGCGTGTGATATTATTGTGTCAACAATCTGCCGGTGACCCGGCAGTCGCACCTGTCAAACCCCTGATATCGTGGGCTGGATAGGCGGTCCTTTCTGTGGTTCGTTACCCGACCTAGATAGGCACCTCGCAATAGGCAGACAATGGGCACCGCACATTTTATGATGCGGTATTGGCATCTCTTTGGGCATCCGGGTCATTTCCGCAACACCTGCAAGGGTTGTTTTTGTGCCGGAGCGCAGCCAGTGGAGGAATGGCCGTATGGCGTTGCTTGGTCATAAGGCTGGCCAGCGGGTTTCATTCGCCACGATCTTACATTAGATCAGATAACTCATTCCGGACTTCAAACGAGACCCGCCTTGGCCAGCTCCCCTATCTCAGACGCTCTCTTGAACAAGATCGAAACCCGCACCGCGCGCGCCGGCGTCATCGGGCTCGGCTATGTCGGCTTGCCGCTTGCGGTCGCGATCGCCCGCAGCGGCTTTCCCGTGACAGGGTTCGACATCGATCCGAAAAAGATCGTTTCGCTCGATGCTCGTCGCTCCTATATCGATGCCGTGACAAGCGCGGACCTTTCTATCGAAATCGATGCAGGGCGGTTCTGCGCCACGTCCGATTTCGTCGGTCTGGCGGCTTGCGACGTCGTCGTCATCTGCGTGCCGACGCCGCTTACCAAGCATCGTGATCCCGACCTGTCCTTCGTCGAGGCAACTTCGCGTTCGATCGCCGAGCACCTGCGGCCCGGCCAGCTCGTCGTGCTGGAATCGACCACCTATCCCGGCACGACCGACGACATCGTCAAGGTCATCCTGGAAGAGACCGGCCTCAAGTCCGGCGTAGACTTCTTCGTCGGCTTCTCGCCGGAGCGCGAGGACCCCGGCAATCAGCACTACCACACCGCGACAATTCCCAAGGTCGTTGCAGGCGATGGAGCGGAAGCTCTCGAGCTGATGAAAGGCTTTTACGGGGCCGCGGTGAAGACCGTGGTGCCGGTCTCCTCCAATGCGACGGCAGAGGCAGTCAAGCTAACCGAGAACATCTTCCGTTCGGTCAACATCGCGCTGGTCAACGAGCTGAAGACTGTCTATGCCGCCATGGGCATCGATGTCTGGGAGGTGATCGATGCGGCAAAGACCAAGCCCTTCGGGTACATGCCGTTCTATCCTGGGCCAGGTCTTGGCGGGCACTGCATTCCGATCGATCCGTTTTATCTCACTTGGAAATCGCGGGAATACGAACTGCCGACCCGCTTCATCGAACTCGCGGGCGAGATCAATTCTGCCATGCCGCGCTACGTTGTCGGCAAGCTTGCGGAGGCGCTCGACATCCGGGCAGGCAAGGCGCTCAGCCGCTCGCGCATTCTGGTGATCGGCCTCGCCTACAAGAAGAATGTCGCCGACATTCGCGAAAGCCCGTCGCTTCGCCTGATCGAAATCATTGAGGAACGCGGCGGCAAGGCCGATTATCACGATCCCTATGTTGGCGAAATTCCTCCGACACGCGAATATCAGGCGCTGAAGGGTCGCTGCTCCGTTGCCCTGACGGCCGAGCATCTGACCGACTATGATGCGGTGCTGATCGCAACGGATCACGACGAGGTCGACTACGGCCTGCTTGCGGAAAGCGCCCCGCTGATCCTCGATACGCGCAACGTCTTTGCGCGCCGCGGCCTTGTGGCGGATCATATCCTCAAGGCGTGACGGCGCTGACCGGGGGCGCCTTGCCGGTGATCTGGCTGGCGGCGACGGCATATCCGCCGCCTGCGCCGTCGATGAAGTGCATGTGGTCGCGCGACAGGGGCGTTGGCACGAAACACGTCATCAGCGCAGATGACTGGCGATGCAAGCCGTATCTGGCAATGCCGTTCGCTTGCGCCTTTTCCAGCAGCGTCTGAATCCGGCTGAGATGATGGGCATCGACGTCGATCGTCATCTTCAAACCGTCGTCGAACTTGCGGAAATCCGTGTTTCCCGAAACATCCTGCCGATAGCGCCGGGCGTCGAATGTGCCGAGCTTCAGGCCGAAGCGGTGCAGGAAGATCGTGAGGCCGATCTGGAGCATGATCCACAGCCGTTTGCCGAAACGTTGCCCGGCCGGTGCTGTCGCGCTTGCCTCGCGATTGATTCCTGTCATGGAAAAGCGAAGCGAGGGGCCGTCGGCCGGCACAGGGTGGCCGTTTCGGCTCTGCTCGGCGGAAATGGCAACGACCTGCGTCACAAGCTCGCGAAATTCAGGGCTTGTCCCGCCATCGCCCGGAACAGCGATGATCGAGACAATCTCGCCGTTGCGCGCTTCGATCGGATTCCATCGGCAGGAGAGGCCGGTCAAATCGGGTCTGGTGCCCTCCGGTGCGGCTTCGACACCGTACCGCCCAGCCTTCATCTGCCGCTCTGCCCAGGTATTGCCGCCGCCGGCGAACATCGCATAGGTAACAAACGGGCTTGCCTGATAACGCGCCACGCGAACGTCCAGGCCCGCGCGCCGAATGTCGGCGATCGGCACCACCGATATCCGAAGGTTGAGCTTCAAATCTTCTTCGACCCAACGCTGAGCCGCACCCAGCGCTTCGCGCGCGGTCTTCTCCAGCGCGCCGGGCAGTGCCACCAAGCCGCCATCCCCGCCGAAGACGAACGGGTAGTCTCCCATGCCCACGGCGTTCAGCACGGCGGAAATGACACTGACGCCCGCCATATTCACGTCCTTGTAGCGGCCGTCCATGATTGCCTGCGTCGAGCCGACGATATCGGCGAGCGCCAGTATCCAATCACCCGGCAGCGGGCGATAGTTGCCGGTGTCCGCCACGCCTTCGAATTGGTCGAAGATCGGCACGCCCGCAAAGAATGAGTCATTCGAAACATCGTTCATGGCTAGAACTTAGAACAGACCCGTGTTGCCATCGCAACGCCATTTTGTGGCAGGGCCGCTACGAGCGCCGCCCAGTGCAGCGACACTCCATCCTCCAAAGGGAATGGCTGATCGCCATTGTGCGAGCCGGTCCGATCGTACTCGCCAGAGAGGGATCATTCGTTAGCGCGTCTATCACCCGACCGGGGCCGCCCGTGCCGGACTTCTATTGAAGGTCGTCGTTCCCGGGTGGTCAGGCGCTGCGGCCCCTATTTTGCACTTGCCTGCAACCGTTTCATCTGCTGTTCAAGAGAACACTGATTACGGGTGAGATTGTCGGCGGCAAGGGATTTGGCACATGAGCGGGAAGTGGGATTTCTGGGTCGACCGCGGCGGCACCTTCACCGATGTGATCGGACGCGATCCGGATGGTGGTCTGCATCCGCGAAAGCTGCTCTCCGAAAACCCGGAGGCATACCGTGATGCGGCGATCGAGGGGATAAGGACGCTGCTCGGCCTCGAGGCGGGTGCCATCATCCCGGCCGAGCGTATCGGTACCGTCAAGATGGGTACGACGGTCGCCACCAACGCGCTCCTCGAACGCAAGGGCGACCGTGTTCTTCTCCTCACGACGAAGGGTTTCCGCGATGCGTTGCGTATCGCCTACCAGGCTCGCCCCGATATATTTGCAAAAGAGATCGTTCTGCCCGAGCAACTCTACGAGCGCGTGATCGAGGTCGATGAACGGGTCCGCGTGGATGGTCAGGTCGAGAGAAGCATCGATCTGGCGAGCGTCAGGGCCGAGATTGCGAGAGCCAAGGATGACGGTATCGACGCGGTCGCTGTCGTCTTCATGCATGCTTGGAAGTTCCCGGATCATGAGCTCAGAATGGCGCAGCTCTGCCACTCGCTCGGCTTCGGGCAGATCTCCGTCAGCCATCAGGTCTCGCCACTGGTGAAGCTCGTCGGCCGTGGCGACACGGCTGTCGTCGATGCCTACCTCTCGCCGATCCTCGGCCGCTATGTCAGCCAGGTGGCCGAACAGCTCGGCATCGATCCCGGCAATTCGCCGGCAGAGGCCGCGGAAGTGCGCAGCGCGCCGCGGCTCATGTTCATGATGTCTTCGGGCGGTCTTACGGCTGCCGCGCTTTTCAAGGGCAAGGATGCGCTTCTGTCCGGGCCGGCGGGTGGTGTCGTGGGGATGGTGGAAACCGCCAGGCTCGCCGGCTTCGATCGTGTCATCGGTTTCGACATGGGAGGAACGTCGACCGATGTTGCCCACTATGACGGCGAGTATGAACGAGCATTCGATACCGAGGTCGCGGGCGTTCGGGTACGTGCGCCGATGATGCGGATTCATACGGTTGCGGCCGGCGGCGGCTCGATCCTCCATTTTGAAGCGGGGCGCTTCCGCGCTGGGCCCGACTCTGCCGGGGCCAACCCCGGACCGGCCTGCTATCGTCGCGGCGGCCCCCTCGCCGTCACCGACGCCAACGTCATGCTTGGCAAGCTTCAGCCCGAGTTTTTCCCTGCCATCTTCGGACCGGATCAGAACGAAAGACTGGACCGTGATGTCGTTCGCGCCGGGTTTGAAGCGTTGGCGGTCGAGATAGGCGACGGCCGGAGTCCCGAGGGCGTTGCGGAAGGCTTCATCACCGTGGCCGTCGAGAACATGGCAAACGCCATCAAAAAGATATCCGTCCAGCGGGGATACGACGTCACCGAGTATGTCCTGAACTGCTTCGGCGGCGCCGGTGGCCAGCACGCCTGCCTTGTCGCCGACGCGCTCGGCATGGAGGCGGTGCTGATTCATCCCTTCTCGGGGCTGCTTTCGGCTTATGGGATCGGGCTGTCGTCGGTGTTCGCCTCTCGCCAGCAAGCGCTGATCAGGCCGCTTGCAGATGAAACGCTGCCGGCAATCGAAGCGCTCATCGGCCAGTTGCGCGCCGCGGTCCTTGCGGAACTCCGAGATCAGGGCATCGAGGAGCAGCAAACACGCACACGCCCAATTCTTCATATCCGCTACGACGGAACCGACACTGCACTCCCCGTCGGCTTCGAAGCGGGCTCGCTCGTGCAGGCGCGCCACGATTTCGAAGCGCTTCACAAGGCACAGTTCGGCTTTATCTACGACGACAAGGCGATGGTCGTTGAGCTTGTGGCGCTGGAAGGCCATGACCATCGCCAACGGGAACGGGACGAACAGGACGCACCTGTCGAGGACATCGCGCCGGAAGCCGCTGAAACGCGGATGGTGTTTTCCGACGGCGCGTGGCGCAAGGCCGCGGTCTTGCCGCGCGAGGCGCTCCGAGCGGGACACCGCATGCCGGGTCCGGCGCTGATCATCGAAAAAAACCAGACCATCGTTGTGGAGCCCGGTTGGCAGGCAACGATCAACGCCAAGGGTCACGTCGTCATGCGCCGTGTCGAAAAGAAGCGCCGGCAGGCCGCCCTCGGCACCGAGGCGGATCCAGTCATGCTGGAGGTCTTCAACAACCTCTTCATGTCCATTGCCGAGCAGATGGGCGTGACGCTCCAGAACACCGCCTACTCGGTCAACATCAAGGAGCGCCTCGACTTTTCCTGCGCGGTGTTTGACAGCGCCGGGGCGCTCGTTGCCAATGCGCCGCACATGCCGGTGCATCTTGGCTCGATGGACAGATCGGTCGAAACGATCATCCGCCTGAACGAGGGCAAGATCCGTCCCGGAGACGTATTCGCCCTGAACGCGCCCTACAATGGCGGGACGCACCTGCCTGATATCACTGTCGTGACCCCGGTCTTCGACGACACCGAGGCCGACATCCTCTTCTACGTCGCGTCGCGCGGACATCACGCGGATATCGGCGGGACAGCGCCCGGATCGATGACACCGCTCGCCACCACCGTTGACGAGGAGGGCGTGCTGTTCGACAATTTCCTGCTCGTGGAGGAGGGCGGCTTCCGTGAGACGGAATTGCGGCGGCTGCTTACGGAGCATCGTTATCCGGCGCGCAACCCGCACCAGAACGTCGCCGACCTGAAGGCACAAATCGCCGCGAACGAAAAGGGCGTGGCGGAGTTGCGCAAGATGGTTGTCCATTTCGGGCTCGGTGTCGTCCAAGCCTATATGGGCCATGTCCAGGACAATGCGGCCGAGAGCGTGCGGCGCGTGCTCGACCTGTTGCCTGACGAAAGCGCCTGCGAGTACCCGACAGACACCGGTCAGATGATCAAGGTGAAGATTAGCGTCGACAGGCAGAGGCGGAAGGCGACGGTCGATTTTACCGGCACCTCGCCGGTCATGAAAAACAACTTCAACGCACCGGAGCCGGTCGCGCGTGCGGCTGTTCTCTATGCCTTCCGCGTCATGGTCGAGGACATGATCCCGATGAACGCCGGATGTCTTCGCCCGATCAACATCATCATACCGGACGGATGCATGCTCAAGCCGGCCTATCCGGCCGCGGTCGTTGCCGGAAACGTCGAGACTTCCCAGCATGTAACCAATGCGCTGTTTGCGGCCATGGGGGCTCTTGCCAATGCGCAAGGGACGATGAACAACCTGACCTTCGGCAACGAACAATATCAATACTACGAGACGATCTGCTCCGGCTCGCCCGCGGGACGAACAAATGATGGAAGGGGATTTGAGGGCACGTCAGGCGTCCACACGCATATGACGAATTCGCGTCTTACCGACCCCGAAATCCTTGAACTGCGCTTTCCGGTTCTTCTCGAAGACTTCCACATTCGCACAGGCTCGGGTGGCATCGGCAAATGGAATGCGGGCGACGGCACGGTCAGGACCATCCGTTTCCTTGAGCGTATGGAATGCGCCATTCTGTCGTCGCACCGCTCTCATCCGCCGCGCGGGCTCAACGGCGGTGGCGACGGCGAGACCGGGAGCACCCACGTTCGCCGCAGTCACGGCTCTGTTGAGACGCTCAAGGCTTGCGACCAGACCGTGCTCGAGCCGGGCGACGCAGTCATCGTGACGACCCCGACATCAGGCGGATACGGCAGCCGGTGAGGTCTGCGGAACGCCATGTTTGAAGCGCTTCAGGAGCAAGCCTGACCCGGCCGTTGCGTCATTTAAGGATTGCAAGTGCCAAGCTTGCTTCAGTCACCGTTTCTCGCTAGCTCTGTTCCGAGCCGGTTGGCCCGCTGACTTCGAGGTTGCATCGCCACCTTGTTGTCACGATCGAGACGAATTGAACTCCCGAACTTGGTACGATCGTATCATCTTCGAACAATTGATGAACGGACAAAGTCATACATGAGCCGCCTCGACAGCTTCATTCGCCGGTTGACGGCCCAGCGTGATATCCTCAATGAGATCGTCGCCCTTGTGGACGGAACTGAAGGTCCGGTGATGGAGTTCGGCCTTGGCAACGGGCGCACGTACGACCACCTGCGGGAGCATTTTCCCGATCGGCGCATCATTGCCTTTGATCGCGAGGTCCGCTCCTATTCGTCCTCCACGCCTCCCTCCGAAGATATGATCACCGGCGACATTCGCGAATCGGGACAGGCCTTCCTGGGGATCGGCGCCGCCCTTGCCCATGCGGATATCGGCACAGGCCACGACGACATCGATGCGATCACGCTGACATGGCTGCCGCAACTGATGGTCGGGGTGCTGACCAAGGGCGGCATCGCCGTCAGCGGACTGCCGCTCGATCGCGCCGAACTCGAGCCGCTGCCCTTGCCGCCCGGCATCAAGGAAGGCCGCTATTTCCTTTACCGCAGACGCTGATCACGGCAGAAAGAGCACGTCATACTGGTCGACGCCGCCCGGCAGGTCGATGACCCGCATCTCCTTCTCTTCGTCTTCGAAGAACACCAGGCAGGTTTCGTAGAAGCCGGCAAGCGCGACGATGAAGTCGCGTGTCTGATTTGGGCCGTAGAACAGCGGCGTGAACTCCATGTAGAGCGGCACACGTCGCGACATGAGCGGCGCCATGGAACGGCAGGCGACCGGCTCATAGCCCTCTATGTCCATCCACACCAGGCCGATCGCGGCAGGGTCTATCGCGAGGTCGGCCAGTATTTCGGTTACCGGCTTCACTGGAACGCTGATCTTCTTGTCGTTCGCACTCTGGCGGATCGCGCTGCTCTTGCCGTGATTGTTGGCATTCATGAAGAAATCGATCTGACCGTCGATGTCGCCGGCCGCGCAATTGACCAGGGTCACCGTCTGTTCCAGATTGTTCTGGCGGATGTTGGTCTGCAGCAGGGGGAAATTGCGGGGATCGGGCTCTATGCTGACGATCTGGTCATAGGCGCGGCTAAGCGCGAAATAGACCGTCTGCGTACCGATGTTGCCGCCGATCTCAAGAAGACTGCTGTGATGTCTCATCAGGCCGCGCTCGCGCAGGACCGCAAGCAGCCTGTCCACGTGCTCCCGCTCGAAGTGCCCTTTGCGAAAAACCTTCCGCCCGATGTAGTCGGACGGAGAGAATGTCATCAGGTGATCGCCGGCATCGACGGTCATCGAAACAACCCGCGGTCCCATAGTCTCGATCAGGAGACGTCGGCCGGTGCGGGTATCGAAGAAGCGGCTCGCAAGGGCATTGCGCATTTTGCGCAGGCGTTTCTTCCAGTATTTTGTCGCAAGCCAGCTGCGGCCCGGCATCAGCTTTTTCCTTCTGCCAATTCGACTGCCTTGTCCCTCGAAATCACATAGACTTTCAAGGGCAGGGCGCGGCCGCGCACGCTGATTTCACGACTTTCCACGCCCTCCATATCGGTGCCCGCAAGCGCGGCGACAGGCTCGGAAATGACGAGCGCGACGTCGAATTCCTTGGCGGCTGTTTCGAGCCGGCTGGCGACGTTGACCGTGTCGCCGATCGCCGTCGTGCTGCGCACCCGGCCGTAACCAAGCGTACCCACCACCGCTGGTCCTGTATGGATGCCGATCGCAATGCGAAGCGGGAGCGACAGTTCGTCGGACAATTCCGCGCCCAGCTTCTCGATGTCGCGCGCGATTGCCGCTGCAGCCGACAGTGCCTGCCGGCATGCCTCTTCCGGCGAGTTGCCGATGCCGAAGAGGGCCATTGCGCCATCGCCGATGAACTTGTCGATCCGCCCGCCGGCCTTTTCGACGGCATTGCCGACCAAGGCGAAATAGCGGTTCAGAAGGAAGACGATGTCGAAGGGCAGGCGTGTTTCGGTGAGGGTCGTGAAATTTCGGATATCGCAGAAAAGCACGGCTATCTCCCGTTCGCGGCCCGGGCTCGTTTCCTGGCTGTTGGCGGGAAGGGTCATCTCCGTTGCGGGAATGAGCAGTGGAACGACGGTAATGTCGGCGACAGGGTGAAGCTGGCAGGCAAGGCGAACATCTGGTGCGGCGTTGATGCGTCGCAGTGTCGACAGCTCCAGCTTGTCGGGCGGCGGAAGATCCTCATAACTGCTCAGCACCTGAACACGGCAGGTCGAGCATTGGCCTTTGCCGCCGCAGACGGAATAATGCGGCAACCCGCCGAGCCGGCTGGCCTCAAGCACGGTAAAGCCGCGCGGCACACGGATCGACTCGCCGCTTTGATAGTGGACGGTGATCTGATCGACCCGCTCTTTCCATCGGCGACGCGTGCGTGCGCCGATGACAAGCAACAGCGAACTTGCGAAGGATCCGTAAAGCCCTGCACGGATCATCGCGACCTGCGCCTGCGCGGCAGGATCCGTGTAGTAGCGGGCATTGATGTTGGCCTCGTAGCGGTTCGTATCGACGATGCCCTCGTAGGCAGGCTCGGCAATGGTCCGACCCATTTCGATAAAGCCCAGTATGGCCAGCACCGGTACGAGGATGGCAACGGCCAGCAGAGGTGCTGCGACATCCTGGTACCATGCGCGATAGCGCAGCCAGTAGTGCAGGCCGACGCAGCCGTGAAACCACACGACCAAGAGTGCGAAGACCTGTCGCAAACCGTTTCCGGGCGACGTTATCCAGAGAAGCCGAACGATCGTTTCGTAATCGTCTCTGTAGTGGAAGAGCGAATGGGCGATGCGCGTTCCGATGACGTGATCGATCAAAAGCAGCGGGATCGCCAGTCCCAGCACGATCTGAGCCATTTCCCCCTTGGGCATGACAAGGCTGCGGCGGACGTAGATGGAGCGCAGCACCAGTGCAATATGGGTGAATATGGCGCCATAGAGGATCAATGTGCCGAGCGGATTTCGCCAAAGGGCCATGAAAAGCCTGCGGCCCTCATCCGCCGCGGAAACCGAAACAAGGCCCAGCGCATGATTGGAAAAATGCAGAAGCACGAAGGCAAACATGACGAGACCCGAGCCGAGCCGGGCTCTTCTGATCGCGCGCTCCGAAAAAATGCTGCTGGCTGCGACGGTCGCCATTCAAACCCGTTCTTGAATACCAAAACACAAATACACTAGAGATGAGGCAATTGAGGTGAAATTGTCGCCCCGACAGCGATCGCTCGTCACATTCTCGTCATGCAAACCATAAGGAACGCAACAATAGCAGATTCTCTCTTGGCGGGCCCAGGTGCCGGTTGTGAACAGTCCGTCTCGGCAGGAATGCAGTGATGCGTATTGCATTCTACGCGCCGTTGAAATCGCCTAACCATCCTGTGCCCTCCGGCGACCGCCTGATGGCGCGGCTGCTGATCCGCGCGCTGGAGCTGGCAGGGCACACTGTCGACGTTGCGTCGGAGTTTCGCAGTTTCGCGGCAACTCCTGAAACCGCAATGGCCGTACAGCACAGTGCAGGAGAGGAGTTGGAGCGGTTGCGGCAATGGTGGGCCGGGCGACCAACGCCGGAGCTCTGGTTCTGCTATCATCCCTACTACAAATCCCCTGACCTGTTTGGCCCCGAACTTTGTGCCGAGTTCGGCATTCCCTGCATCACCGCGGAGGCGTCCTATTCGCCCAAAAGGGACCTAGGCGACTGGGCGCCGTTTCAAGCGCGCGTCGCCGCGCAGGTGCGAGCGGCGGCGGTCAACATCGCCTTTACGCAGCGCGACAGGCAGGGTCTCGAGCGGGCCATCCCGCAAGCCCGCATCGCTTCGCTTGCCCCCTTCATTGACGCTGCCCCCTTCGCGGTAGCGTCCTCGAAATCGGAGCCGACGAGACTGATCTGCGTTGCAATGATGCGCCGCGGCGACAAGCTCAAAAGCTATGCGATGCTTGCCGATGCGTTGCACCTGATCAAAAAACGGCCCTGGACACTGACGGTCGTTGGGGACGGTCCCGTGCGTGCGGAAGTCGAGCAGCTGTTTGCCGATTTCGGCTCCGAGCGCGTCGAATGGCTCGGCGAGCGAAGCGCCCCCGACATCGCAGGGGATCTGGCGGGCGCCGGCATCTATGTCTGGCCGGGCTGCGGTGAGGCCTATGGGCTGGCCTATCTCGAGGCCCAGGCTGCCGGTCTACCCGTCGTGGCGCAGCATACGGCTGGCGTGCCGGAGGTGGTAAAGGCTGACCGGACGGGTTATCTGACGCCGGACGGCGATGTCGCGGCGTATGCTGCGGCGATAGACCGCTTGCTTGCCGACCCGGCGAAGCGATCCTCAATGGGTGAATGCGCCCGCCGCTTTGTGCTTGACGAGAGATCCCTGACGGTCGCAGCAGCGGCCTTGGACGATATTTTAAGACGATACGCGGGAGCGGCGGCATGAGAGCTGATCAGACATGGATGCCGCTGCGGGTGGAGCTCGAACGCTGGCGAGCGGCGGGCCGCATCGCGCGGTTCTGGTTTCGTGATGACGATGCGGTGGAGCCGACCGACGCTCTCGACAGGCTGCTTGGAATGACGCGCGACGCTGGCGTGCCGCTGTTGCTTGCCGTGATTCCGGCTTTGACAGGCAAAACCCTGGTGGATCGGCTCTCGGGCGAACACCATGTGTCAGTCGCACTTCATGGCTGGTCTCACACCAACCATGCTGCCCCTGACGAGAAGAAGCAGGAACTCGCAGGCCACCGGCCGGCCGATGTCGTGCTTGGGGAGCTGCGCGCCGGCTTCGGCAAGCTTGAGCGGCTTTACCCGCAACAGCTCCTTCCAGTGCTGGTTCCACCATGGAACAGGATAGACCAGGCGCTTGTTGCCGAACTACCCTCCCTCGGGCTCAGCGCTCTGTCCGTCTACGGCCGGGCGAAATCTGGCGGTGCGATCAGGTTGCTCAATACCCATGTCGACATCATGAATTGGCACGGGAAAAGGGCGGGAAGGCCTCATGCTGAGCTTGTTGCCGCCCTGGTCGCGGAGCTGCAGGTTCGCTTCGAAGGAGACCCCGAACCGACCGGAATTCTCGCGCACCATCTCGTCCACGATGCGACTGCCTGGGATTTTCTATCACGGCTTGTTGAGGAAACGCATCGCCACCCTGCCATCGCCTGGACGGCGGCGCGGACGCTGCTGCAAGCCTAAAGCTTGATCACCTGATTGTCGCGGGCAGCGAAGGATTTCGCGAAGACGGCCTGGGCCTCTTTCTCCATGGCCTCCAGCTGAACGTCCGTTCGCGACGGGGCGTGATGGAAGAGCGCGAATTGTTTGGTTCCTGCCATCCGGGCAAGCTCGACGCCATGTTGCCACGTGGAATGACCGAAGCCCTTGAAGCGCTGCATCTCGTCTTCGTTGTAGGTGCAGTCGTAGACGGCGAGATCGACGTCCTTCATCATCTCCAGGACCGAAGGGTCGTAGACACCGGGAATATGCTCGATGTCGTAGACGAGGGCGACAGAACGGCCCTGCCACTCGACACGGTAGCCGATTGCTCCGCCGGGATGATTGAGCATGAAGGTCTTGATCTTGATGCCGGGGCGCGGTTCCAGCGTCTGGCCTGCATGAAAATCGCGGAAGCTCATTGTTGCCTGGCAGATATCGGTCTTGACCGGGAACCAGGGCGGGCTGATGAACTGCTCGATCATTTCGCGCGTACTCATCTTGCCGTCGAGATGTCCCGACCAGATCCGAAGATCGATCGAAGGATAGTAGATCGCCTTGAAGAACGGCAGGCCGATGATGTGGTCGTAGTGACAGTGGCTGAAGAACAGGTCGACGTCCCTGACCTCGTCGTTGAGCATGGCAAGACCTGCTTCGCGCACGCCTGAGCCGGCGTCGAAGATCATTCGGTGCTCGCCGCAGCGAATTTCGATGCAGGAGGTGTTGCCGCCATAGCGATCGAACTCGGGGCCGGAGACCGGAATACTGCCGCGAACGCCCCAAAACTTTACCTGAAAGAGATCTTTACTCATCGCGTCTTCAAAATGGGCCAACCCCACCACGCTAGCGTAATCATAGTTTGAGCCTGAAGCGAAGCGTGGAATTCCATTGGCCGTCTGTATCCTAGGTATCGCATCCACCCGCTATCACGAGACGTGGTAGATTTTTCCTAAGCAACCGGGTTTTGCTTCGGAAAGCAACTGGTATGGTTCGGATTCGGTAAATAGGTGATGACGCGCGGCCATCGTGGAGCGGCAAATCCTCTATTTCGTCCTGACTACATGGGAATTCGATCGGCGAAATACAATTGCCCGCGACGCGATGTGCCGGGCGCGGGAGATGCTGTGCTATCAGGTCGTTGCGCGTGGTACGGTCAATGCATGCCGCCGACGCCGAGCAACCGCTCGACTGCATCATGATCCTCCGAAAGCGCATTTGGGGTTCCCATCCAGGCCAGGCGCCCCCGCTCTAGCACAATCACGTGATCGGCAAAATCCAGGGCGCTCTGGATGCGCTGCTCAACCAGCAGGATCGTCATGTCTCCTGTCTTGGCGAGCTCGACGAAGGCGGCCATCAATTCCTCGCAGATCACAGGCGCAAGTCCTTCAAGCGGTTCGTCGAGCAGCAGCACGGACGGGCGGCCGAGAATGCTACGCGCCGTCGACAGCATTTGCTGCTCGCCGCCGGAGAGCTGGTTGCCGAGATTGCGGCGGCGCTCTTTCAGCCGAGGGAACATGGCATAGGCTTCCTCGAGTGCACTCTTCGGTC
Source organism: Rhizobium sp. P1_C7 (assembly GCF_056406295.1). NCBI lineage: Bacteria > Pseudomonadati > Pseudomonadota > Alphaproteobacteria > Hyphomicrobiales > Rhizobiaceae > Rhizobium > Rhizobium sp. P1_C7. The sequence goes on from NZ_JBFUAL010000003.1 coordinate 203,869, forward strand.
GCGCCTTGAGGCCGACGAAGAGATTTTCCTCGACCGTCAGCGTCGGAAAGATGCAGCGTGCCTGCGGCACATAACCAAGTCCGTGGCGGGCGCGGGCGGCGCTCGGCATCTGGGTGACGTCGGCCGATCCGATGCGGATGGCTCCGCCATAGCGCCTGGTCTGTCCGGCAAGCGTAGCAAGCAGCGTGGTCTTGCCCATGCCGTTCCGACCGAGCACGGCAAGCCTTGCGCCAGCCGGCACGCAGAAGGATACGCCTTCCAGAACCCGGGTCAGGCCATAGCCCGCGGAAAGGTTCTCGACCTCAAGCGGCGTGGCTGTCATTGGCGTAGCTCCCGAGATAGGCCTCGCGAACGCGAGCATCTTTTGTAACATTGGCGGGCGAGCCGTCGAAGATAATGGCGCCTGCGGCGAGAACGACGACGCGCTTGGCGAAGCGGAAGACCAGGTCCATGTCGTGCTCGATCATCAGCACGGCAAGATCGGCCGGCAGATCGGCCAGCGCCTGTTCGATGCGGCCCGTGTCGCTCTGCGGTACGCCGGCGGCCGGCTCGTCGAGCAGCAGCACCTTCGGCTTCAGCGCCGTGGCAACGGCAATTTCGAGCAGACGCTGCTGGCCGTAGGCGATTTCGTTGACCTTGCGGTGCATGAGGTCGCTGAGACCGAGGGTTCCAAGCAGATTGGAAATCTCCGCCACGACCTTGGGCATGGCGAGAAAGTTTCCGAACATGCGGCCCGTTCGGCCCTCCCGCTGCAGGATGGCAAGGCCGACATGCTCGGCCGGCGTCATCTCCTGGAACAGCCGGGTTACCTGAAAGGAGCGAACCAGACCACGTTTGACGCGGCCATTGGCTCCGATCTTCGTCACCGCTTCCCCACCGAGCATGACCTCGCCGGAATCGGGATGAAGATTGCCGGTAACAAGATTGACGAAGGTTGTCTTGCCCGCACCGTTCGGGCCGATCAGGGCAACACGGTCTCCCGGCGCCATCGATAGCGAGACGTCGTTGGTAACAGCAAGGCCGCCGAAGGACTTTCTGAGATTGGTGACTTCGAAGACGGCGCTCATTTGCCGGCGTCCTTCCTGCGATTGAAGAGGTCTGCTGCGGTGCCGTACAATCCCTTGGGCGCAAACAAGACCACAGCGATCAAAAGCACCCCAACCATGGTTAGCCAGTGGAAGGGGTTTGCCGCTGACACATAGTCTTCGAAGAGCATGAAGATGACCGTGCCAGAGAGGGCACCGAACAGTGAGCCGGTGCCTCCGAGCACGAGCATCACAAGCGATTCCGCAGACATTGTGAAGGAAAGGCTATCCAGGCCGACGACCTGCGTGGTGATTGCATTCAGCGCACCGCCGACACCGGCAACGGCTCCCGAGATCACATACATCCTGACAAGGGCAGCTTTTGGCGAGGCGCCGATGGCACGGATACGCAACGGGTCTTCCTTTATGCCGCGGCATAGCATGCCGAAGGGCGAGCGGACGAGGATGCGCAGGAGCATGAATACGACCAGGAGCAGGACAATCGCGAAGACATAGGCCGTATGGCCGTACAGATCGAACTCGAACCGACCGAGGATCGGATCGGGTGCGATACCTGAAAGGCCGTCGCTGCCGCCCGTCCAGCTCGACGCCTTGTTGGCGAACTCGTGGAAGAGATTGATGAGCGCAATCGACAGAACCAGCTGTGGCAAGCCGTGGCCCCGCAAAATGATGGCGCCGCTGATCAGCCCGGCAATCGCTCCTCCTGCGATGCCCGCAAGCAGCATCAACAATGGATCGTTGATGCCGAAATGTGCCGAAACGATGCCTGCCGCATAGGCGCCCGAGCCGAAGAGCGCCGCATGGCCAAGGGTGGCAACGCCGCAATAGCCGGTGACGAGGTCGAGCGACAGCACGAGCAAGGCAACCGCGGTGATACGCGTCAAAAGGGCCAGATTGTCCGGAAACAACAGGTAGCCGATGACGGCGAGCGCCAGGATCGCTGCGACGCCGACCGCATCGCGGATGACGGAGCGCTGCCGCTGTGCCGACGTTGAAATCGTATCGTCGGTATTCATAACAAGAGCCATCCTATTTCGCCCTTCCCGCAAGGCCGCGCGGGAACACGCAGACGATGGCGATAACCGCGAGGTAGAAGAAAAACTCGCCGAATTCCGGCATCAGATAGCGTCCGGCTGTGTCGATACCGCCCAACAGCAGGCAGGCAATCAACGCTCCGGGGATCGAGCCGGCGCCACCGACCGACACAACGACGAGAAAGGTGACCATGTAGCGCAACGCATAGTAAGGTTCCACCGGCAGCAGCTCCGCGCCGACGACGCCTCCGAAGGCGGCAAGGCCGACAGCGACGGCAAAACTCAGAGCGTAGATGACCTCGGTGCGAACGCCAAGCGCTGCCGCCATGGCAGCGTTGTCGACGGACGCGCGTAGCTTCACGCCGAAGCTGGTGCGTTCGATCGCGTACCAAAGCCCTCCCGCAACGGCCAGACCACACAGGATTGCGAACAGGCGGTGGACAGGAATTGTCCGGAAGCCAAGGTCAGCCGAGCCCTGCAGGCCGGCGGGAAGCGGAATGGTCTTCAGTGTCGGACCGAAAACGTAATTCGCAATGCCGATAATGCAGAAGGTAATCCCGATGGTCATGAGCACCTGCGTCAGCTCTGGCGCCCCATAGATGCGGCGGTAGAGGAAACGCTCGATCGGGATGGCGATGATGACGGTTCCGACGACCGCGGCGACGACCGCAAGGCCGTAGCCGAGCCCGAGATCGCGCGCGGCGTAGGAGGCGATGTAGCCGCCGATCATGGCGAAGGCGCCATGTGCCAGATTGACGACACGCATCAGCCCCATGGTGACGGAGAGGCCGATCGAAATCACGAACAGCACCATGCCGTAGGCAAGCGCATCGACGGCTATGCTGAAGACTGTTTGCATGAGGCTCGTGTTTTCCTTGTACTGTTCACGAAGCGGCTGATTGGATCTTTGTACCGCGTGGCCACCTCATCCGTCTGCCGGCACCTTCTCCCAGGGGAGAAGCGATGTCCGGTATGGGCCGCTCGCGTCGCCTCTCCCCTCCGGGAGAGGTTAGGGTGAGAGGTGGCGTTCCACGCAATGGTCAGTTGTGCCGTTCGTTACTTCATAGCCGCAAGGCCGGGGTCTCCCTGCTTTTCGAACGTCTGGATTTCCTTGTTGTAGTAGGTGCCGTCGTCGGCCTTGGTGACCTCGCGCAGATAGATGTTCTGCGTGATGTGCCGGCTTTCCGGATCGATGGAGACGGGCCCCCGCGGGCTCGTCCAGGCGAGACCCTTGACGCCATCCACAGCCTTTGCCGCGTCCTGTTGGCCGCCAGTTGCTTCGATCATCTTGTAGATGACATGCATTCCGTCATAGGCGCCGACCGCGGGGAAGGAGAGTTCAGCCTTGTTGCCGATCGCCTTGGAGGCTGCTTCGACGAACGCGGCGTTTTCGGGCGAAGCGTGCGAGACGGCATAATGGAAGGTCGTCTGTATGCCGAGCGCAGCGTCCCCGAGAGCGGGAAGGTCGGACTCCTGCGTCAGATCGCCAGGCGCGAAGAACTTGATGCCGGCGGTCTTGAGGCCGTTTTCGCTGTAAGCCTTGACGAAGCCGAGTGTGGTCGGGCCGGACGGCAGGAAGGCAAAAACGCCCTGTGCGCCGGAATCCTTGATGCGTTGCATGATCGGGCTGAAGTCGTTGGTCGACAGAGGCATGCGGATTGCCTCGACGACCTGCCCTCCTTCCTTCTCGAAGGCCGCCTTGAAGGCGTTTTCGGCATCGACGCCGGGGCCATAGTCACTGACCACGGAGATCACCTTGGAAACGCCGGCGTCATGAGCGACCTTGGCGATCGGCGTCGATGTCTGCCATGTGGTGAACGAGGTGCGCACGACGAGCGGGCTCTTGGTCACGATGGCCGACGTGGCAGCATTCATGATGACCAGCGGTGTATTTGCCTGCTTGAGGATCGGCGTGACGGCCATGGCGTCCGGAGTGAAATAGAACCCGGCGAGATACTGAACCTTCTCCTTGACCACAAGTTCCTGCGCCAGCGCCTTGGACTGTGCCGGATCGGGTGCAGGCAGATCGCGGTAGATGACCTCGACGGTATGGTCGCCGACCTTGTCGCCATTCATTGCCATATAGGCATCGATACCGGCCTTGAAGTTTTTGCCTTGCAGGGCAAAGGGACCCGAGAATGGGCCGACGACGCCGACCTTGATCGTGTCGGCATAGGCGGCTGTGCTCATAGCGATTGCCGCGACGGCGGCCAGGACAAACCGTTTCATAAATCCTCCCAGAAAGATGGCGCATCTCCGGCGCCGGGCCAGCAGACAGCTAGAACCTTTTTACGATAGTGTCCCATTCGAAACGGTAATGTAAAATGAAATAAATGGCGTATTTCATATCTTATGAGTTATGAATGTCGGCTCCGATCCAGCGGATGTTGCCGACAAGTTCGAGCGCAAGTCGGAGCGAAACTCCCGTGGCCATAACCATCTGCGGCAGAATAAGCCATTCCAGTGTCCATGCGGCACCGGAGCGTTCCTGCTCGTGCACCAGCGACTGATGAATACCCGCAAGCTGGACAGCGTTGAAGCGGGCAAGGGCAACGAGCGTCTCGGCAGCGACGGGGTTCTGCTTGTGCGCCATCGCCGATGAGCCGCCGCCGCCCGCCAGTGCAATTTCGTCACCAGCCTGTGCCAGCAGGGCGACGTCCTGGCCGAATTTCCCAAGGCTTCCGGATATCAGGGAAAGCAGGTTCGCAAGGTCGGCGACGAGCCCGCGCTGGCTCTGCCATTGTGGCGCGTCGGTCAGGCCGAGTTCCTGAGCAAGCCGGGCGCGAACGTCCGCCGCCGTGTCCCCAAACCTGTCGAGCGTACCGGCCGCGCCGCCGAACTGCACCGGGAAGCGCTGTTCTGTCAGCCGATCGCGATATGTGCCCAGTGGCTCGCGCCACGCGCGAAGGCGGTCGGAAACGCTGATGGGGATGGCCGCCTGCATGCGGGTTCGCCCCATGAGGGGGCGGGCACCGCATTGGGTGTCCAGATCCCGGAGTGCGTGAATGATCCCCGAAAGACGTATTGAGAACACGAACGCGACGGCCTTCAGCCGCAACATCAGACTAGTGTCGATGACATCCTGGCTTGTCGCGCCGAGGTGAACATAGTCAGAAAGCGGGCTCCCGACCGCGGTTCGAAGTTCTCTGACAAGCTCGGCCACGACCACACCATCCCGGGCGGTGGCGGTCCTCAGTGCCAGGACATTGGGGCTGAAATCGTTACACACTGCAGCGATTTTCTCCGCTGCTTCGCTTGGGATCACACCGTGGGTTGCTTCGGCTCTGGCAAGTGCTGCCTCGAACCCCAGCATGGCCCGGATGTCGGCTTCGGCGGCAAAATACGAGGCCACCTCGGCATCGCCGAGCAAGCCGGACAGGAATGGATGGTCGAAGGGAGATGTCGTCATAAACTTCGTTCCGTGTCGCTACCGCCCCTAATGCCCCCCCACCACCTGCTCTCCGGGCAATCAGACGATAGATAGACCCCCAAATGTCGGGGGAAGGGCAGGGTGGGGGCGCCGCGGGCGTCCGAGGCAGAAAATCTCGTCTCAGATGTCCAAGAATACAGTTTCCTTGTCGCCCTGCAGGCGAATATCGAACGTATAGGTCGATCCATCCCGCGCCGCAATCACCGTCGCTACGCGTTCGCGGTGTTCGATGCGCAGAAGAAGTGGGTCGGCATTGTTGGCCTCGGTCTCTTCCGGGAAATACATGCGCGTATGCAGCCCGATATTGATGCCGCGTGCAACGATCCAGAAGGAAATATGCGGAGCCATCTTGCGCCCGTCCTTGAACGGAACGCTGCCGGGCTTGATCGTCTCGAACGTGTAGACGCCGTCCTCCGCGCGTGTCGCGCACCGGCCCCAACCGGCGAAGTTTGGATCGGCGGCACCGCGCATCTCCGAAGGGCTGTTGTAGAGGCCGGTACCGTCGGCCTGCCAGATCTCGATAACCGCATCTCGAACAATGGCGCCGGCGCCGTCAAATACGCGTCCTTTCACGGTTATGCGCTCGCCGACAGTCTTGTCGTTGACCATCACAGTACCGAGATCGGTCTCGTAGACCCCGGTGATGTCGCAGAAGTTGGGCGTCAGGCCGATGTGTACATAAGGTCCCGCCGTCTGTGACGGCGTTTCCTTGAGGTAGCCGAGTTCCTGTACCATCAGTTCCCCTCCAGCCGGTTTTCGAACATCGTCGAGCGGCGGCCACGCAGCACGATATCGAACTTGTAGGCGCGCGCATCCATCGGGATCGTGTTGCCCCAATCGAGCGGTGCGATCAACTGTTCGATGCCGCGCTTGTCCGGGATCGTGCCGACGATCGGACATTTCCAGATCATCGGGTCTCCCTCGAAATACATCTGCGTGATCAACCGCTGGGCAAAGCCGTGGCCGAAGATCGAGAAATGAATATGGGCCGGTCGCCAGTCATTGACGCCATTCGGCCAGGGATAGGCGCCGGGTCGGATGGTGCGGAAGGAGTACTGGCCGCATTCGTCGGTAATCGCTCGTCCGCAGCCGCCGAAATTGGGGTCGATCGCCGCCAGATATGTCTCTTTCTTGTGGCGGTAGCGTCCACCGGCATTGGCCTGCCAGAATTCGACAAGTGCGCCGGGAACGGGGCGCCCTCGCTCGTCCAGAACGCGGCCATGAACGATAATGCGTTCGCCGATTGCGCTTTCTCCGGGCTTGGCGAAATTGTGGATGAGGTCGTTGTCGTGCTCACCAATCATGGAATGGCCGAACACCGGGCCGGTGATTTCGGAAATCGTGCCGTCCAGAGACAGCAATGCGCGCTGCGGCGAGCGCAGTACCGAGGTTTTGTACCCGGGCGTCAATGCGGGCGCATGCCACGCTCTGTCGCGGGCGAAGAAGGCCCCGTTCTCAGGCTTGCGGTTGGTTAGATCGGACATTGTTTGCCTTTCAGGCCGCCGCGTCGGCGTCCACCTGTTCGAAAACCTGCTTGGCGATCTTGATGGCATGGTTTGCGGCGGGAACGCCGGCATAGATTGCCACGTGCAACAGCGCCTCGCAGACGTCGTCGCGCGATGCGCCGGTATTCGAAGTGGCGCGCACATGCATCGCCACCTCGTCGTCTTGCCCGAGCGCGGCCAATAGCGCGATGGTTACGATCGAGCGTTCGCGGCGCGTCAGCGTCGGGCGCGACCACACATTCCCCCAGGCAGCTTCTGTGATCAGTTCCTGAAAAGGTCTGTCAAACTCGGTCGAGCTTGCCTCGGCGCGATCGACATGGGCGTCCCCGAGGACGGCGCGGCGGGTGGCCATGCCCTGCTTGTAGCGTTCGGAGGGCAGGTGGGGTTCATTCATGGGCTCTTTTCTCCATGCAAGGCAAATTCGATGAATGCGCGGATGACCGACGTCAAAGCTTCGGGTTGTTCGACGCAGGGAATGTGGCCCGCATCGGGGATCACCTCGAAACGCGCGTTCGGAATGAGCCTGGCGGTCGATCTGACGAGATCGGGCGGCGTCGAGCCGTCCTGATCGCCGACGATGCAAATTGTCGGAACCGCAATTCTACCCGCTGCCTCCGTATAGTCGGCATCGCGGATCGCCGCACACGTGGCGATGTAGCCCTCGAGGGGCTGGCGGACCAGCATGTTGCAATATCCTGCATAGGCCATGTTTTCGGGGCGGCGGAAGGCCGGCGTGAACCAGCGCTCCATGACAGCATCGACGATACTGTCGATGCCCGACTTCTCGACGGCGGCGATCCGGCTGTTCCAGCTGTCGGCGGTGCCGATCTTGTGCGCGGTATCGCAGAGGATCAGGCCCTGCACCAGATCAGGGCGGCTGCGGTAGAGCGACTGCGCAATCAGTCCGCCCACGGAAAGGCCGCAGATGAAGGCGTTCTCGACGGCAAGGAGGTCGAGCAGGCCAGCGAGATCGGAAGCATGGTCCTCGATCGAATAGGGGACCTGGCCGACGTCGGACAGGCCGTGGCCGCGCATGTCGTAGAGCACGATTGCGTAATCACCCGCCAGCCGGACGATGACGTCGCGCCAGATGCGGAAATCGGTTCCGAGCGAATTGGCGAAGACGATGACCGGCTTGCCAGCAGGGCCGCCGACTAGCTGATAATGAATGGTGGTGTCGTTGATGCGAGCGAACTGCACTCTGGGATCTCCTCTCCGCACACAGGGCTTCCTCATCGGTGTCGACGGAAGAAACAGCCCATACGCAGACCTGGCGTCAAATTGGATGTTTAATCTGGTTAGGTAAAATGATATTTCGTGGCATTTCGATAACTCGGTGGTTATGAAAGTCCATGATCGATAGCCGTATAAAGTTTCGCCATCTGCAGACGTTTGTCGAGGTCGCACGCCAAAAAAGCGTTATGAAGGCGGCTGAGCTGCTGCACGTCAGCCAGCCCGCGGTGACAAAGACCATCCGCGAGCTGGAAGAGGTGCTCGGGGTTGCGGTCTTCGAGCGCGACGGGCGCGGTATCAAGATCACGCGCTATGGCGAAGTGTTCTTGCGCCATGCCGGGGCCGCGCTGACGGCGGTGCGCCAGGGTCTCGATTCCGTCTCGCAGGAACGGTTCGGTGATGCTCCGCCTATCCGCATCGGTGCGCTGCCGACGGTTTCCACGCGGGTCATGCCGCGCGCCATGGAGCTGTTTCTAAAGGAGAAGACCTGGAGCCGGATCAAGGTCGTCACCGGCGAGAACGCCGTGCTCCTGGAACAGCTCCGCGTCGGTGATCTCGATCTCGTCGTCGGCCGCCTGGCCGGCCCGGAGAAAATGGCCGGTTTCTCCTTCGAGCATCTGTATTCCGAGCAGGTGGTCTTTGCGGTCCGCGCCGGACATCCGTTGCTCGCGACCAAGCACTCGCTCTTTGCCAGCCTTGGCGAATACACCGTTCTAATGCCGACCCGCGCCTCGATCATCCGGCCGTTCGTGGAGAGCTTCCTCATCGCCAACGGCGTCGCAAGCCTGCCCAGTCAGATCGAGACGGTGTCGGATTCCTTCGGCCGCGCCTTTGTGCGCTCGAGCGACGCAGTGTGGATCATCTCAACCGGCGTCGTCGCAACAGACATTGAAGACGGCTCGCTTGCGGTGCTCCCGGTCGACACCAGCGAGACAAAAGGCCCCGTCGGGTTGACGATGCGCACCGACTCCATTCCCTCCATGCCCCTCTCGATCCTGATGCAGACGATCAGGGAAGCGGCGGCCGATGTGACCGCGAAGGCTTAGCGCGCAGCCATTGCCGCGATCTGGTCGGCTGGTTCTCTCTATGGTAAGCTTATTGGAAGAACTGCGCACGGGGTAACTCATGGGAAACGCGGCCGCATTGCATGGAACCTGGCGCATGGTTTCCTGGACGCGAAAGGCGGTCGTGTCGGGTCTTGTTACCGACGCCATGGGCGTCGATCCTGTCGGATATCTGTCCTACCAGCCGGACGGCCGGATGATGGCGGTCGTGGTCAACCGGGAACGCCCGATCCCCGGCAACGGACTGCCGAGCGACGCTGAGAAAGTCGCCCTCTTTGACACCATGCTCGCTTATGCCGGGTCATACACGTTCGAAAACGGCCGCGTCGTGCACCATGTCGACGCAAGCTGGAACCCGGCCTGGGGTGTGGCCGATCTGATCCGGCCTTTCTCAATCGACGGCGACAAGCTGGTCATCAGCGGCGCACCGGGGGTTGATCCGGCGACGGGAGAGGAGGTCGTCTACCGCATCGAATTCAGAAAGGTGTAACACCGGCGCATCGGCCAGATGCAGAATATCTCCAAGCTTGGACTGCCAGCGTCGAAATGACGGGAATGGCTGGCGCAGTTCCTGCAGGGAGCGCGTGTTCAGCTGAGATGAGGAAGCTCTCTTCATGGCCATCGATACCACCCCAGCAAAAATGACCCGTAGGGATCTACCGGTCTGGCGCCAACCTGGGCGACCGAATGCTGGTGTGGCGGTGTCGCCCTGCGTGGGTCGACGCAAGCCCACTGCCGGCGAGCTCTCTGGTGAGGTTCAATGAGGAATGGATCGGATCACGGGTGGGCGGCACGAAGAGCGGGCTACTTCATCACCTTGCTCGTGCTGGCCATGTTGGCGGGCTTGCCGCTGGCGGTATGGATGGATGTCAGCAACCTCTCTCAGGGAGCACTGAAACGGCAGGCGCAGGACATGAGCTCGCTCATCACCAGCATCCGTTCCTACTATGCCACCAATGTCGTCGGAAGGGTGCTCGCGGCGCATGCGGCGGGCGAAAATATCGGCACTGTGGTGTCGCACGACTATGCCCATATCCCTGGAGCAATCCCGATACCGGCGACCCTCTCCCTCGAACTCGGCGACGTCATCAAGCAGCAGCAGGCAAACGTCACCTACCGCTTCGTCTCCGACCTGCCGTTCAAGAGGCGGCCGTCTCATGATCTCGACGCGTTTGAGACCGCCTCCCTCACCGCCTTGCGCGCCGATCCGAAGCGGTCCCTGACGGAGGTCAGCCGCGACGGCTTCACGAACACCTTCAGGCTGGTAACGCCTGTCATCATGGCACAGACCTGCGTCGCCTGTCATAACACCCATCCGGAAAGTCCGAGGACCGATTGGAAGGTCGGCGACGTCAGGGGCATCCAGGAAGTCATCATCAAGCAGCCGTTTGCGAGCAACGTCTTCGCGTTCAAATATCTGCTTTTCTATTTCATCTGCGTGGCCGGCCTTGGTATCACCCTCATCGCGGTCCAGCAGCATCAAGCCGCGCTCATCCAGGGCTTCAACCATGAACTTGAAGCGGCGAACGAGTTTCTGGCAAGCATCTCCCTTAAGATTTCCCGCTACCTGTCGCCGCAGATCTACAAGAGTATTTTCAGCGGGCAGAAGGACGTGGTGATCCAGACAGAGCGCAAGCGCTTGACCATCTTCTTCTCGGATATCAAGGATTTCACCGCAACGACCGAACGATTGCAGCCGGAAGCCCTGACGGGGATGCTGAACGAATATCTGACGGAGATGTCCGCCATCGCGGTCAAGCACGGCGGCACGCTCGACAAGTTCATCGGCGACGCGGTTCTGGTGTTCTTCGGCGACCCCGAGACGAAAGGAGCGGCAGAAGACGCAAAGGCCTGCCTTCAGATGGCGATCGACATGCAATGGCATCTGGGCGAACTGAAAGCCAAGTGGCGGCGCGATGGGACGGAAGAACCATTTGTCGTCAGAATGGGCATCAATAGCGGGTACTGCAATGTTGGAAATTTCGGCAGTAACGACCGGATGGATTATACGATCATCGGGGCTGAGGCCAATCTCGCCGCCCGCCTTCAATCGATCGCCGAGGGTGGAAAGATCGTCATCAGCTACGAAACCTATGCGCTGGTCAAGGATATCGTCGATGCCAGTCCGCTACCGCCGATCACGATGAAGGGAATCCACCGCGAGATCATTCCTTATGCGGTCAATGGACTTCTTCACAGCGACGACCGCACAATCCGCGTCCTCAGCGAGCATTTTTCGGGTCTCGACCTGCATCTGGACATCGGCCAGCTCGATCCCGCCGAGCGTCCCCGCGTGCGCGCAGCACTTGAGGAAGCGATGGCGGCGATCGACGATAATCCTGAGCCGCATTAGGAGGGCCTGAGGCGGATTACGCAAGTAGGCGAGCGGCGGTGTGACGCATAAGCACCGCCGCTCCCCATGCACCCTTCCGTGGATGGCGGAAGGGAAGGCGCTGTATGATCGCTAGATCGGATCCGATCCTGCAATCATGCAGCTTGTCAGAATCCCAAGTACTCCTTGCGCGTCCGTTCAGACGCGAGGCGCTTTAGAACGGCAGGCCGACGTAATTCTCCGCAAGCACGGTCGAAGCGGCGCGCGAATGCGTGAGGTAATCGAGTTCCGCTTCCTGGATGCGCTGGTCGAAGTCGCCGGTATCGGGGAACCGGTGCAACATCGTGGTCATCCACCAGGAGAAGCGAACCGCCTTCCAAACGCGCGCGAGCGCCTTTTGCGAGTAGGCTTCAATTCCGGCATTCGAGCGATCCTTGTAGTGCTCGATGAGGCCGCAGAACAGATAATGCACGTCGCTCGCGGCCAGATTGAGGCCCTTCGCGCCGGTCGGAGGCACGATGTGGGCTGCGTCCCCGGCAAGGAAAAGCCGGCCGAAGCGCATTGGCTCGGCGACGAAGGAACGAAGCGGCGCGATTGATTTTTCAAAGGATGGCGCGGTGATCATCGCCTCGGCGTGATGGCTGGGCAGCCGCCGGCGCACTTCGTCCCAGAAGCGATCGTCGCTCCAATCCTCGACCTTCTCATCGAGCGGGCACTGGATATAGTAGCGGCTGCGATGCGCCGAGCGCATAGAACAGAGCGCGAAGCCGCGGGGATGATTGGCATAGATCAGTTCATGGCTGACCGGTGCTACGTCGGCCAGAATGCCGAGCCAGCCGAAGGGATAGACCTTCTCGAAGGTGTGAACGGACTTTTCCGGCACTGCCTTGCGGCTCGCGCCATGGAACCCGTCACACCCCGCGATGAAATCGCAGTCGATGCGGTGTTCGGCGCCATCTTTCTCGTAGGTGACGTAAGGCGCCTGTCCGTCGAAATCATGAGGCTGCACGTTGACGGCATCGTAGATGCTGAGCGCGCCAATTGTCGCGCGGCATTCCATGAGGTCATGCGTTACCTCCGTCTGACCATAGACCATGACGCGCTTCCCGCCGGTCAGGCCGAAAAGGTCGATGCGGTGATCGCGCCCGTCGAAAGCAAGCGAGAAGCCGTCATGTGGCAATCCCTCGGCATGCATTCGCGCACCGGCGTTTGCCTTATCCAGCAGGCCCACAGTGCCTTCTTCCAGCACCCCTGCACGCACGCGGCCGAGAATGTAGTCCTTGCCTGCCCGGTCGAGGATGACGGTGTCGATGCCGGCTTCCGCAAGCAATTGACCAAGCAGGAGGCCCGAGGGTCCTGAGCCGATAATGGCAACCTGGGTGCGCATACTTCCTCCCGGACTTGTCTTTTGCCAAATTCTGCCGGGTCGGAGCACGCTGAACAATGGACATTTCGTCCAAGAAATTGTACTAATCGAACATTGGATTGGCGGTACGCAATGACAAAGTCTGTTCCGACCTACGAGCTATACGGGGAAAATGTCGGCAGAAATCCGGATTTTTGGCTGCATTGCGAGACAATTCCATCACGCAGCAGTCTGCATCACTGGGAGATACGACTGCACCGTCATGACAGTTTCTTTCAGATATTGTACATAGATAGTGGTTCCGGCGAGGCGCTGTTCGATGGCGTGTGGCATTCGATCCCGACCTATTCGATCGTCACCGTCCCGCCAGGGCTCGATCACGGCTTCCGTTTCTCCAAGGACATCGACGGCTTCGTCATCACCGTGCTCACATCACACCTGAAAACGATTCCCGGCGATCGCAGCAGGCTCGGCGCGTGGCTTGCGAGACCGCATCTGACGCCGCTTGACATGACGAACGAGGATGCAGCCTACGTCGCGCAGTCGCTGCGCCGCCTCGGCACCGAATTTACAGGCAGTCGCAGCGGTCGCACGGATCTGCTCGAAGCTTATCTGACAACGGCATTGCAGCTCACATCGCGGCTGTTCTCAGAGGGTGCAGAAGGCAAGGCCGCCACCGATGAGAACGAACGACGAATGGAAATGCTGGATGATCTGATCCAGCGCCATTATCGGTCCCACAAGCCGGCGGCCTACTATGCGGGCGAACTTGGCATCTCGCCGACCCATCTGAACCGGATCGTACGGGCGAAGACCGGTCATGGAACGCACGAGCTGATCGCCCGCAAGCTGATCGACGAGGCCAAGCGCGAGCTGGTGTTCACCTTCGACAGCGCCCAGGAGATCGGCTATCGCCTGGGGTTTGCGGATCCTGCCTATTTCTCGCGTTTCTTCCTGAGGCAGACCGGCCAGACGCCCCGGAGCTGGCGGGTCGCGGAACGCGGGAAACTCGGTGGGCTGAACGCGTCCTAGCGCAGTACGAGACGCAAGGCTCTCCGTGTCTCCTGCAGAAGCGGCAGGTAGCGCTCGGACATCTCCAATGCAGAGATATGGGCCGCCGGCGCTCCGATATTGATCGCCGCGACCGTCTGGCCTCGGTCGTTCTCAATGGGCACCGCAATCGAGCAGAGGCCGATCTCCAGTTCCTGATCGATGATTGCATAGCCTTGCGTGCGCACACGGCTGAACTCCGCCATCAATTCTTCCGGATCGGTCCTGGTATGAGGTGTGTTCTGCTTTAGGTCGCTTCTCTCAAGGATTGCACGGGCCTCACCTTCAGGCAAGGAGGCGAGCAGCACGCGTCCCATAGAGGCGCAGTAGGCGGGCAAACGACTTCCCGGTGTGAGGTTTATCGACATCACACGGCGCTGCGAGGCGCGGGCAATATAGACGATCTCCGTGCCGTCCAGAACAGAGGCAGAGGCGCTTTGACCGGCCTTCTCGGACAGTTGATCGAGGTGCGGCTGAATGAGCGCCGGTAGCGGCGTGGCAGACAGATAGGCGTGCCCCAGCCGCAGGATCTTCGGCGTCAGAGCAAAGAACTTGCCGTCATAATCGGCGTAGCCGAGCTCGGCGAGCGTCAGAAGCGACCGACGCACTGTGGCACGGTCGAGGCCGGTGAGCTTCGATGCCTCTGCGATGGAAAGCCGCTGTCGTGTCTCCTCGAAAGCCTCGATCACTCTCAAGCCTCTTGCGAAGCCGCTGACAAAATCCGTTTCGCGCATCGCTGCCCTCCTGAATGTCACGATTTTGTGCGATATATGAACAAATGTCAAATAACGCACAAAATGTTTGACCACGGATTGAGAGAGGAGCTTATTGGCGCCCATTCGACAGCATGATTGCGGGAGGCCAGATGGCGAAGATCGTATCGTTGAAGGAAGCCGTGGCGGAAAACGTCCGGGATGGCGACACCGTTGCCATGGAAGGCTTTACCCACCTCATTCCCTATGCGGCCGGTCACGAAGTGATCCGGCAGGGCCGCAGGGACCTGTATCTCATCCGCATGACGCCGGACATCCTCTACGATCAGCTGATCGGCGTGGGTGCTGCGCGCGGCATGAAATTCTCCTGGGGCGGAAATCCCGGCGTAGGCTCGTTGCATCGTTTTCGCGATGCGGTGGAGAACCAGTGGCCGCGGCCACTTGAGATCGAAGAGCACAGCCATGCCGCAATGGCGAACGCCTACGAAGCGGGTGCAGCCAACCTGCCCTTCGCCATGCTGCGTGGCTATATCGGCGCCGACCTGCCCAAGGTAAATCCGAACATCAAGTCGGTGGCATGCCCCTTCACCGGTGAAGTTCTCGCCGCAGTTCCGGCGATCCGCCCTGATGTCACGATCATCCACGCACTACGCGCCGACAGGAAGGGCAACGTTCTGCTCGAAGGCATCGTTGGCGTCCAGAAGGAGGCGGTTCTTGCCGCCAGGCGTTCGATTGTGACAGTCGAGGAAATTGTCGACGAACTTAACCCGCCATCACCCAATTCCGTGATGCTGCCGGGATGGGCGGTGACAGCCGTGGCCGAAGTCCGGGGCGGAGCCTTCCCTTCCTATGCGCAAGGGTACTATGCCCGATCGAACGCCTTCTACATCGCCTGGGACGAGATTGCCCGCGACCGCGAGAGCTTCGAGAAATGGATCGATGAAAACGTCATGAAGGCGCAGCCGGAAGACTTCGCCAAGCATGCGAAGAAGCAGGTTGCGAGAGGAGGCTGACATGAGCGATTTTACCCCCACCGAAATGATGACAATCGCCGCATCCCGCGCACTCACCAACGACGATGTCTGCTTCGTCGGCATTGGCGCGCCGTCGGCCGCCTGCAACGTCGCACGCCTGACGCATGCGCCCGATATCACACTGATATACGAAAGCGGCACGGTTGGAACCAAGCCCGACGTCTTGCCCCTGTCGATCGGCGATGGCGAGCTTTGCGACACAGCGCTTTTCACGGTTTCGGTGCCTGAGATGTTCCGTTACTGGCTGCAGGGCGGCCGCATCACCACCGGCTTTCTCGGCGGCGCCCAGATTGACAGGTTCGCCAACCTCAACACGACGGTCGTCGGTCCCTACGATCATCCGAAGGTCCGTCTGCCGGGCGGCGGGGGGGCGCCTGAGATCGCCAGCAATTGCGGCCAGATCTTTATCACCATGGCGCTCTCCAAGCGCGGTTTCGTCGAGAAACTGCCCTTCATAACCTCGATGGGCCACGGCGAGGGCGGCAATCACCGCGAGCGCCTCGGAATGACGACCAAGGGTCCGACCCGCGTGATCACCGACCTGTGCATTCTCGAGCCGGACCCGCTGACGAAGGAGCTGACCGTGGTATCGATTCACCAGGGTGTCAGTCGCGAACAGATCGTCGAAAACTGCGGATGGGCGATCAAGTTCGCCCATCAGGTGATCGAGACCCCAGCACCGACCGAAATCGAACTGGCGACGCTGCGCGATATCAACGCGCGCACCAAGAGGGCCCATCAGGGCGCCAAGGAGGCCTTGAATGGCTGATGCCTATATCTGCGATTACATTCGCACACCGATCGGCCGCTTCGGCGGCTCGCTTTCGGCCGTTCGCGCCGATGATCTCGGCGCTGTGCCGCTACGGGCACTTGTCGAGCGAAACAGCTCCGTCGACTGGGAAGCCGTCGACGACGTGATTTTCGGTTGCGCCAATCAGGCGGGCGAGGACAATCGCAACGTCGCACGCATGTCGCTGCTTTTGGCCGGTTTGCCGGTCTCCGTCCCTGGCACCACGATCAACCGCCTATGCGGCTCGGGCATGGATGCGGTGATCGCGGCTGCCCGCGCGATCCGCGCCGGCGAAGCGGGGCTGATGATCGCCGGCGGCGTTGAAAGCATGTCAAGGGCGCCCTTCGTTCTTCCGAAGGCCGATACCGCCTTTTCCCGAAATGCCGAGATCTACGACACGACGATCGGCTGGCGCTTCATCAACCCGTTGATGAAGAAACAGTACGGCGTCGATTCCATGCCTGAAACGGGCGAGAACGTCGCTGAGGACTACAAGGTCAGCCGTCAGGATCAGGATGCGTTTGCCGTCCGCAGTCAGGCAAAGGCTGCAGCCGCGCAGGCCAATGGCCGTCTAGGCAAGGAGATCGCTGCCGTATCAATCCCACAGCGCAAGGGTGATCCCATCGTCGTCAACATGGACGAGCATCCGCGCGCAACGACCATTGAGACGCTCGCCAAGCTCGGCACGCCCTTCAAAAAGGAAGGCGGCACTGTAACGGCAGGCAACGCTTCCGGCGTCAATGACGGCGCCGCGGCCTTGATTATTGCTTCCGAGATGGCTGCTAAGAAGTACGGACTGACGCCGATCGCCCGCATTCTCGGCGGCGCAACGGCAGGCGTGCCACCGCGCGTCATGGGCGTCGGCCCGGTT
The DNA here is from genome assembly GCF_056406295.1 of Rhizobium sp. P1_C7. Taxonomy (NCBI): domain Bacteria; kingdom Pseudomonadati; phylum Pseudomonadota; class Alphaproteobacteria; order Hyphomicrobiales; family Rhizobiaceae; genus Rhizobium; species Rhizobium sp. P1_C7. Next base: position 221,337 of record NZ_JBFUAL010000003.1, read on the forward strand.
CCGGCATCGCGAAAACTCATGGCTAGGCTCGGCATGACGCAGGACCAGTTCGATGTCATCGAACTGAATGAAGCCTTCGCTTCACAGGGGCTCGCCGTGCTGCGCGCACTCGGCATCGCCGACGACGATGCCCGCGTCAATCGTAACGGCGGTGCAATCGCGCTCGGACATCCCCTTGGCATGTCGGGCGCCCGCATCACCGGCACGGCCGCACTGGAACTCAACCAAACCGGCGGCCGCTTTTCGCTCTCGACCATGTGCATCGGCGTCGGTCAGGGTATTGCGATCGCGCTCGAGCGCGTTTGAAACAACAGCCGGCGCAGTCTGAAAGTGGCGCTCCGGCTGTTGGCTCGATCGTCTTCCCAACCACGCCGGTTCGAAATAACGCTTCGCAGGGACGTCCGGTAGAAAGCAGCGTTCTGCCGATGCCTCAGGGCATCAGCTGCCCGCCGTTGACCTCGATGATCTGACCCGTAACGTAACCGGAGAGCGTCGGCGAGGCGAGGAAGAGGTAGGCGCCCACGCAATCCTCCGGTGTCCCGACGAATCCCATGGGAATGGACTTGCGCTGCAGTTCCATCTGCTCGTCGTTCGTATATCGCTCGTGGAACGGAGTGGCGATAACACCGGGCGCCACGGCATTGACGCGGATCTGATCAGCCACGAACTCCTTCGCGTGACCACGGGTGATCGTCGATACGAAGCCCTTCGACGCAGCATAGAGAATAGCGCCATTGCCGCCGCCGTTGCGAGCTGCGATCGATGTCGTATTGATGATGAAGCCACCTTGCTTCTTCAGCCAGGGATGAGCCGCGCGTGTCGCGGCAAGTACCGAACGAGCGTTGAGATCCATCACCTTGGTATAGTGCTCGTCGGTATATTCCGAGGTCGGCTTGCGCCCGAGCATTCCGCCTGCATTGTTCACCAACCCGTCGAGGTGGCCGAAGGTCCTGGCGGACTCCTCCACCACGCGCTCTGTTTCGCCCTCCGTTGACACGTCGCCATGTACCAGGTGAACGGTTCCGCCGGCGGCGCGGATCTCGTCTGCCAGTTTTTCGGCGGGTTCGCGGCTGGCATTGTAGTGGATGGCGACCTTCATATCCTGCGCCGCAAAGGCTCGGGCCAGCGCCGCGCCAATGCCCGTCGAGGCGCCCGTGATCAGAACGGCCTTGCCTGCCAGGTCAGGAATTTTGATGGTGGCCAGCGATTGAGCAAGTGTTGCCATGGCAGCGACGATCTCCAGCGTTTGGACAAGTGAATGATGAGTGAATGGCGAAAGCCTATCAGGTTGCGTCGCCGGTCTGCAAGGCGAGGTGATGCAATCAGCGCGCCGCGTCGAGTTCGGGATAGCGGCGGAAAATGCCGTCCTCATTGAAGGCAAGCCGGCGGGGCGAGCCGAGATACGCTGCAATGTTCGGCCGGCTGCGCACGGATGCGTGGAGGGCGGCCAGACCCGGATAAAGCCGGCCATGACCCTTCATGGTGCGTGGAAATGCATAAGTCAGACCCTCGATGACCTGGAAAAGCGAGAGATCGACATAGCTGAGAGCAGTCCCAACGATGTGGTCGGCGCCATCAGGGTTCTGCTGGAGCACGCGCTCGAAATAGCCGAGGAATTTCGGGATGCGATCCTTGATGAACGCAGCCGACCGCGCTTTTGCCTCTGTTTTCTGGTCTTCGTAGTATAGCGAGGTGGCGATCGGATGATGTGTGTCGTGTACTTCGGCAACAAAGTCCGTGATTGTCAGCTGCAGCCCGTTTGCCACATAGCGCAGCCCGTCTTGCTGGGGCGCGAGCCCGACCTTGGGGCCGAGATAGAGCAGGATGTTGGCGACGTGCGAAACGATAAGATCGCCATCCTCAAGGAATGGCGGTGCAAAGGGGATATGAGCTTGCGAGCTGTTCATGATCGTCAGCATGAGGTCGGTTCCGCCACCCTTGCCGGCCTGGCGCGTCACATCGACATAGTCTGCTCCCGCTTCCTCCAGCGCCAGCCGCACGAACTCTCCCCGCCCCTGGATACCATCCCAGTAATAAAGCTTGTACGTCATGGTCCCCCCGGCTGCGCCGCGCATTTTCCCCTGCCAGAGGCTAGGCATGGCAGTTCGCCTTTCCTCCGGGAAGGCATATCAACCAACCGAGACGAAAAATGTTCGGCCTTGAACTACGGCTCGGTGAAGAACCGAGCGGGGAATGCTCCTACCAGCGGCGATAATACTCACGCGAAATGGCCAGCATCTTGTCGAAGGCTGAGTGTCGAAGTGCATGCTGCGGCGGCGTTTCGCGGAACAACAATCCGACCAATTTGTCTATGGCCAGCACCAAAGCGACGGCCAGTGCCAAATAGGCTATCGCAGCAAAAGCCAGAAGGGACATGGTGTCTCACACGGGAGCGATGAACATGTAGCAGCCTGCGACAATCAAAGAGACCAGAATGGCATCGAAATAGCTTCTGTTCATGGCGATCCTCCTACTGTCGCGGAAAACATCCGACATCGGCTTTTGTTCCACGCCGGCATATTTTTGCGAGGCCAGAGGTCCGCTCTCGACCGGACGTCCGCATTCGGTAGCAATAGGGGAGAATTGATGCACGTGTATGACACATAGAAGCCAGGCGCCGTGTGGCGCCCTGCTGCACGCAGATTAAGTCAAACGAACCCGTTCAGGCAGACTTTCGCGCAGCGATTTTCTTGGGGCTCGCTTTTGCAGCGCCATTCGTCTTGGGAACGGCAGCGGTGCGTTTGGCGCGGGTTTTCACTTCCTTGCCGTCGGAAGAGGCTGCCGAGCCTTCCAGCGCTTCGCGCTCACGCCGCGCCTGTTCCCAATGAACGAAATCGCGGCCGGCAGGACGGCCTTCCTCTTCCCAAAGCGCATATGCGCGCTTCATGATCCACTCTTGCTGAGTTTCAGTCATCGCCGATCTCCAGTGCAAGCTGCCTCGTTGTAACGCGATACCGACCTGCAGAGTTCCAGAGGAACCGCACCATTTCAAGCGATTTTTGACACGGTGCAAAAAATACTTTTGCGTCGCAGCATTTGTCGCTTTCGCTGCTGTTTAAACGTCCCGGGAACATTGCGGTTTCGAGCCGCTGAAATTCTCCGGGTCTTCCACAAAATGGCCCCTGATGTCCTGGATTTAACCAGGGTCCACCCTTGGAGCCGGTGAAGCAGGCGCTGTGGCCCGATCTCCATGAGACTGCGCCATAGCCTTTACCAGGGCAACGATCTTCTCGCGAAGCTGCGCATCGGTGATTTTCATGAATGCCCTGTTGAGGGCGAGCCCTTCCTTCGAGTGGAGGAACTCTGCGACGGGATCCGTGGCGATCGTCATATCGAGACCAGCCAGCGAGAGTGGTTCGGAGGGGTCTTGCTCGAAGAAGTAACTCGGCGATGTACTCAGCACTTCGGCAATCCGCTGCAGTCGGCTGGCGCCGATACGGTTCATGCCTTTCTCGTACTTCTGCACTTGCTGGAATGTCACGCCTATCTGCTCGGCAAGCCTTTCCTGGCTGAGCCCGAGCAACTGCCGGCGCATTCTCACCCGCGAACCTACATAGCTGTCAATTGCGTTCGGCGTCTTTGCATTCATCTTATGTGTCCATGTACCGGAATTAAGCGAAACGGTTATCCCGGCAAACCGCTCCCAGCTACGGGAGTGTGTCCTAGCAGATCGTCAAGTTCAATTGTCCGTTCTTGACGATCGAGTGATTTCCTCCGACCGCGGAAACCGTGAACGGCGTCCTGTCTCAATCCCGATCTCGACCTAGTCCTCCGAAACGTATGGGACGATATTCGCGATGCACGATCTTGAGGGTTCTGTCAGGCTGAATCATATAGGTTTCCTCTACTTGATCTCCGTACTGGTCGATGAAGTTGTGCGGGAACGTCGACCCGATCGGCGACTTCGTCAGCTTCGTGTTCGGCTGGCCACGATAAATGATGCTTCCAGGTATCGGATCGATACCGGGCGAGGAAAAGTTCGTCGCCGTGCAGCCGGCAAGCATTGCGATGCCGATTAGGGCAGCAGCTTTGATGATCATGGCGTCCTCACACGTTCGGCCCGCGTCTACCGATGCATATATGTGAGGAACTGCGCAACAGACAGGGATCAGGCGAGGACCACGAACATTTTTTTGGCATCGCGGTCCGCACCAGGCCCTGGAAGCCGAGTTAGAGCAGGCCCCGTCGCGCTAGATTGGCCATCAGCGCCGAAATACCAAAGGTCCATGGCGTGCATTGGGTGGAAAGGCGCACCGTATTGACCAGTGATCCGAGACCGGCAGACGAAATCTCGACGACATCTCCTAACTTGTGGGTGAAGCCCTGGTTCGGCGCCTCGCGGTCCTGGGTCGGGGCAAACAGCGTGCCGAGAAACAGCATGAAGCCGTCCGGATATTGATGGTGGCCGCCGCATGTCTGCTTCACGAGTTCGGTCGGATCGCGGCTGATCTTCGACATCGAGCTCTTGCCATGGAGCACGAAGCCGTCTTCACCTGTTACCTTGAGGTCGAGTTCCGCCTGGCGGACGTCATCAATGCCATAGGTCGTGTCGAACAGGCGTATGAAAGGGCCGATGGAGCAAGAGGCATTGTTGTCCTTCGCCTTACCGAGCAGCAGTGCCGAACGCCCTTCGACGTCGCGCAGATTGACGTCGTTGCCGAGTGTGACACCTTTGATCTCGCCGAGGCTATTGACCGCAAGCACGAGTTCCGGTTCGGGGTTGTTCCAGGTGGAAATTGGATGCAGGCCGACATCGGCCCCCCAGCCGACCGAGGACAACACCGGGCCCTTGGTGAAGACTTCGGCGTCCGGTCCGATGCCGACCTCCAGATACTGCGACCACATGCCTTCTTCGATCAGCGCCTGCTTCACCTTGGCCGCTTCCGCCGAGCCCGCCTTCAAATTGTTGAGGCTGCCGCCGATCAGCGTGCTGACGCGTTCGCGGATGGATGCGGCGCGGTCGGGACTGCCGGCCGCCTTCTCCTCGATCACCCGTTCGATCATCGATTGGGCGAAGGTAACGCCACACGCCTTGATCGCCTGCAGGTCAGCCGGTGCGAGTAGGTAGGCGCGCGACGGATCCGGCTTGCCTGTGCTGTTCGCCACGATCTCCCCAAGCGTGCCGAGCTTCTCCCCCTTTGCTGAGCGGATGATTTCAGCCGGGTCCGGCTGTTCCAGAAGCGCACTCAGTGTTGGTGCGCTCTTGGAGGTGATGTCGATCAGCTGGTCGTCTCGAAGGGTGACCACGCTCGGGCCGCTGGCCGCAGGGTTCCAGGCACGACCGACAAACAAGCCGCCGGCAGCAGCAATATCCAGAAGAGTATCAGGCATCGTCATATTCCGTCACGCGAGCGATGGACGCGCTCTCCGATGAAAGGGCTTGAGCCGCCCTCCAACCCGGCGGCTCCGAAAACCGATCACATTCGCTGCCAGTCGGCAAGGCAGCGGAAGGAAAAAGGCGACAGCCTGCCTGCATAAAGTTGTGGGCCCGATGCCTTTTCAGACATGAGCCCACAATGGAGGCAAACCTGGCACTACCTGGCGCGCCGTTCAGCGTGCCCGCTGACGTCAGTGGTTATCGCGCGGAATGCCCTTCGTCTGAGCGATGCGCTGATACTTGACAGCCGGCTCGAGCACCGCACCCGTTTCCATCTGGCCGACATAGCTGCGCTGGATTTCCTGCCAGGGCGTCTGGCTCTCGGGGAACGCATAGCCGCCGGCCGCATCGAGTGCTGCCCGGCGCGATGCGATCTCTTCGTCGCTGATCAGGATATCGGCCGTCCCCTTTTTGAGATCGATGCGCACCTGGTCACCGGTCTTCAGGATGGCGAGGCCGCCACCCGCCGCTGCTTCAGGCGAGGCGTTAAGGATCGAAGGTGAACCCGATGTGCCGGACTGACGGCCGTCGCCGACGCAGGGCAGGGAGGAGATGCCCTGCTTCAGCAGGTAGTCGGGCGCACGCATGTTGACGACCTCGGCGGCTCCCGGATAACCGATCGGGCCGGCACCGCGCATGAAGAGGATGGTCGTACCGTCGATGGCAAGCGACGGATCGTCGATGCGGTGGTGATAGTCTTCCGGGCCGTCGAATACGACGGCGCGACCGACGAAGGCTTCCGGATCGTTGGGATTGGACAGGTAGCGGTTTCGGAATTCCGGCGAGATCACGCTCGTCTTCATGATGGCCGACGAGAAGAGGTTGCCCTTCAGTACGCGGAATCCGGCCCGCTCCTTCAACGGACGTTCGAACGGCCGAATGACCTTTTCGTCCTCGATGACAGCCGACGTGTAGTTTTCGCCGACCGTTTTGCCGTTCACCGTCATCGCGCTGGTGTTGATCAGATCGTGCTTGATCAGTTCACCCATGACTGCAGGAACGCCGCCGGCGTGATAGTAATCCTCGCCGAGATACTCGCCGGCCGGCTGCAGGTTGACGAGCAGCGGGATTTCCTCGCCGTAGGTCTGCCAGTCATCGACGCTGAGTTCCACGCCGACGTGGCGGGCAAGGGCATTGAGGTGGATAGGCGCATTCGTGGAGCCGCCGATCGCCGAGTTGACCCGGATGGCGTTGATGAAGGCTTCCTTGGTCAGAATGTCCGAGGGTTTCAGATCTTCGCGGACCATCTCGACGATGCGAAGACCAGTCTCGTAGGATATTTCCTGCCGGTCGCGGTAGGGCGCCGGAATTGCGGCAGCGCCCGGCAGCTGCATGCCGAGAGCTTCGGCAAGCGAGTTCATCGTCGTTGCCGTGCCCATAGTGTTACAGTAGCCGGTCGACGGTGCGGACGACGCGACGAGCTTGACGAAGCCCTGATAGTCGATCTCGCCACGGGCCATCATTTCGCGGGCTTTCCAGACAATCGTGCCGGAGCCCGTGCGCTCGCCGCGGAACCAGCCGTTCAGCATCGGACCGACCGACAGGGCGATCGCAGGAATGTTGACGGTTGCCGCGGCCATAAGACAGGCTGGCGTCGTCTTGTCGCAGCCGATGGTAAGGACCACGCCGTCGAGCGGATAACCGTAGAGCACCTCGACGAGGCCGAGATAGGACAGATTGCGGTCAAGACCGGCGGTCGGGCGCTTGCCGGTTTCCTGGATCGGGTGCACCGGAAATTCGATGGCGATGCCGCCTGCGTCACGAATGCCTTCGCGCACGCGCTTTGCCAGTTCCAGGTGATGTCTGTTGCAAGGCGACAGGTCCGAACCGGTCTGCGCGATACCGATGATCGGCCGTCCCGACTGCAGTTCCTCCTGGCTCAATCCGAAGTTCATGTAGCGCTCGAGGTAGAGTGCGGTCATGTCCGGATTTGCGAGATTGTCAAACCAGGCCTTCGAGCGAAGCTGCAGCGCTTCGGTCTTTTCTTGGACTGCGTTTGGACTTTGGGGGGCAGGGGTTTTCTCAACCACGGTAATTTTCCTTGCGTTGACGCCGTTGTTGTCATGCATTTAGCTGATCGATACTGGATTGTATAATCAGTCTTTCGTATTCTGATATGCAAATATGTTATATCAGACGAGGTGTGCATGGGATTGGACGGTTTCAAGCTGCGGCACTTGAGAATGCTGGTGGCACTGAGCGAGCATGGCAAGCTGGGTGTCGTGGCCGAAATGTTCGGCGTCTCCCAGCCTGCGCTGTCGCGCACGTTGAACGAACTTGAACAGATGTCGGGCCACCAGCTTTTCGAGCGGCATAACAGGGGACTGATCGCGACTGCGCAGGGCGAAGTGATCGTGCGCCATGCAAAGATGCTTTTGGCCGAGGCGCAGCGGGCGGAATACGAGATGGTCGTGGCAGCGGCCGGGCAGGGGGGCAGCGTCGCTTTCGGCACGATCATGACGCCTGCCGCCGACTATGTCGCCCCTGCGCTCAAGCGTCTGTTCGAGACCCACCCGACCATCGACGTCAGCATCACCGTGGGCAGCAGTGACGTGCTGCTGGAAGACGTCCTCAGCCGCCGCCTTGACTTCGCAGTCTGCCGCATCCCGAGCGGTATGAATCCACTCTGGTTTGACCATATCCCGCTTGGAAAGGAAACGTTGAGGATCGTCGTCGCCGCAAACCATCCCCTTGCGAAGAACGCCGTCGCTGCGGAAGACGACCTGCGCCAGCAAAGCTGGGTCCTGCAGCCGCACGGTTCGTTTCTTCGCCACGTCGTGGATGATTTCATACGGCGCCACGGGATTGTCCCGTCAAGCGTCGTCTCGACATCCGATGCGCTTCTGACGATGCTTCTCATGCTGCAAAGCCAGCGCCTTGGCATCCTGGCAGAACCTGTTGCCAGGCTCATGGAAGAGCACGGGCTTCTGCGCATCCTGTCCATTGCAGGCGATATCTCGGTGCCTGACTTTGGGCTCGTGAAGCTCAAGGACCGGGAACTCTCGGCGTCGGCGGAACTGCTCTTCAAGCTGTTCGAATCGGCCTAAGGCGAAAGGGCTCATGGCACCGGCGTGTGTAGCGTCACAAGGCGCACATCCCGGCGAAAGTCCGATGGCGACATGCCGGCAATGTGACGGAAGGACTTGTTGAAGGCACTGATCGAGCCGAAACCGCTGTCCATTGCCACCTGCAGAACGTTGGCACCATCTTTCATCAGCATTGCCTGGGCACGCGAAAGCCGCAGCAGGTTGACATATTTGCTGAGCGTCATCCCGGTTGTCTTCTTGAAGAGGTTCATGGCGTATTTCGGATGAAGATCGGCGGCACGGGCAATGTCCAGCGAATCGATTTCCTGCAGGAAATTGGCAGCGATGAAATCGCACATGCGAGCGACGCTGCGCGACGATTGCGGGTACGCCTGCTCGATGTCGTCGGTGTCGGACAGCCCATTCGATGCAAGCATCGAAAAGGGTTCGAGCGCTATCCGTTCTATCCGAAGCAGCATCTCTTCGACGGCATGCTGTGCTTTTGCCGGATCACCTGATTTCGCGTAGCGCACCCAGCGCTGGAAGTTCTCGGCGTCTGCCGCATCGGTGGTCGACGTGAACAGGATCTCGCCCTTCATAAGCCTGCTGGAAATATTGATCGGCAGACGCATGCGAAAGAAATAGACCAGCGGCAGATGTCCTCCGGCATAGATCGCGTCATCGCTGCACTCGTCCATCTGGTGCGGTTGACCGCCCCAGAAGAGGCACATGTCTCCGGCGGCCATGCTGATGTCGTGGCCGTTCATCCGGTAATGCACGCTGCCGCGCATGATGTAGTTGACCTCGACCTGCACATGCCAATGCGGCATCAGCATCACCGACGGGTGATTGTGGAACATCTGGAGTGCCGTCGGCAATCCTTCGATGCTGCTCGCTCCCGGCTGATAGACCGCTCGCCGTTCAATCTTACTTTCCGCCAAATCCATGTTCCCTTTTTAGGAGACAGCGGCTCCCTTCCAGATAGTCTAGCCGTGTTCGCTAAGGGACGGCAATTGAAAAGGGAGGATTTTCAATGCGCTTCAATCTTATCGGTGCGACCACTGCGGTCGCGCTGCTCGCATCTGGCTCTGCATACGCGGAACCTGCCAATCTCACCATCTGGAGCTGGAACGTCGCCGCATCGGCGCTGAAGTCCACGCTCGAAGGCTTCAACAAGCAGCATCCTGACATCAAGGTCACGGTGGAGGACCTTGGAAACCAGCAAGTCTTCGACAAAATGCTGGCTGCCTGCGCCGCTGGCGGCGAAGGTCTGCCCGATATCGTCAGCGTCGAGAATTTCGAGGCTGAGATTTTCTGGAGCCGCTTCCCGGATTGTTTCGCTAACCTGAAGGAGCTCGGTTACACCGCAGATATCCAGGCAAAATTCCCTGAGTTCAAGCGCACGGAGCTTGAAGTCGGTGACGTCGCTTACGCCATGCCATGGGATTCGGGTCCCGTCGCAGCATTCTATCGTCGCGATTTCTACGAAAAGGCTGGTGTCGATCCGGCGACCATCAAGACCTGGGACGATTTCATCGAGGCAGGGAAGAAAATTTCCGCAGCCAATCCCGGCGTGGTGATGTCGCAGGCCGACTTCAACGGTGACAGCGAATGGTTCCGGATGATCGCAAACGAGCAGGGCTGCGGCTACTTCTCGGCAGACGGCCAGAACATTACGATCAACCAGCCCGCCTGCGTCGCGACACTCGAAAAAGTGAAGCAGATGAAGGATGCCGGCACGCTGACGGCTGCCAACTGGGACGAGAAGATCCAGGCGAATACCGCCGGCAAGGTGGCAACGCAGCTCTACGGCGGCTGGTATGAAGGCACCGTGCGCTCGACCTCTCCGGACGAGAAGGGCAAGTGGGGCGTCTATATGATGCCGAGCCTGACGGCAGATGGCCCGCATGCGGCCAACCTTGGCGGATCGTCGCTGGCGATCGCCGCCAACTCGCCACACAAGGAGGCCGCCTGGACCTACGTGAACTATGCACTCGGCACCAACGAAGGCCAGGTCAGCATGCTGAAGGCCTTCGGTCTCGTTCCGTCGCTGCTGACTGCGGTTCAGGATCCTTTCGTCAACGAACCGCTGCCGTACTGGGGTAATCAGAAAGTCTGGGCAGATATCCTGTCGACTCTTCCAAAGATCGTGCCGAGCCGCGGCACCGCCTTCCAGACGGATGCCGACGCAATCTACAAAGCGACGCAGACGAAGTACCTCGCCGGCGGCTATCCTGACGCGAAGGCAGCGCTTGACGACGCCGCCAAGCAGGTCGCCTCGGCAACGGGTCTCCCGATCGCACAGTGAGTGATGGTGCCGGGCGCGCAATGCGCCCGGCCTTCACCCTCAGTGCGTTCGTAAGGAGGAGGCCGCATGCCGTTCAGAAACCGGAGCGCCTACGCGTTCCTTGCACCCTATCTTTTGGTTTTCGCCACCTTCTGGGTGTGGCCGATCATCAATTCATTCCTGATCTCGTTCCAGAACACCCGTGTCAACCCCTGGAAATTCAGCGTTCAGGCCAACTGGGGACGCCTGTTCGGCGACCCGGCGTTCTACAACGCGCTCTACAACACGCTGATCATCCTGTTGATTCAGGTCCCGGTCATGATTGCGCTTGCGACGGTCATGGCGGTCCTGCTCAATTCGCCGCTGCTCAGAGCACGTGCGATCTTCCGCTTTGCATTTTTTGCGCCGGTGGTGGTCGGTGAAGTCGCCTATGCCGCGGTCTTCCGCCTGATGTTCAATATGGACTTCGGCATCATCAACAAGCTTATCGGTACGGTCGGGATCGCGCCTGTCTCATGGTTTGCCGAAAGCCATGCGGCCATGGCGCTCATCATTCTCGCCGTGACCTGGCGCTGGGCCGGCTACAACGCAATAATCATTCTGGCTGGGCTGCAGTCGATTCCTGAAGATGTCTACGAGGCCGCGACACTCGACAAGGTGTCGAAGACGCAGCAGTTCATCCACATCACGCTGCCGCTGTTGAAGCCGATCATTCTGTTCTGCGTGATCCTCTCTGTCATCGGCACCATGCAGCTCTTTACCGAGCCCTTCCTGATCACCAATCGCGGTGGCCCCGGCGGCGGTACGGAAACGCTGGGCCTGCTGCTTTATCGCCAGGGCTTTCTGTCGTTGAACTTCGGCTACGCCTCGGCGATCGCCTACACGATGGCAGCTCTGGCAATCGCTATCTCGCTGCTCAACCTGTGGGTCGGGAGGGAACCGAAATGAAATCCAAGTCGCAGGCTCTCCTGGTTCGTAAAATCGCCCTGCATGCTGCGCTGACGCCGCTTGCGATCATCTGGCTTTTCCCCCTCTGGATGATGTTCGTCTTTGCGACGATGCCTGATTACGGCATCTTCAGCCCCAACATCGTGCTCCTGCCGTCGACCAACCTGATCGAGAACTTCAAGAACCTTCAGGCGGACACAGATTTCATCGGCGCCATGGTCATATCGATCGGCGTCGCCATTATCTACACGTTCTGTTCGGTTTTGCTGACGTCAATGGCGGGCTGGGCGCTGGCACGCTATCGCTTCTTCGGCCGCTCGATCGTCATCACGATCATTCTCGGTACGATCACGCTGCCGTTCGCCGTTGTGGTCATTCCGCAGTTCATCATGGTCGCCCGCGAGTTCAAGCTCGCCAACACCTGGATTGCCCTGATCGTGCCGCCGCTTTTCAATTCGCTCGGCGTACTCTTCATGCGTCAGGCCTTCTCGATGATGCCGGGCGAGCTTTTTGATGCCGCTCGCGTCGAGGGCGTCAAGGAATGGCAAATTTTCCTCCGCATCGCCCTGCCGCTGGCAAGGCCGACGATGGCAGCACTTGCGATCATCCTCTTCCTAGCCTCCTGGAACAACTATCTCTGGCCGCTGCTCATCAACTCCAAACCCGGAATGATGACGGCACCCGTGGCGCTCGGAACACTGCTCGGCCTCACCAAGGTTTCCTGGGGCGGCATCATGGCAGGGGCATTGCTCCTCACGGCTCCGATCCTGGTCGTCTTCGTGTTCCTGCAGCGTCACTTCATAGCCGGCATTTCAGCCGGCGCAGTCAAATAGTCGGGAAACACCTGATGTCTGAGCTTTCACTGAAAAACGTCGTCAAGCGCTTCGGTGCACTGGAAATCATTCATGGCGCGAACCTCGAGGTAAAGGACGGGGAGTTCGTCGTCTTCGTCGGCCCGTCAGGTTGCGGCAAGTCTACGCTGCTGCGCATGATCGCCGGACTGGAGGAAACCTCCGGGGGAGAGATCAATATCGGCGGCAAGGTGGTCAACGATGTCGAGCCCGCCGATCGCGGTATCGCCATGGTCTTCCAATCCTACGCGCTTTATCCGCACATGACGGTAGAGCAGAACCTGAGCTTCGGTCTTCGCATGAACGGCAACCCGAAGGAGGATACGGCAAAGCGCGTCAAGCATGCGGCCAACATCCTGCAGATCAACGAGCTGATGCAGCGGCGGCCGAAGCAGCTCTCCGGCGGCCAGCGTCAACGCGTCGCCATCGGCCGTGCCATCGTGCGCGAACCGCAGGTGTTCCTGTTTGACGAACCGCTCTCCAATCTGGACGCGGAACTGCGCGTCCAGATGCGCGTCGAAATTTCGCGCCTGCACAAGCAGCTGGGCACGACGATGATCTACGTCACCCATGACCAGACGGAGGCCATGACGCTTGCCGACAAGATCGTGGTGCTGCGGGCTGGCAACATCGAACAGATCGGCGCGCCGCTCGATCTCTATGACGATCCCGCCAATCAATTCGTCGCCGGTTTCGTCGGGTCTCCTAAGATGAATTTCCTCAAGGCCCAGGTCATCGAGACGAACGCGGCCACCGCGATCGTCGCACTTGTCGATGACCGAAGCGTTCGCCTTGCCATGCCGGTTGCAAGCCCTGTCGAAACCGGCATGCCCGTGACGCTGGGCATCCGGCCGGAGCATTTCGCCGACGCAGGCAGAGGTGATGCAGATCTCACGGTGAGCATCGACGTCGCGGAGCATCTCGGCAATACCAGCTACATCTATGCCACCACGCCAAGCGGCGAGCAGTTGATCATCGAGCGGCCGGAGTCGCGCACAGTCGGAAACCGCGACCAACTCACCGTGGGCCTTTCGGCCAAGCGCACGTTCCTGTTCGACAGCGCCGGCAAGCGGCTGCGCTGATCGCATTTCCATCACAAGCACAAGCACAAGCACAAGCACTGAAAGAGGAACTTCACATGAGCTCAGATCAACGGATTCGCTGGGGTATCATCGGTCCAGGCACCATCGCGCGCACCTTCGCGGACGGCATCGCCCATTCGCGCACCGGCGAGCTCGCGGCCATCGCGACGCGTAATCCCGACAAGCCCGGCCTTGGGGACGCCTTCCCCGGCGCCCGCATCGTCAATGGTTACGACGCACTTCTGAAAGACAGCGAAATCGACGCGGTCTATATCTCAACGCCGCATACCGGCCACGCCGAATGGGCAATCAAGGCAATCCGCGCCGGCAAGCACGTGCTTGTCGAAAAGCCGATCGCGCTTTCTGCCTATGACGCCGACGTCATTTATCACGAAGCCAAGAAAGCTGGCGTCTTTGCCGGCGAAGGCTTCATGTACCGCGTCCATCCGCAGACGGCCAAGATCGTCGAGCTCGTAAAGAGCGGCGTCATCGGAACCGTGCGCATCATCCGCTCCAGCTTCGGTTTCAACATGGGTAGTTTCAAACCGGAGCATCGTCTCTTCGCCAACGAGGCCGCCGGCGGTGGTATTCTCGATGTCGGCGGCTACCCCGTCTCGATGGCCCGGCTGATTGCCGGTGCTGCCGAAGGAAAACCCTTTCTGGAGCCGGAAAAGGTGGCGGGCGTTGCCCATCTGGGCCAGTCCGGTGTCGATGAATGGGCCTCGGCCGTCCTGAAATTCCAAAACGGCATCGTGGCCGAAGTGTCCTGCTCGATCATGGCAAATCAGGACAATACGCTGCGGATCATCGGATCCGAAGGCCGCATCGAGGTCAAGGATTTCTGGTTTGCTTCCGGCCACAAGGGCGGCGTCGGCAAGATAGAGATCTTCAAGGCCAACGAGCAGCAGACGATCGAGGTCAAGGAGGAGCGTTGGCTCTATTCCTTCGAGGTGGATGCCGCGGGTGATGCGATCCGCGCCGGCGCGAAGGAATTCATTGCGCCGGGCATGGGTTGGGCCGATTCCCTCGGGAACCTGCGGGTGCTTGATCAATGGCGCGCTTCGATCGGATTGGAATATAGTGTCGAGAAGGCTGAAAAGCGCACGACCAATCTCGCAGGTGGCACCGTCCGCCGCGGCGACAGCATTCCGAAGCGCCAGATCCCCGGCATTGCCAAGCCGGCCTCGGTCGTCACCCTCGGCTTCGAGTTCTTCCCGAGTTTCGCGGCGGCATCGCTGACCCTCGATGCCTTTTATGAAGCCGGCGGCAACGTCTTCGACACCGGCTTCGTCTACGGTGGCGGCAAGACGGAGAGCATTTTTGGCGATTGGCATACGAGCCGCAAAGTGGCGCGCGAGGACATCGTGCTGATCGGCAAGGGGGCGCATTCACCGCTCTGCTATCCCGATGTGATCGCCAAGCAACTGGACCAGTCGCTGAACCGCCTGAAGACCGATTACGTCGATATCTACTTCATGCACCGAGACAACACCGACATACCGGTCGGCGAGTTTGTCGACGCCATGGATGCCGAAGTCAAGCGCGGCCGCATCCGCGGCATATTCGGGGGCTCGAACTGGACGCGCGAGCGGATGGATGAGGCGGCAGCCTATGCGGCGAAGACCGGCAAGGTCGCACCGGCGGCTCTTTCCAACAACTTCTCGCTGGCCGAGATGCTGGATCCGATCTGGGCAGGATGCGTGACCTCGTCGGACGACGAGTGGAAGACATGGCTGAACGCCAGGCAGGTCCCGAACTTTGCCTGGTCGAGCCAGGGCCGCGGCTTCTTTACCGACCGTGCCGGACGCGACCAGCTCGATGATGAGGAGATCGTGCGCTGCTGGTATTCCGACCGCAATTTTGAGCGCCGTGACCGGGCAATAGAACTGGCCAAGAAGCTCGGACGCAGCCCGATTCATATCGCGCTCGCCTATGTTATCGCGCAGCCGTTCCCGGTTATTCCGTTGATCGGACCGCGCACGATTGCGGAGCTCGAAGACAGCCTCTCCGCACTCGACATCAAGTTGACCCCTGAACAAGTGAAGTGGCTCGAAGCATAACGCCGATCAGGGCGTAAAACGCGAAGCAGGGGAACTGGAATTCGCTGGAAACGGGTTCCGGTTCCCCCGTCTCACGCATAGGTCTCCGCCTCGAGCTGCGCCGATCGCTGTCTTCTCCTTCGCCCGAAAGCGGGTGAAGGAGAAGTCGCTCTGGAACCGGGCGCGTTTGAGGGGTATTGTTGCCGGCTTCAGGTCGTACCGGCGACCTTCGCCCCGAACCTCAACAACGAGGGGAAGCGAACCATGCAGCGACTGATATCCATGGCAGCGCTTCTTGCGCTGAGCAGCGCTATCTGTTGGGCTCAAGAGCCCGTGATTGGCACTTGGAGGACGCAGGTGGGAACCACCGCAGTGATAGATCAGTGCGGCCAAGGCTACTGCATTACGATGAAAACCGGAGATCATGCGGGCCAACAGATCGGCTCGTTCCAGGGAAGGAACGGCAGTTTTAAGGGCACCATCATAGAGCCCGAGAGCAAAAAGACGTTCGACGGCGTCCTTACAGTCTCAGGAAACACGGTGCGGATGAAGGGTTGCACGATGAAGGTATTCTGCCTTTCGCTGATCTGGAAGCGACTCTAGCCGACCAAGGCACATGAAGCTCCCGTTCGATCGAGGCAGCCCGGGATACAGCACGCCATAATAGGAAGCTGTTCAACGACAACCGTGCGCGAGCGGGCGACACAAATGGTAATCCACTCGGAGATACTCAGTGAGGCAACACCATCCGTCCTGCCGCAGGCGCTCTCAGCGCTAGGAACAGAACGGGAAAATCGCCCAACATCGTATATTCAATCTTGCATCCTATTGATGCAGACGGCAGCATCGTAACCACATAATGCAGGCATTCGCTGAAATAAACAACCTAGAGATTCATTTATGTTGACTCTCGCCTTTTGCGAGCTTTGCTTGTTTCTCCGTTCAGGTTTTCTGAAAGGAGAAAATATGCGGAAGATTGTGGTACGCACAATGATAGTTGCGAGCTCTCTGAGTGCAGCATTTCCGGCCCTTGCAAATGGCGTTGCCTGCAATCTTCGATGCTCTGCTGCGTGCTGGGGAACGGCCGATCCGCAAGCATGCATTGCATCATGTATGAGTTCTTGCCAAACAGGGTGCTTGATGTGCCACGATCCGATCCCAACAGCTGCACCCCCTTTAAAGCGTCAGACACCGTTGTACGAAGTTAATTTTCAGGGCCTTTGGCCCAAACAAGCCAACAACCCGCGCCCAGTTTTCCTAAGAATGCCGTAGTCGAGATTGTGATTGGCCGTCCCCTCGAGTGACGGCCAATTATCGCTTGGCAATTTCTACTTCTGTGAGGTCGAATGCAGGACACTAAGCCGTTTTCGTATTTCGAACGCATTTTGGCCTGGAGATATCTGTCTTCACGGGGGAAAGAGTCCGCCCTTTCGACAATCGCAGTCTTGTCATTCGTCGGCATCATCCTTGGGGTAGCGGTTTTGATCCTGACAATGTCGGTGATGAATGGATTTAGGGAAGATATTGTCTCTCGAATATTGGGTGCCAAAGGTCATATCATTCTCTCGGCTCACGATCAGGCCAGCTTTGCCGCTGATCCGGCTCTCCTTGCGAGGCTCGTGAAGGTGGATAACGTCAAGAGCGTCGTTCCCATGGTGAGTCAAAAAGTTTTGGCGCAGGGAATGGGGCTGAACGGCACGGGGGCTGAGTTGCGGGGAGTTCCAATTGAATTGCTCAGGCAACTTCCCGGCTTCAAAGACACAATCAGTGAAGAGCAAATCACCGAATTGGAACAGGGCGGCGGCGTCGCTATCGGTCGAGACTTGGCTGACTACCTATCGTTGACGGTAGGCAGCACAATCCAAATTTTTACTGCGCCCGATGGTTTCGGACGGGATGTATTCACGCCGAGCGTCGGAAACCATCCGGTCCGCGCGATCTTCGAGACTGGGGTAGCTGACATAGATAGCGCTGCGATCTATCTCCCGCTCGCGACCGCGCAGTCCTTTCTTCAAACCGATGCCAAAGTCCAAAAGATTGAACTGTTCCTTGAGCATCCCGACAATCTCGAGGAACCGCTCCACCACGTGGAAAGCATAGGTGGAAGCGGGCTATCTTACAGAACGTGGATGGAGCAGGACAGGGCGATATTTTCGGCGTTGAATGTCGAACGGAATGTCATGTTCATCATTCTCTCCCTGATCATTCTGGTGTCATCTCTCAACATCATCTCCGGCCTCTCGATGCTGGTCCGTTCTAAGCACAAGAACATCGCGATCCTCAGGACGTTCGGCGCGACGCGCGGAGCAATTCTGAGGATATTCCTGATGTTGGGCATGTCCATCGGTGCAGTTGCCACATTGGTTGGCGCAGGGATCGGGGTCTTTCTCGCCAGCAACATTGTCTACATTCGCCAGGTTGCCAACTGGATTGCCATTACGTTTACCGGATCGCCGGAGCTTGCATTCTTTAGCGAACTACCGTCGCGCTTAGACTACGGCGAAGTCGCAGCGGTCGTTGCGTTGTCCTTCCTCATCTCGCTGTCGGTGCCAGTGTGGCCCGCATGGCAGGCGGCAAACGTAGACCCCGCCAAGGGCGTGAAGTCATAGGCTTGGCGTAGAGTTCTTCACTTGACGCCAGCGCCTTCGTTCTTTGCTCGCACCCCTATACGAATAGCTCGCTGAAGGCGGCACGTGGGTGTACGTGTCCTTCGTGGTGATCCGGTAACCGGTCGCACTGCCATTTAGATGGGCATGTTTCGTGGGAACCGACTTGCGTCTAGCTGCCATTTTTTTCACGCCAGGGTGCCAATCCAGGTCGCTGATCGAGATTGTCTACGGAGTGGACGGGGGCATCGTCGGGGATCGCGACGTCACTATCCACCTCGGTTTATAAAGAACGACAGTAGTCTATTGCGGTGTCGCCCTTCCGGTCCCGGAAGACGATATAGGATTGGCTACTGCTGAAGACCGCTGAATAATCCCCGTAGCGAGTAGGCCCGTAGACGACATATTCATTCTCGCTCTTCTTCGTTACACCATCGACGGCGAAGGTGCGCTTACCTGCGAACAAACTGGATTTACCCGGCCCGTGGACGGTCCAGACCACAGAGTAGTAGCCTTTCTCGCCCAAGCACGTCATTGGGACGCGCTCTAGCCGGTTTGACCGTTCTGGTGCGGGTAGAGGTGGTGGTGCTGGTGCAACGGCGGGCTCTGGGTGGACAATCTCAGCCCAACCAGCGACGTCTTCTTCCTTCAACCAGGTCATGCTGTTTGGGGATGTGACAGCCATCAAAGCGATGACACTGTCCGGGGCGCCGAAGTCCGCTAGGATCTTTGCCATGCCAATCGTAATATCGCCAGCAATCGCCATTTGTTGCGCGCCATCGGCTGATGCAGCGTTGCCCCATGCGTTATGAACGCCGAGTCTTGGACCCTCATAGGCATACCGGCTGGTGCCAGCAGCAAACATCAGTACACATGCCGATGCACATAAGCTATCCCTTGGCACAATGGTGGCCAAATGCTTGCCTCGTATCAGGTAAGCCATCACAGATGCGGGGTAGACCAGGCCTCCCTCGCTATTAAGAAGGATAGCTTTTGTCTCGACGCCTTGGGCAGTTCGATCGCCCAGGAGCTTGAAGAGTTTTGAGTCATCCTCCTTTTCGATGTCACCATCCATAATGATGGTGTCCGGATGTTTGGTGTCCTCGTAGAACTCGGCTGCCTCAGCTTGAGCACCAATCACGTGGTGGAGAGCGGGAATTGTCAGTAGGCACGTTGCGGCCATCGTGGCAGCATTCATAAATGCCCGATTCATCGTACAGTCTCACTTTCTAGCCAGCGGTTGTTAAGGTGCCGAACATAAAGCGATCAGGAACCTGCCTCGACGGGTTTAAGGCTCCATGAATCTCTCGGCATTCATGCCATGTGTGAACTTCGCCAATTTCCTGTTCCGGCGTCTGCGCGGAATCTGCGCAATGGGCGGGAAGGACAAAGTCCCCGGTCAGATATAGTGTTGTCAGCCTCCCCTTTTGCGGCTGTGATGCTCGGACTCAACGGAAGGGCTCTCCGCGTTTTGGCTTTAGGCGGTGGTCTTCACAATTCAATCGCTTCGACCATACTTCTTGCGCAGGCTGCGGTGAGGTCGACCTGGTTCCGGTGGTGTTGCACCAGCGGCGGGTGCTCGAACGCCCGGCGCCGGTTCGTTCCGCTGTGGAGCAGGCGCCTGCGTAACACCAGAACCCAGCATGGCAACGATTATATCAGCGCAGGATTTGAGTGAGACTGTCGCATCAAGCGAGCCCTTGAGATTGTCGGTTCCCATCCTGACGATGTTGATGGATTTCCCCTTGGCCCATAGGCGTTCCTCACCGTCGCATCGACAAATGATGCGTCGATCCTGGCTCAGCAAGATGGCTGGCTGCCAGCTGCAAATCTCTGGCAGCTAGGAGCAATAATTAAGACGCAATCACCACGACGATTTCGACGCGGGACTTATGGAGCTCGCTGGACTAAGCCTTTGGGCGCGGCGATGTTCGGAAAGGGATTTTCCCGTCCATCGACGGCAGGCGTGCGTAAAGGAACTATTTCGACGGAACCCAGGTAGCCAAGCGATCTGGGAAACCTGCAGCCCCTCCTGGCGCTCCGGACCAGTCTCGGATTGGTGGCGGTGCTGTCAAACGTCGAACGCCAGCGTTGTGCTCGATGAGTTATACTAGCGTAGCCAGACAACGCTTCTTCAGTTCAGCGAGCACCACCCCGCCGCGGTCGCGAGGGCGCGGCAGTCCGACGTCGAAAACGTCCCGAATCCGTCCGGGATTTGGTTCCATGACCAGAACGCGATCGGCAAGATAGAGAGCCTCCTCGACGTCGTGCGTGACGATGACGATGGACACGCGATTTCGCTCCCAGATAGACAGGAGCTCCTCCTGGAGACGCATTCTTAGGATTGAGTCTAGTGCTCCGAAGGGCTCGTCCATCAGCAGGATGTCTGGCTCCTGCGCGAGCGCCCTGGCGATGGCCGCACGCTGCGCCATCCCGCCCGAAAGCTGTCTGGGATATGCCTTCGCATAATCGGAAAGTCCTACCAGTTCGAGGTAGAGCCGAACCCGCTCGCGGCGGACCGAGGTGGCGAGATCGCTGTTGTCGAAAGCCAGGTCGACATTTCCCTCGACGGTCAGCCACGGATACAGTCGGTGATCCTGGAACACCATGCCCACCTTGGCCGGAGCTGCGTTGTCCGATCCGCCTCGCGTGATGGAGCCACGATAGTCGCTGTCGAGGCCGACGATCAGCCTAAGCAGCGTTGACTTGCCGCAGCCGGAGGCGCCGACGATCGCCACGATCTCGTTGCGCCGGACCTTGAAGTTTATGTCCTTCAGTACCGGACGGGGCGCGCCCTCCAGGACATAGGACTTGCTGACATGCTCGATCGACAGGGCGTTCATCAGATTTCTCGGTTCCAGGGCGACAGTTTGGAAGTGACCAGGCGGACGACCGCAGAGAGGAGGACGCCGCCTGCCGCCAGGGCGAAGACCCCGACGATCACGATGTCCATGCGAAATTGGTCGCGCGCACTCGCGATGTAGCTGCCCAGGCCGCGGCCGTTTCCGATCGCGTACTCCGATCCGATGGTTCCGATCCACGCGGACAGCGCGGCTATCTGCAGGCCCACATAGATGCTTGGCAGCGCCGCCGGAAGATAGAGCCGGCGGATACGGGTCAAACGTCGCAAACCCAACGTTTGTGCAGCTTCGATGAGCGGTAGAGGTGCCTGCCGAACGCCCTGCTCAGTCGCTAAAAAGAGGGGGAAGAACGTCGACAGAGCCGTGAATACCAGTTTCGTGCTTTCGCCGTTGCCGAACCACGCGGTCAACAGCGGTATCCAGGCGAACAACGCCACTTGCCGGACCGTGTGGATTGTCGGCGCGAGGCCAAGTCCCGCCGCTCGGTACATGCCGGCGACGTAGCCAAGAACCAGACCGGCCACGCCTCCGACAACGCCACCCGCGAGGACTCTTATGACGCTAGCCAGAAGTGACACCCACAGTTCGCGCCCAGAAGCATCGAGGAACGGCGTCTCGATTACCTGCAAAGGGCTCACGGCCATGGGTCCGGACAGAAGTCGCGTAGACGAAGATATCCACCAAATGGCCGCAGCGGCCAGCGGCACCAGTGCTCCGCGTGGGAATCTTGAGGATCGAAGAATTCGGTCAGCCATTGGCACCGCTCCCCTTGCGTACCAGCGCCTCGGCTCGTTTCAAAAGGAGATCGAGTACGAAGCCGACGGCGCCGACCGCGATCATGCCGACGATGACGATATCGAGCTGGAAGAGGGTACGGCCCCAAACCATCATGTAACCGAGGCCGTCGGTGCCGGCGAGCATCTCAACGACGATCAGCGAAACGAATGCCTGGCTGAGCGAAAGGCGGACGCCGCTCGCAATGAACGGCGCCATTGCCGGGATAGTAAGCTTGAAGAAGCGGGTCCGCGCACGAAGGCGGAGAACATCGGCGACTTCGTTCAATCCGGCGGGGATGTTCCTTGCTCCTTCGGCAGTGCTGATGGCCATGGGTACGAAGCATGCCTTCGCGAGAATGACGATCTTCAGGCTTTCTTCGATGCCGAGGAGCAGGATCAGTATCGGAAGCCATCCAAGGGACGGAATGGCGGCCAGCGCCCGAAACGTTGGTCCCAGGTAGGCATCCGCGGCTCGCGACCTGCCAATCAAAAGACCGAAGAGGAAACCAAGCGACGCGCCGATGAGAAAGCCTTCCGCAATACGTCGGAAACTGACGATCGCAGCAGAAAGTATGTCACCGCTTGCCAGGAGGTCGAGGAACGTCTGGAAGACCCAGTCGGGTTGCGGCAGCACCTGAGGCGACACCCAGCCATTGACCGAGGCCATCCACCAGAGAACGAGAAGTCCGACGGGCGCGATCAGGATCAGCAGCGAGTTGCCGATGAAGGATCGAAGCTTCGCCGGGCGCACGTCCGGGGCGTCCTGCGCGACGCGTAGGTCGTCCTCAGCCCCGAACGTTGCCATAAGCGTCCCCGATCAGTTCTGGAGGGTACCGGTCGCAGACCGGTCGGGCCATAGCGACTGGAGGTCCAGCGTCTTCACGGCGTTGTCGACGTAGCTGCGGTCGACCCATGCGTCGAGGTCGACGTCGCGGCGGATGAGCTTCTGCTCGCGGTCGAACGCGATGCCACTCTGGTAGCGGGCGACGAAGAAGTCGTCGAGGCGCGGATTGTACTTCTGCCCAAGCTGTCCGCCCGTATTTGACTTGCGGATAACCTCGATCGGCGACCCGGCGCGCGACCAGATCTTGAACGCTTCCTCGCGGTTCTTGTCGTCTGCAAGCCACTGAGCCGCCTTGACGAAACCAGTGACGACCTTCTGCGTCGCGTCAGGATAGGTCTTGCGGAACTTGTCGGTCACGAGGAAGGCGCCGAAGCCGTCGCCTGTTGCTCCGGTATCGGAGGACTTATAGAAGATCTTGGCGACCCCCTTACTTTCAAGCGGCAACAGGAAGTCGGCGCCGAACACCGCGTCCACGCTTTTCGCTGCTATCGCTGCGAGCTGGTCCGCGTTCTTGAGGTCGACGATCGTAATGTCCTTCTCGGAAAGGCCGGCATTCTTGAGGGCGGTGATCAGGCCCCAGTGAATGATGGTAGCCTTCTGGATCGCGACCTTCTTGCCCTTGAGGTCGGCGATCGATTTGATGTCAAGATCCGGCCGCACCGCGCCGAAGATCGTGGTCCCGCCGTAGGACGCGAGGATGACGGTGTCGAGGCCGTTCGCCTTGCCGATAATATTCGGGACGGCTCCGTAGGACGCGAAGTCGAGCTGGCCGTTCGAAAGCGCCTCGTTGATCGCAGGGCCTGTACCGGTGAAGTAGGTGAATTCGACCTTCGTCGGCGTTCCCTTGAACTCGTCCGCAATGAAGCCCTTCGCATCGGCGATGGCCTGAAGTCCGACGCCGAACGGTGTGCCGAAGCCGAAACCAACGTCGCCAAATCTAATAGTGGCGGGTGCGTCTTCCGCCTGCGATGAGGCGGCGGTGAACACGACGGCCGCCGCAAGCAGGAGGGTTGAAAGAAGTCGTCTCATGGGTCTCTCCAGTTAGGGTATGATCGTGCCGGTCTCGAAGATCCGGTAACTCATGTCGCCAGCAGTTCCGCGCGGCTTGGCGTTTTTCCAGCCCATCTCTCGACGGAAGCTGCCCATCACGCCGCGCGCAATCAGATCGGCTTCGGTCGAACCCTCGATCGTCTCTGACAGCGGCGACACGTAGAGCGCATCAGTCGGGCAGAAGAGTTCGCAAAGGAAGCAGGTCTGGCAGTCGGACTGCCGGGCGATCACCGGGATTCCTTCCTGTACCGCATCAAATACGTTGTCGGGGCAGGCTTCGACGCAGAGGTCACACTTGATGCAGCGGTCTTCGCTGACGATCTCGATCATGATGCCGCACTCACTTGATTTTCTGACTGGAACGACGCCCAGAAGCCCTCGGTGCCGCCGGCGTCGATCGGTCGGGCAAGTATCGCGTTCGTATCGGGGAAATCCGTCCGGCGTTGAAGACCGCGACTTTCCTTTCGCAGGAGAGCGCTGTCGGTCGCCCAGCGCGCCGTGGCGATGAGCGCTTCCGCCTCGCGAACCCTCGCCGTGCGGTGGATTCTCCATCTCTCTTCGTGCCACAGGTCAGCAAGACGACTAGATGCCTTGGAAAGACTCTCATGGTTCCTGAAATAGCCGCCGTCCAAGGGGAGCACCTGCTGCTTGGCCTCTTCCAAAACAGCATCGATGTCGGTCGCGGCTCGGACGGGGTTGACGTTGGATCGCTCGTTTGCCGAGCGTGTGGTCCGGCTGCGCCACTTTGCACTAAGCGACTGTATGAACCTTGCGGCGTCTTCTCCCGCCCAGGACCCTGTTGCCATCGCCCAGCTCGAATTCGGCCCGCCGCCCCCGGTCGTCGCGCCTGACATGCCTTGACGTGTTGCGGCGTCGCCGGCTGCGAACAAGCCTTGCACTGTCGTCGTCGCGCGGCCGTCGATCTTCAGGCCGCCGGTTCCGCGGACGGTCCCTTCGTGGCGAAGCGTTATGGGAAAGCGCTGAGTGAAAGGGTCGATGCCCATCCGGTCGAACGGCACGAAAATGTTTGGCTGGCCGCGGCGAAATCCTTCCTGCAGGCGAGGGGAGGCTTTGTCCAAAATCGCGTAGACGGGTCCGTTAATTAGCTCACTGGCAACCACGCTTTGCCGGTCGCCCGGCGCCGACAGCTCGTTGCCTTGTTCGTCGCTGAAGGTACCCCAGAAGTAGACGACGCCCTTGGTGACGCTCGAGTAGGCCGGCGAGATGCCATACTGCGCGGAGAATTCCATTCCGGAGAGAACTGCGCCCGCTTCGGCGGCCATCAGGTAGCCGTCGCCGGTGAGGTTGTTGGTTCCCAGCGCGCCGCTGAGGAAGGCGCATCCTCCGGTTGCTATGACAACCGCCCCAGCATGGATCTGCAACGTCTCGCCCGTGCGTCGGTACCTTGCAATGGCGCCGGCGGCAATGCCGTCGGAAACGAGGAGTTCTTCCACGGGACAGTGGTCGATGATCTTGACGCGCGCCTTGATCAGCTTCTGACGCATGAAGCGGAGGTAGTCCGGTCCGCGGAGCATCCCGCGGTAGGGGCGGCCATCCTCGTATGTCGGAAAGTCGTAACCCCATTCGGCGAGAAGGTCGAGGTTCTCCATGGTCCGGTCAAGCACTCGTTCGATGCGCGCCGGCTCGGAGAAGCCGTGGCCCAGGCGGACCCTTTGCGCAACCGTCGCGGCTCTCTCAGCCGAGCCGCGGGGGGTGTAGATTGTCGTGGTGTTCCCTGCGGCCGTCGCGCCACTTGTCCCAACGTAGCCCTTTTCGATGAGGATGACCTTCGCGCCGTTCGCGGCCGCGTTCCAGGCCGCCCAGCAGCCAGCGGGACCTCCTCCCACAACGAGAACGTCTGTGTCGATCTGCACTGCTATATCGCTCATGGTCCCTCGCATCTGAGAAAAGACTACGAAGTTTATGGATAATATCGAGATAAGTTCTATCGGTTCCTAGGCGTTTACAGAAATGATTTTCTGCTATTCGCGATGTCGGTGGACTTATCGGGCGTCGGCATTCGGCGGGGGCGGTGATTTGAGGGCGGGACAATCGCACGGCGGTGGCGTTGGTCGATCGCTCCCAAGGACCGATCACGCTGAAACCGAAGAGGTAGGCGTACCAGAAAATCGGCAGGTGCAAACCTAACGCGGAGAAACAGCAAGACCAAGGCCTGAGGCGCAGACCTCCGCGCGCTTACCAGGAGTTTTCCAAAATGGGTGAAAATGAACACGCGGCTTGCTTAGTAAATAACTATTTAGATACAAGTTTTTTCATAAATGAATCATGGTGTTAAGATGATTTGTCGCGAATGGTATCGTCACGGTGGCCTTGACAGATGCCGGCTTTCGCTGTCTGTTTTGCTGCAAGGAGATCGCCCAGAGACTCGACGTCCGGGCGGGAGGAGTTTTCAGGTAGAAGGACATTGTTGTCATGCTGAGATTTGCAGTCGTTGGGATCGACCATGGGCATACCCTCGATCATGTGAAGGGTCTGCTTGCAGCCGGCGGACAGTTCGTAGGCTATTGCCCACAAACCTCGGTGCCGGCGCTGATCGAGACCTTCAGGCGGACCTATCCGGATGCGCCGCAGATCGATCGGGAGAGGCTGTTTGCCGATCCTTCAATCGACGTGATCTGCATTGCCGCAATCCCCTGTGATCGGGCCGATCTTGCCATCCGGGCTATGCGCGCCGGCAAGGACGTGATGACAGACAAACCGGGGGTGACAACCTTTGCGCAGCTGGAAGAGGTGCAGAGGACGGTGGCTGAGACCGGCCGCATCTTCTCTATCTGCTTTTCCGAGCGCCACTGTGTGCGTTCCGCCGTCAAGGCGGGCAAGCTCGTCAAGGAGGGCGCGATCGGCACGGTCATCCAGACGATCGGCATGGGGCCGCACCGCCTGCAACTGCCGACGCGGCCCGAATGGTTTTTTGATCCCGAGAAATTCGGCGGCATCATTGTCGATATCGCCTCGCATCAGATCGACCAGTTTCTCTTCTATACAGGTTCCACGAGTGGTGAGGTGGTCGCAAGCTCGGTCGCAAATTTCGCCATGCCGCAACGGCCGGCCTTCCAGGATTTCGGCGAGGTGCTGCTTCGCTCTGACAGGGCATCCGGCTATGTCCGCGTGGACTGGTTCACCCCGGACGCGCTGCCAACCTGGGGCGACGGGCGCCTGACCATTCTCGGCACGCATGGCTATATTGAACTGCGCAAGTATATCGATATTGCCGGTCGTCCGGGTAAGGATCACCTTTTCCTCGTCAACGGCGAGGAGACGACTCACATCGATTGCAGCGACGAACGGCTGGACTATTTCGATGCCTTCACCGTCGATGTGCGGGACCGGACACAGACCGCGATGACCCACCAGCATGTCTATGAGGTCTGCCGGCTTTCGCTGGAGGCACAGGCCAAGGCAGCCAGACTTGGTGCAAAGTGACTGGGCGCAAGGTGAGGACCCCGCAATGACGAAGAAACTCCGCGTCGGTGTCATCGGAGCAGGCATTGCCTCCCGCCATCTGACAGGCTTTGCCTGGAACAAGGAGCTCTTCGAGGTTCCTGTCCTCTGCTCGCTCGATGACGAGCGCGGCAAGGCCCTGTGCGAGGAATTTGCCATTGCGGACTATACGCAGGATGCGGAAACGCTCATCCGGCGCGCCGACCTCGACGTGATCGATATATGCACTCCCCCGAGTTCGCATTTCGAGCTCTGCCGCAAGGCGATCGAAGCCGGCAAGCACGTCATCTGCGAAAAGCCACTATTTGGCTCCATCGCCGAGGTCGATGAGATGAGCCGGATCATCGCAAGGGCCGAAGGCCCGAAGCTGATGCCGATCTTCCAGTATCGCTATGGCTCGGGTCTGCAGAAGCTGAAGATGCTCATCGATCTTGGTCTCACCGGGAGCCCGTTTCTGACGACGATTGAAACGCATTGGTGGCGTGGGCCGGATTACTACGCGGTGCCGTGGCGGGGCAAATGGGTAACCGAACTTGGCGGCGGACTGCTGGGCCACGCCATCCATGCCCACGACATGCTGAACTATGTGCATGGCGCCTGTGCCGAGATCTTCGCCTATGGCAAGACGCTGGTGAACCCGATCGAGGTCGAGGATACGGCCGCCCTTTCGGTTAAAATGAAGAACGGCTCGCTTGCAAGCCTGTCGATGACGCTCGGCTCGCGCAAGGAGATCTCGCGCCTTCGCTTCTGCTTCAGCGATCTCGTCGTCGAAAGCATTCTTGAGCCGTATACGATGGGACGCGACCCGTGGAGCTTTGTCGCCGGGAACGAGGAGCACCAGGGACGCGTCGATGAGGCGCTGGCGGGCTATGAGCACAAGGAAGACGGTTACACGCGCCAGTTCGAGCTTTTCCACCAAGCATTGATGCGCGGCGAGGAGCCACCGGTCACCCTTGAGGATGCCCGCAATTCTCTCGAACTCGTCACGGCAGCATATCAGTCTCAGCGCACAGGACTTCCAACCCCCTTGCCGATCCTTTCCGATCACCCGCTCTACCACTCCTGGCTTCCGGAGAAAGAGAAGATCGCCTCCAGTTGAGGAATAGGGCCGCCAGAGTAACGACTTCGCAAGCGCCATTTGCGAGCCTCGATAGATCGATTTTCATTCCGCCGTTGTTCGAGGTCATGCGTGCTCTTAAGAGAGGACGAGTGGATCAGTCAGCGTGCCTATGCGCTGTGGGAGTCCGAGGGCCGGCCGGACGCCAGCGACAATCGAACGGCTGAAGACAATGGGAAGACTGATGCGCGCAAACGCAGTCCGAAGCACGTCCTGTCCGGAAGCCAGCGACGCGCTCGATAGCACGCTGAGTTGCGTTTCCTAGCAGCGATGCAAACGGCGGGCGGTCCGCCTTAACGCTGATTTAGCCATTGCAATTATTTTTTTCGAGAAATCAGTGGAAGACCGGCTACGAAGGTAGAACGTCAATCTTTCCCGTCCAGCATGGAACGATGGTGGTATGAACGCCCCTTTTTGCACCTGCAAGGACCATAAATGTTCTCGGCGATTGTTCATGAACTCACGTCACAGGTTGGACGTCAATGGAACAACTTCTCCCGTCGTTTCGATAACGCGTCCCTCTACAGCAGAAGACATGCTTTCGCACGAGGGCCGTCTGCCGAGCTCGCTCATCTCAAGAAGCTGTTCGACAGGTCGTCCAAAGCAGCACGCATCGGCGTGTGGGAATGCAGCCTCCACGACGAGCGCCTGACCTGGACCGATATGGTCTACGAACTCTTCGACCTGCCGCCGGGCTACCCGTTGAGACGCAACGAGATCATAAGGTTCTACACTGAGAAATCGCTCGCCGAGTTGACGAGGTTGCGCGGCCTTGCGATCCAGAAACACGATGGGTTTAGCCTCGACGCCGAGATCGTCACCGCCAAGGGCAACCGCCGCTGGATACGGATCACGGCCACGGTGGAATGCGAAGACGATGTGCCGGTCCGGATATTCGGGATGAAGCAGGACATCACGGCCGAGAAAATGATGTTCGATGAAATCAAGCATCTTGCGGAATTCGACGTCCTGACCGACCTTCCCAATCGCGTCCAGTTTCAATCGAAGTTTCAGGCGCTATGCGGCGCCGACGCGCCTGGAAATGCCGTCGCGCTTTTCCTCGTCGATCTCGACGGTTTCAAGCTGGTGAATGACAGCCTGGGGCATCAGGCAGGTGACGAATGCCTCAGGGAGGCAGCCGGTCGGCTGCTGGTGTCGCTCGAGGGCGCGGAGATCGTCGCGCGGATCGGCGGAGACGAGTTCGCGGTCCTGCATTCCTGCGCCTGCGACGAGGATGCGGAGCGGGTGGCTAATATCATCGTGACATCCCTCGGCGGCACGTTTGGCTATAACGGGCAACGTATCGGCATCGGCGCTTCGGTCGGTGTCGCCTTTGCTGCCAGGGACTTGGCGCCGAAAGATATTTTCGCCGCAGCTGACAGGGCACTTTATTGTGCCAAAACTGAAGGCAAGAACCATTTTCGCATTGCATCTTCATTGCCCTCGTCGCAAATCCATGCGGCCTAGCGCAGCGCCGCGCTGTGATATATCTGAGTTGCAAAGAACATTTTGATTTCAGGGTTTCCGCGCAAATTTTTTCGAAAGAACAGTAAAAAGGTAGACAAAGACGGACTGCCCATTTTTCCGGGCACCGGATAGTTTCTCCACATGTTCAAAGAGCAGGCATCATGAGCCACATCCCGCCGATCGACTACGAAACCGCGTCCGAAGTTATCAGGAGCGCGCACGACGAGGAAGTCAGGGTTCGCGGTCGCATGACCAACATGAAGCGGACGTTGCTTCATTCGCCGACCGCCCACCGTATCTATGCGGAGTGGTTCACGCTGCGCGCCGAGCTCGGATCTATCGACGACCGTTCAATATGGATCTTCTCGCACTCGATTTCGAAGGCCAGCAGATCGAAGATCGCCGTCACCTTCTTCCGCCGCGCTCTGATGAATGCCGGGTTCAACCCGGATGCCCTGGAACTCTCGGAAGAGGAAGCGCTTCTCGACGACTTCGGCAAGGCGATCGTTGCGAACTCCAATGCGATCCCTGCCGAAATCTGGACGCAGTTGAAAGCGCGCTACGACGAAAAGACACTGGTCGACCTCGTCGCTTTCGCCGGCATCATGCTCGCCACCGCCGTCTTCAACAATGTGGTGGAGATCGACTTTGATCCTGAACTCGAAGCCTTCGCCCAGACCGCCGACTGACCCATATTCTTCGAACAACATAATCTCACCAAGGGAGTTTTGCATGTCCATCATCACCAGCCGTTCGCGCCTGCTCGGCAGCGTCTTCGGCCTCGCGCTCGCTTTCGGCGCGAGCCTCGCTCATGCGGAAACGCCGCCGAACGTGCTCGTCGTTGCCCAGTCGATCGACGATGCCGTCAGCTTCGACCCCGCGGAGGGGTTCGAACTCACGACCGTGCAGTCGTTCAACAACCTCTATCAGCGCCTCGTCCAGTCCAACCGCGAGGACGGCACCAAGATCGAGCCCGCGCTTGCGGCTTCCTGGGAACCAGGCAGCGACGGCAAGAGCCTGACCTTCGCGCTGGCCGACGCCAAGTTTGCCTCCGGCAACCCGGTTCGCCCGGAAGACGTGGTGTTTTCGCTGACGCGCGCCGTAAAGCTCAATAAGGCACCGGCCTTCATCCTGAACGAGCTAGGCTGGACTGCCGACAATGTCGATGCAGCGGTGACCAGGGTGGACGACAAGCACGTCAAGCTCAGCTGGAGCGCCGACGTCGGCGCCGGTTTTGCGCTCTCGCTTCTGACCGCGCCGATCGCCTCCGTCGTCGACGAAAAGTCGGTCGCAGCCGAATCCAAGGACAACGATTTCGGCAACGCATGGCTGAAGACCAATTCGGCCGGCAGCGGCGCATTCACGATCGCCACATACACGCCGCATGAGGCCCTGGTGCTGCAGGCAAACGCCAATTCCGCAGACAAGCCGAAGCTCGAGAGCGTCATCATCCGCAATGTGCCCGATGTCAGCGCCCGTCGCCTCCTCGTCGAGCAGGGCGATGCCGATATTGCCCGCGGCCTGGCCGCAGACCAGATCGATGCGCTGAAGGACAAGAACGGCCTCAAGGTGCTGTCGGTACCGTCCGCCCGCAGCGATTACATCCTGCTCAACAGCAAGGCCAACGCGACGCTGGGCAACCCGGCTTTCTGGGAAGCTGCCCGCTATCTCGTCGACTACAACGGCATCGCCAAGGATCTCCTTCGCGCACAGAGCAATGTCCACCAGGCATTTCTGCCCGTCGGCTTCCCCGGTGCGTTGACCGACACGCCGTTCAAGCTCGATGTCGAGAAGGCAAAGAAGATCCTCGCCGACGCAGGCATCAAGACGCCGTTCAAGGTCGAATTCATCGTCTTCAACGATCAGCCGTTCCTGTCCATCGCCCAGTCGCTGCAGTCGACCTTTGCCAAGGCCGGCATCGAGCTTGACATCCAGCCGGGTGTCGCGAGCGACATCTATGCACGCGGTCGCTCCGGCAAGTTCGAAATGACGCTGCGCTACTGGATCCCGGACTATTTCGACCCGCACTCCAACGCCAGCGCCTTTGCGATCAACCGCGACAACTCCACCAACACGGCTGCCAAGTACGCAGGCTGGGTGATTCCGGAATTGACCGACGAGACGCTTGCTGCGGTCAAGGAACAAGACCCGGCAAAGCGCGTCGCGCTCTATCAGGACCTGCAGAAGAAGGTCCAGGCTAGCTCGCCCTTCGTCTTTATGCTTCAAGGCAACGATCAGGTCGTGCTAAGCGACAAGGTGAAGAATTATGCCCAGGGCCTGAACGCCGATCAGGTCTATTACGACAAGGTAGAAAAATAAGTGCCGCAAGCGGCAACACCACCGAATGCCGACATGAACGACTCCCGCCAGAAGAAAGCCTGGCGGGAGTTGTCGTTCGTCTGGCCGCTTTTCAAATGGCTTTGGTCATTCGCGTTGACGCTGTTCGGCCTGGCGCTCGTCACCTTCGCGATGACGCGCCTGTCGCCGATCGACCCGGCCCTGCAGCTCGTCGGTGACCATGCCAGCCAGTCGACCTATGACGCGGCTCGGGTGCAGCTCGGTCTCGACCAGCCGCTTCCGGTCCAGTTCCTGCGCTATATCGAGACCGCGCTCTCCGGCAATTTCGGCCAGTCGATCTCGACGGGGCAGCCGGTCGCGCGCGACATCGCCCGCACCTTTCCTGCCACGATCGAACTCGCAACGGCCGCCATCATCATCGGCGCCATGCTTGGGCTAGCGCTCGGCATCGCGGCTGCGATGCGTCAGGGGACATGGGTCGATACACTCGCCCGGTTCGTCTCGCTCATCGGTTATTCCGTGCCGATCTTTTGGCTTGGTCTCCTGATGCTGCTGCTCTTCTACGCTCGCCTGCATTGGGCGCCTGGGCCGGGCAGGGCGGATGTGGTATTTCAGTATACGGTAAAGCCGGTCACCGGCTTCTCCTTGATGGACACATGGGTGTCGGGCAAGACAGGTGCCTTCAGGGACGCGCTTGCACACCTCGCCTTGCCGGCCACGGTGCTTGCGTTTCACGCGCTTGCCTCGATATCGCGGCTGACGCGTGCTTCAATCCTTACCGAACTTGGCCAGGAATATGTGACGACGGCGCGTGCCAAGGGCGCCGGCATCCGCCGCATCGTCTTCGTCCATATCCTACCGAACGTCTCGGGCACGCTGCTCACCGTCATTGCACTTGCCTATGCGAGTCTCCTCGAAGGCGCGGTGCTGACCGAGACGGTCTTTGCCTGGCCGGGTATCGGACGCTATCTGACGACGGCGATGTTTGCCGGTGACATGCCGGCGATCCTCGGCGCAACGCTGGTCGTCGGCTCATCCTTCGTGCTGCTGAACGCCCTGACGGACCTTGCAGTCGCCAACCTTGAGGCGGGGAAAAAGCGATGAGCACGATCGTGCAAACGCCGGTCTCCGGCGCGTCCTTTTTGAGGCGGCTGCTTCGCTCGCCGTCCGCAGCGATAGGCGCTGCCGTCGTCCTGGTCATTCTGTTTGCCGCGCTCCTCGCACCCGTGATTGCGCCGTACGATCCGACCCTGCAGGAAACCGCGAGCCGCCTCATGCCGCCAACGGCTGCCCACTGGCTCGGTACGGATGCCTTCGGCCGCGATATTCTCTCGCGCCTGATCTATGGCGCCCGACCGACGCTGCTTCTGGTGCTGATCGTGGTTCTTCTGATGGCGCCGCTCGGCATTATTGTGGGCATTCTCGCCGGCTTCTTCGGCGGCTTGACCGAGCGGGTGCTGATGCGGATCACCGACATCGTCATGTCGTTTCCCCGGCTGCTGCTTGCCTTCGCCTTCGTCGCGATCATGGGGCCGGGGCTGATCAACGGAGCGCTGGCGCTGGCGCTGACCAGTTGGCCGGCATACGCCCGCCAGGCCCGTGTCGAGACGGCAGCCCTTCGCCGCAGCGATTATCTGGCCGCTGCCGAAATGGTCGGCATCAAGGGTGTCCGCCTCCTCTGGGGACACATCCTGCCGTTGATCCTGCCATCGGCCATCGTCCGGCTCGCCCTCGATCTGTCCGGCATCATCCTTGCCGCCGCCGGCCTTGGCTTCCTCGGGCTTGGCGTCCGACCGCCGACCGCGGAATGGGGTTCGATGGTGTCCGATGGCACGCAGGTCATCTTCGACCAGTGGTGGATCGCGGCAACGCCGGGCCTTGCCATCCTCATTACGTCGCTGGCCTTCAACCTTCTCGCCGACGGCTTGCGCGACATCCTGGATCCACGACATGGCTGAGCCGCTGCTGACGATCAAGAACCTCCAGATTTCCTTTCCGTCCGAAGAGGGACCGGTCAGTGTCGTCGACGACGTCTCGTTCGACGTCCGTCGTGAGGTCGTGGCGCTGGTCGGTGAATCCGGCTCCGGCAAGTCGATGACCGGACGAGCCATCATGGGATTGCTGCCGCGCTCAGCGACGATCGACGCCCAGCGGATGGAGTTCGACGGGCAGGATCTGACCGCGCTTTCGCCATCTGCCTGGAACCGGCTGAGAGGCCGCGGTATCGGCCTCGTGCTGCAGGACCCGAAATATTCGCTCAATCCGGCCCACAGGATCGGACGACAGGTCGAGGAAGCGCTGCTGCTGCACACCAAGCTTTCTGCAGCCGAGCGCCGACAGCAGGCGGTCGACATGCTTTCCAAGGTCGGTCTGCCTGATCCGCAACGTGTCTATTCCTCCTACCCGGCAGCCCTTTCGGGCGGCATGGGCCAACGCGTCATGATCGCCGCGATGCTGGTCAACCGGCCGAAGCTCCTGATCGCCGACGAACCGACATCCGCACTCGATCGCGGGCTGCAGGACCAGATCCTGACCCTGCTTCGGTCACTGACGGAAGAGCTCGGCATGGGCCTGCTCCTCATCAGTCACGACCTGCAGCAGGTCTCGCGTTATACCGACCGGGTTCTGGTCATGCGGCAGGGCCGGATCGAGGAAGAGATGGCGTCCGCCGATCTTGCTAATGCCGGATCGGCCTATACCCGCGCTCTCTGGGCCGCGCGCCCGTCGGCCGCGACCTATGGCACGCGTTTGCCTATCTATGAGGGCGGCCGATGAAAGCGCTCAATGTCGACAATCTCTCGGTGACGTTTCAGGGAACGGGTAAGGGGTTCACGGCGGTTCGCGGCGTCGGCTTCGAGGTCGAGGTGGGGCAGACTTTCGGTCTGATCGGACCATCCGGTTGCGGCAAGACGACGGTGCTGCGCGCCATCGCGGGCCTCAATACGCAATGGGACGGTTCGATCCAGGTCTTTGGCGAAGCGTTGCAGCCTGGCAGGAAGATCACCGGCGCGTTGCGCAGCAATATCCAGATGGTGTTCCAGGACCCGTATTCATCGTTGCATCCACGCCACCGCATTCGCCATATTCTCGGCGAGCCGCTGGCCATCCGCAGGTTTGCCAATGTCGAGACCGAGGTGCTGACGGCCCTTGATCAAGTGGGCCTTGCCGCATCTGTGGCCGGCCGCTATCCGCACCAGCTATCGGGCGGTCAGCGCCAGCGTGTGGCGATCGCCCGCGCCCTGCTTCTGAAGCCGAAGCTGCTATTGCTTGACGAGCCGACTTCGGCGCTCGACGTCTCCGTTCAGGCCGAAATCCTGAACCTGCTCAACGATCTCAAGCGGTCGCATGGCATGACCTTTGTGTTGGTCAGTCACGACCCCGGCGTCGTCGCCCATATGTGCGATAGTGTCGTTACCATGGAGGCGGGCCGCATAGACCGCGTGCTCGATCGTGTAGCGTTGGCAGCTGGTGGCTGGGAGAGCCACTAGCGCCCTGCGGTTGCCATTATTTTCGCCGCGAGCTCGCCGGCGACAAAGGCGGCATGCTCGGTGATCTGAGGCAAGCCCATGAGTTCACCGAACGTACCGCGCGCAAGCGGCCCAGAAATCAGCAGCGAAGGTTCGGCATTCATATCTGTGGCCACGGCTTCCGAGTGCTCGTTGCAGGCAATGCCGAGGCCGGTCGGATCGAGCTGCAGCTTCCCCCCATCGCGCAGGTCCCTCAGCCAGGACTGGCTGTCGAGAATGCCGCCATGCGCCGGCCCGGTTGTAACGACGACGGCGTCGTAAACCCGCTCGAGCGGCATGGCATGGCGGCGTCGCAAGACGACATGAAACTCCTCGCCTTCCCGGCGCGCATTGCTGACCGACGCGGCAACAACCTCCATTCGGCCCTCGGCGATCGCTTCTTCGAGCACCTCCTCCACCTGTGGAGCAATACGGAAGCGGTGCACGTCCCAGAACGGCCGCAGATGCCGGGCGATCCGCCGCCTCTCGGCAACAGGCAAATTGTGCCAGATCGCATGGCCATGCCCGCGGATCTGGTCGATGACCGCATGCCACGTCTGGCCGCATGCTTCTGCTCTGTCGATGGTTTGCCGCACCAGCCGTAAAAGGGCGGTCGCGCTATGCGCCGGCGCTGCCTCGAATTCGCCGAACGGCTCCTGCGGAAACGGCGAGTGCCCCCTTGATCGCAGGCCGCGCCGCGAGATGGAAGTGATCGGTCCGCGATGGCCATTACGCGCCAACGAGGCGACGATGTCAGCTGCGGTCAACCCGTTGCCGACGATCAGAATCCTGTCATCAGGCCGGATGGCGTCGAGCGATCCGGCAATCGTTGAGTCGCCCACAAATCGCGGATGGCCCTTGAGCCGGTCGAGATTGCCGGGTGCCGAAGGGGCGGGATGACTTGTCGCGATGACGACAAAATCGGCGAATGTCTGGCCACCCTGGCTATCGGATATGTGCCAGAACGCACCGTCGCGCCTGACGTCGGTGACCAAAGCCCGGCGGTGGCGCACAGCCCCGCTACGCACCAGAGGCTGCAAGGCAGCGGCGACATAGGCGCCAAAGAGCCGGCGCTGCGGAAAGAGGTTCCCATCCGGGCGATGAGCGCCGGGATCGTCTGCTACGGCGTCGTTGCTTTCGATCCAGCCCAGAAAATCCTCCGGATGATCAGGCAACAGGCTCATGCGCGTAGCAGGCACGTTGATCCGGTGGGCCGGATCTTCCGTGTCGTAAGCAAGCCCCCGGCCGATTTCCCGGCGCGGCTCGAAGACGACGATCGCAGGCGAATTGTCTCCCAAGGCAAGTGTCAAATGATACGCAACCCCGGCGCCTGAGACGCCGCCGCCGATGATTGCCACGACGGGCCGGCGACGGCCGGCGCTCGCTCCAATTGGGGAAGGGCTGTCATTCTGGTTCACAATTATCGGTCCAGTCGCACTATTTATGTCAGAGCGCATATTTGTGCCTCGGATGCGCATAATTGTCATTTAAAGTTCGGTCGACGGACCCGCAATGGCAATATTCTACAAATAAGGTAGAATTTTATCCCGCAAATTTGCGCCCGCGCCGAAGAGTTTTCCCGCAGTGCAGCAGAATAGAGATCCGCGTGCTTGGTTTCTCCTAACCTTATTTGAAATTATCACGTCGTTTTGAGGCTACCTCATCAATGTAAGACGGGAAACACCACAATGAACAAGAAGACGTCCGCCAAATTAAGCCTGACGCGCCGCGCGAGCCTCGCTGCGATCGCCGCGTCCGCAGCCGCTCTGGTTACCTTTGCAGCCCCGGTTCCTTCCTTTGCCGAAGACAAGTCAATCAAGGTCGGCATCATGAGCGGCGAAGACGAAGACGTCTGGCGTGTCGTGGCCGCGGAGGCGGGGAAGAACGGCCTCAAGATCGAGACGGTGGTCTTCAACGACTATACGCAGCCGAACGAAGCGCTCGAGCGCGGTGAAATCGACGCCAATGCCTTCCAGCACCAGCCTTACCTCGACAATCAGGTGAAGCAGCACGGCTATCACATCGTTCGCGTCGGCTATACAGGCGTCTGGCCGATCGGCCTCTATACGAAGAAGTACAAGACGGTTTCCGAGGTTCCGGAAGGTGCGGTCATCGGCGTTCCGAATGACCCGTCGAACGAAGGCCGCGCTCTGCGCGTCCTGCAGAACGAGGGTCTGATCAAGCTTAAGGACGGCACCGGCATCCTCGCCACCGTTACGGATATCGTCGAGAATCCGAAGAAGGTCGAGATCAAGGAGCTCGATGCCGGCGTCGTCGGCCGGGCGATCGACGACCTCGATGCCGCCGTCGTCAACACCGACTGGGCGCTTAAGAGCGGGCTTTCTGCCTCCGACCGCATCGCGCAGGAGCCGATCGCCGACAACCCCTACCGCAACTTCATTGCCGTCAAACAGGGCAGCGAGAACGAGGCCTGGGTGAAGACGCTTGTTTCGTCCTACCAGAACGATACGGTTAAAGCCGAGTTCGACAAGGTGTATAAGGGTACTGGCCTCAGCGCCTACTGATAAACATTCGCGCCTAGGGGTTGGGTGCGTTGAACAAGGCGGTCCGGGCGTTCCTTGCCCGGGCCGCCTTGGGCGTTTCCGAAGGGAAAGACTATGAATTCGTTTGTTTCCGCCTCCGTAATCGAGGCGCCGCCGGAGACCGCGGCCAAAGAGGTGGTCCGGCTCGTCGATGTCCAGCGGCATTTTGGTGCAACCGCGGCACTGGACGGGATATCGTTGACCGTCCGAAAGGGCGAAATCCTCGGCATCATCGGCCGCAGCGGCGCCGGCAAATCAACGCTCATTCGCTGCCTGAACGGTCTGGAGCGTCCCGATAGCGGCGAGATCGAGATCGAGGGCCGCAGCATCACCGGCCTGGACGAAAAAGAACTGCAGCCGCTGCGCCGGCGTGTCGGCATGATCTTCCAGCATTTCAATCTGCTGTCGGCGAAGTCTGTCGAAGACAATGTCGCCTTGCCATTGAAGATCGCCGGCGTCGGTAAGGCTGAACGGCTGAAGCGCGCGCATGAACTTCTTGACCTCGTCGGTCTTTCCGAGAAGGCCAAGGCCTACCCGTCGTCGCTTTCGGGCGGCCAGAAGCAGCGCGTCGGCATTGCCCGCGCGCTTGCGGCGCGTCCTGCCCTGCTTCTCTCCGACGAGGCAACCTCGGCGCTCGACCCGGAAACGACGCGCTCGATCCTGGTGCTCCTTAAGGACATCAACCGCAAGCTCGGGCTGACGATCCTGTTGATCACCCACGAAATGGAAGTCGTGCGCAACATTGCAGACCGCGTGGCCGTGATCGATGCAGGCCGGATCGTGGAGGAGGGCCAGGTCTGGTCGGTGTTCGCCGATCCGAAAGCTCCGATCACCAAGAGCCTGCTTGCCGGAAGCCGGCCGCAGCTGCCCGAGCATATCGCCGCACGGCTTTCGCCCACTTCCGGAACCGAGGCCATTCTCAGCATCGATCTTGCCGGACCGGAGGCGCAGGGCGCGCTGTTTGCCGATCTCTCTGCAGCCCTGCCGCACTCGTACCGCCTGGTTCATGGCGGCATCGATCACATCCAGAACCAGCCGGTGGCGCGTTTCTTCGTGGCCGTTCCGACGCGCGATCCGGCGCTGAAGGACAAGGTCGAACAATTTCTGAAGGCCCGCTCGGCGCGGGTGGAGGTGCTTGGTTATGACACCGATCATGTTTAATCTTCTGCTTCGCTCCCTCTGGGAGACGATCCTGATGACCGGTGCTTCGGGCCTGATCTCCCTGGTATTCGGCCTACCGCTCGGCCTTGCGCTGGTGCTGACAAACCGCGGCGGTATTGCGGAGAACCTGTGGGTCAACAGCATTCTCGGCGCTATCGTCAATGGCTTCCGTGCGGTCCCCTTCATCATCCTGCTCGTGGCGCTGATCCCGCTGACGCGTCTGATCGTCGGCACGGCGCTCGGCACCTGGGCTGCGATCGTGCCACTGGCGATTGCCGCAACGCCCTATTATGCGCGGATCGCCGAAGTGTCGCTGCGCGAGGTCGATCGCGGATTGATCGATGCCGTGCGCGCCATGGGCGGCAACCGCTGGACCATCATCCGCGAGGTGCTGGTGCCGGAGGCCCTGCCGGGCATTGTCGCGGGGTTCACCGTCACGCTGGTCACGCTCATCGGCGCGTCCGCGATGGCTGGCGCGATCGGCGCCGG
Organism: Rhizobium sp. P1_C7; assembly: GCF_056406295.1. Taxonomy (NCBI): domain Bacteria; kingdom Pseudomonadati; phylum Pseudomonadota; class Alphaproteobacteria; order Hyphomicrobiales; family Rhizobiaceae; genus Rhizobium; species Rhizobium sp. P1_C7. Next base: position 261,127 of record NZ_JBFUAL010000003.1, read on the forward strand.
CGGGCTAGGGGATCTTGCGATTCGCTATGGCTACCAGCGCTTCGAAACCGCCGTAATGGTCGCGGTGGTCGCCGTCCTGATTGTGCTCGTCTGCGGCATCCAATGGCTCGGCGACCGTTTTGTCACCACGCTGGACCACAAATAGTCAGCGGCGGAACTGAGCGGCAGGGTGCGAGGAAGGCAGCCTGCCGTTGCCGCCGAAGAGCTTTTGCCGAAGTGGCCCCTCGCAATAGTCCCCCTTGAACAGCCCGCGCTCCTGCAGCACCGGGACGACGAGGTCGATGAAGTCGCCCAGACTTTCCGGCGCTACGGTGCGCGCGAGATTGAAGCCATCGACGTCGCCTTCTTCGATCCACCCCTGCAGTCGATCGGCAACCTGCTCAGGCGAGCCGACAATCGGCTTCATGCGGCTGCCGAGCACCATCTTGTCGATGATCTCTCGAAGCGTCACCGGCTTCGGCGCTTGCCTGGTGATGGCTGACAGCGCCGACTGATTGGCATTGGTGAACGTCTGCTCGATCGGATCGTTCAGCCCATATTTGGAGAGGTCGACACCGATCGATGCGGAGTAATGGGCGAGCGACGCCTCTACGCTCGCATGGCGGCGATAATCCTCGAGCTTGGCTTCCGCCTCCTTCTGTGTGCGTCCAGCGACGACGGTAATCAGGCTCAGCACGCGCAACGCATCCGCCCCGCGCCCCATCTCGGAAGCCTTGCGGCGCAAGGCATCCACCGTGGGTCTCGCCGCTTGCGGCGAGGGGGTCGCGACGAACACGCATTCGGCGTGGCGGGCCGCAAAATCCTGGCCGCGCGCCGAAGCGCCCGCCTGGAAGAGGAGGGGGGTGCGCTGCGGCGACGGTTCAGCGAGGTGAATGCCTTCCATCCTGTAATACTTGCCCTGATGGCTGACGGCCCGCACCTTCGATGCATCGGCAAAGATGCCGCGCGCCCGATCACGTACAACGGCGTCGTCGTCCCAGCTTCCCTCCCACAGCTTGTAGAGGATTTCGAGGTATTCCTCGGCCGCGTCATAGCGGGCATCATGCTCTGGCAATTTGTCAAAGCCCATGCTGCGGGCGGCGCTGTCGAGATAGCCGGTGACGACGTTCCAGCCGATCCGCCCCTTGGTCAAGTGGTCGAGCGTCGACATGCGCCGCGCCAGCAGGAAAGGCGGCTCATAGGTCGTGTTGACGGTGACGCCGAAGCCGAGGTGCTTCGTTACATAGGCCATCGCCGAGATCGGCATCAGCGGATCGTTGACCGGGATCTGCGCTCCGGTCTCGATGACAGCGGCCGGGCTGCCCTTGTAGACGTCATAAACGCCGACGATGTCGGCAAGGAAAATGCCGTCGAGCTTGCCGCGCTCTGCCGTGCGCGCAAACTCCGTCCAGTAGTCGAGATCGGTATAGTGCAGCGACGCGTCGCGCGGATGCGTCCACATTCCATGATTGATATGGCCGACGCAGTTCATGTCGAAGGCGTAGATCTGCATCTGCTTCATCGAATGCTCCCCAATGCCGGGGAGCATCCCCAACGCCAGGCTTGTAAGACCATACCGGCGATTTGTCCCCTGCTAACTCTTGCCTTTCCACGGAACAAGCACGGCTTCCAGTATCCGGATGGCAGCACTGAAGGCAAATGCGCAAGCGGCGATAATCCCTATCCCGACGAACACCACGTCCGTTGCGAGAAACTGTGACGCGGACATGATCATGTAGCCGATGCCGCGATTGGAGGCGATAAGCTCAGCGGCAACAAGGGTGCTCCAGCCGACGCCAAGGGCGATCCTCAGGCCCGTCAGGATCTCCGGGAGAGCCGAGGGCAGTACGATGCTGACGAGAAGCTGCCAGGGTTTTGCCCCCAGAGACCTCGCGGCATTCACACGTTCGATAGGCAATGAACGCACGCCCGCTTGTGCCGACAGGCAAATGGGCGCGAACATAGCAAGCACCAGAAGCGTCACCTTGGATGTTTCCCCGATCCCCAGCCAGATGATCATCAGCGGCAGGTAGGCAAGCGGGGGTAGCGGCCAGTAGAACTCGATCGGCGTGTCGAGGATGCCTTTTACCCAACGATTAAGCCCCATCAAGAGACCGACCGGAATGCCGACCACCGTCGCGATCGCCGCGGCCGTGACGATCCTGAACAGGCTGGCGGAGATGTGTTCAGAAAGGGACGCACCAGCATAGCCGTCGCGATAGACGGCACCAAGCTGGGTCCAGACCTCTTGAGGCGTCGGAAGGAACAGATGCGGCACCAGTGCCAGCTTCGCGACAAGCCACCAGGCGGCCAGAAGGGCGAAGGCCGTTCCAATGCTGATGAAGACGGTTGGCTTTTCTCCGACACCGAAGCCCTTCATCTTCACGGGGATGGGCTGATCGACGGCTTGGCCAATGACGACGTGTCCGGTCTGTGTCAATTCGCTCATTCCGCCGCACTCCTCAACTCATTCGAACCATGCAATATGCTGCGGATTTCTTCGCGCAGGCTGCCGAACTCAGGCGACGTCTTTATCGACCGCGAATCTCCCGTTTCGGCGAGTTGTCGAACGAAATCGAGATCGAAGCGCGCGACGATCCGTCCCGGACGCGGGGACATCACCACGACCTGCGTGCCGAGGAACAGGGCTTCGTCGATCGAGTGGGTGATAAAGAAAATACGCTTGCGGGTTGCCTTCCAGATCGACACCAGGAGCTCCTGCATCTGCTCACGCGTCAGGCTGTCCAAGGCACCAAACGGCTCGTCCATCAGCAGCACGTCCGGCTCTGTCGCGAGCGCCCGGGCAATGCCGACACGCTGGCGCATGCCGCCTGACAATTCGTATGGAAAGGCGTTTGCAAAGTCCTTCAGGCCGACCAGATGAAGGAGCTGTTCGGCATGTGCCCGCCGTGCCGTCCTTTGCAGTCCTGCAAATTTCAGCCCAAGCGCAACATTGTCGATGACCGATTTCCAGGGAAGGAGCGTGTCCTTCTGGAAGACCACGCCGCGATCGGCGCCGGGACCAGTTATCTGTCGCCCGTCAAGTGTTATCGCTCCCTTGGAGAGCGGCAGGAAGCCTGCAATCGCGTTCAACAAGGTGGACTTGCCGCAACCCGATGCCCCGAGCGCGACCACGAAGCTGTTGTCCGGAATATCGAGCGAAACACGATCGAGGGCGTGAACCGTTTGGCCATCTCGCGTCTTGAAATAGACGCTCGCGTGATCGACTTTGAGCATGTGCTGTCTCTTCAAAACAGGACGCCGGCGCGATGTCGCGCCAGCGTGCCCGGGAGGATCCGATTAGTTGCTTGCGTTGGTGAGGGCGTCTGCCGTGACGAAGGCTGCGTAGCTCGGCAACACTTCCGTCACTTTGCCCTGTTCCTTGAGGAAGGCCGCCGTGTCCTTTAGGATCTTGGCTGCGCCGGACTTCTCTCCGCCGCCCAACCAGGCTTCGGACGCCTGGACTTCGGGCGTCAGCAAGGTGAGGTTCTTCAACGCTGCCGCCTGCTGGTCTGCGGTACCGCCCAGCGCCTTGGCCAGAAGCTTGGCGTTGTCGCTGTCGGGCTGCCAAGCCTTCTTGTCGGCTGCGAAGGAAGCGTAGTATCTGTTGATCACACCGGCAAAGCTCTTGAGGAATGCCGGGTTGTCGTCAGCGAATTTCGAGGCGGCGACCCAGGCGGAGAAGGTCGGCGCACCCTTGTCGGCAACGTCCTTGGACGTGACGAGGACTTTGCCGTTCTTCTTGAGTTCGGTGAGGGCCGGATCCCAGACGAAGCCGCCATCAATGTCGCCGCGATTGTAGCTTGCGACGATTTCCGGCTGCGGAATGGCAAAGACCTGCACATCCTTCTCGGTCAGGCCGAGCGACTTGATCAGGGCGAGAAGCTGATAGTGATCGGTGGAAACGGGTGCCGCAGCCAGCTTCTTGCCCTTGAGATCCGAAAGGGATTGAATACCGGAGCCGTTGCGAACGACCAACGCCTCGTCAATTCCCGAGATCGACGAGAGATAGAAGGCTTTGACCTCAAGGCCGCGCGACGTCGCTGCCGCAAACGGGCTTGAACCGACGTAACCAACCTGCACATCACCCGATGCGATCGCCGCAAAGATTTCTGCTCCGGAATTGAACTTCCGGAAATCGATGTCATAGCCTGTTGCCTTGGCAAATTCGCCGTTGGCGATCGCCACTGAGGACGGCAAGGCATCCGTCTGATAGGCAACGACGACCTTCTTGTCGGCTGCCTGTGTCATGAAGGGTGCGGCCAGAACGGCGGACCCAAGCGTGAGCGCTGCAAATATAGTCTTGATATTCATGTTTCGCCCCCTTGCGGCTGAGCTTCTGCATCAGCGCGTGAACTATTTCGACAGGGAAACACTAAGGCGGGGACCCGCTCCTACACAGATAAAACTATCTATTTTATAGACACTAGCGACAATATTGTTTTGCTATCCTACCGGAACGCGTCATATGCCGTTGCTACACTCAGGCGTCGCCAATGGAAATGAGATAGAGGAGCGCCTGACCAGCCAATAAGACGGTCGTGCTCACGGCGCCCTCAAGCAGGACAGAATCGCCTGGAGCCAACCCGGCTTTTCCATTTTCCCACTCCAGATCGACGCTCCCCCGGTGGCACAACACGAGCCAGGTCCGGTCCTTGACCCGAACGCTGGCGCTCCCATCGACCTCGACGCGTTCGACGTGATGTCGCAAGGCGCCGCGGCGGCTCATGACATTCAGGTCCGTGATCGTTCCGGCGGCAAGCGTCGCCGAAACCGCAATATCGGCGGCAAAGGCGAGCGGATCGCTTTCCTGGGTCAAAAGCAGCGGGTGCCCGCCGTCGATCGCAAGCGACATGCCGCTGCCCTCCAGGATCGACAGTGTCCGGTCGATGCCGGGAAAGATCGAAAACGGGCCGTCGGTGGCGACTGTCGCCATGCTGATGCGCCAGTCGAACTGCGAAAGCGCGGCTCCCTCGGGCGATACCGCAATTTCAACGGTCTCGCCGCCACCGTTCTTCCACGGCATGCGACGATAGGTGCTGGCTTTGAGGAGGGTGGCGCGTGGCATTCTGTCTCCATCATTGCAAATTCGAACGGCGCCCCAACTTCGAGATCACGGCGGGGCTATTGCGGCGCTTGCTGCTCGAGAACGGCCTCGAGGAGCGTCTTGTCACCGGGGAGCACGCTGCTGCGGTCGAAAATCTTCCGAGCATTCACGGAGATCCTTTCGACCGCCTGCAGATCGCACATAGGCCCTCTCCGAAGGGACTGGTCTGCTGACAGGTGGATAAGACCGTCGCACCAGGCGGCGGCCTTATCAGCTTATTTAGCGTCAGTTGCCCAGGATCGCCGGAAGACGCAGGCCTTGTTCCTTGGCGCAATCGATTGCGATCTCATAGCCCGCATCCGCGTGGCGCATGACGCCCGTCGCAGGATCGTTCCAGAGCACGCGCTCAAGACGTCTTGCCGCGTCGTCCGTGCCATCGGCGCAGATGACCATGCCGGAGTGCTGGGAGAAGCCCATACCGACGCCGCCGCCGTGATGCAGCGATACCCACGTTGCGCCGGATGCCGTGTTGAGGAGGGCGTTCAGCAGCGGCCAGTCCGACACGGCGTCCGATCCGTCCTTCATCGCTTCCGTCTCGCGGTTCGGCGAGGCGACCGAGCCCGAATCCAGGTGGTCGCGGCCGATCACGATTGGCGCGCTGAGTTCGCCGGTCCTCACCATCTCGTTGAAGGCGAGGCCGAGGCGGTGGCGATCGCCGAGGCCGACCCAGCAGATGCGTGCCGGCAGACCCTGGAAGGAGATGCGCTCGCGCGCCATGTCGAGCCAGTTGTGGAGATGCGTGTTGCCGGGGGTCAGTTCCTTTACCTTGGCGTCGGTCTTGTAGATATCCTCAGGATTGCCTGACAGTGCCGCCCAGCGGAACGGCCCGATGCCACGGCAAAAGAGCGGACGGATATAGGCAGGCACGAAGCCCGGGAAGGCAAAGGCGTTTTCGAGGCCTTCGTCCTTGGCCACCTGGCGGATGTTGTTGCCGTAGTCGAAGGTCGGGATTCCCATGTCCTGGAAGGCGATCATGGCTTCGACGTGTTCGCGCATCGATGCGCGGGCAGCCTTTTCCACGGCTTTGGGATCGCTTTCGCGCTTTTCCTTCCATTGAGCCATGGTCCAGCCCTTCGGCAGGTAGCCATTGACCGGATCGTGCGCCGACGTCTGGTCGGTCACCATGTCGGGGCGAATGCCGCGGCGAACCATTTCCGGCAGGATTTCCGCCGTGTTGCCGAGCAGGCCGACCGATTTTGCCTCGCCGTTCTTCGTCCAGCGGGCAATCATCTCCATTGCCTCGTCCAGCGTCTCGGCCTTCTCGTCGACGTAACGGGTGCGCAGGCGGAAATCGATCGAGTCTGGGTTGCACTCGACGGCGAGGCAGCAGGCGCCGGCCATGACGGCGGCGAGCGGTTGCGCGCCACCCATGCCCCCGAGGCCCCCGGTCAGGATCCACTTGCCCTTGAGGTTGCCGCCGTAATGCTGACGGCCCGCCTCGACGAAGGTCTCGTAGGTGCCCTGCACGATGCCCTGCGTGCCGATGTAGATCCACGAGCCGGCCGTCATCTGGCCGTACATCGCAAGGCCCTTCTTGTCGAGCTCGTTGAAGTGGTCCCAGGTTGCCCAGTGCGGCACCAGGTTGGAGTTGGCGATCAGCACGCGCGGCGCATCCTTGTGGGTGCGAAATACGCCGACGGGCTTTCCGGACTGCACCAACAGCGTCTCATCCTCGCTCAACGTCTTCAGCGTCGCGACGATGCGGTCGAAATCCTCCCAGGTGCGGGCAGCGCGGCCGATGCCGCCGTAGACGACCAGTTCGTTCGGGTTTTCCGCGACGTCGGGGTCGAGGTTGTTCATCAGCATGCGCAGCGGCGCTTCGGTCATCCAGCTCTTGGCACTGAGCTCGTTGCCGCGGGGGCTGCGAATTTCACGAATATTGTGGCGTGGGTTGCTGGTCATGCGGGTTCCCCCTTGTTTGGTATTGGGTGCTTAGCGTTTCAGGTCGGGCGCGGTCTGAGAGATGCGCACGAGAATGTCTTTCAGGTGAACGCGCAGGCGCTCGGCCTTTGTGGGATCGTAGGCGAAGGGCGGCGTCTCGGTCGAAAGATGCGTCGATTGCGCAAGCTCCATCTGGATCGCATGGACGCCGGTCCCCGGCTTGCCGTAGTGCCGCGTCGTCCAGCCGCCCTTGAAGCGGCCGTTGAGGATGCTGTCATAGCCATCGGCAGCGGCAGCAGCCGTGACGGCCGCCTGCTCGATTGCGCTATCGCAGGTCCGGCCCATATCGGTGCCGATGTTGAAGTCAGGCAGCTTGCCTTCGAACAGGAATGGGATGTGGGAGCGGATCGAATGGCAATCGTAGAGGATAGCCACGCCATGAATCGCCTTGACGCGCTCGATCTCGGCGGCAAGGGCGGCATGATAGGGCGCGTGGAAGTCCGCCAGCCGGTCCGCGATGTCCTGATCCGTGGGCGCTTCGCCGTCTTTCCAGATCGACTTTCCGTCGAAATCGGTATCGGGAACGAGGCCCGTGGTGTTCTGGCCGGGATAGAGGCTGATTCCTTGCGGATCGCGGTTCGCGTCGATGACGTAGCGATGGAAGGTGGCGCGCACGCTCGTCGCGCCGTCCAGCAGGCCGTTGTAGAGCTGGTGGATGTGCCAGTCCGTGTCGGCAAGAATCCGGCCGTTGTCGTTCAGACGCTCCCAGATCGCCGGCGGCAGCTCCGTGCCGGTGTGCGGGAAGCCGAGGATCACGGGCGAGGTTCCTTGGCGGATTTCGTAGGGTACGGTCATGGAGACCCCTCCAAATGTCATTACATCAAACTTCCAGCACGGGCAGGATGCCTGATGAAACAGATGCGTTGAGCGCACCTGTTGCCACCAGATCGGTTGCGGCCTGGAGATCGTTTGCCATGTAGCGATCGACCTCCAGCGTCGGCACCACGGTGCGGATCGCTGCGATCGCATTTTGCAGTTCCGGGCTGGTGGCCAGCGGCGCGCGAAACTCGACGCCCTGTGCCGCCGTGAGTGCCTCGATGCCGATGATGGCGAAGAGATTGTCCGTCATCTGCAGCAGGCGGCGGGCGCCGTGGCAGGCCATGGAGACGTGGTCTTCCTGGTTGGCGGAAGTTGGCGTCGAGTCGACCGATGCCGGGTGGGACATCTGCTTGTTCTCCGACATCAGCGCCGCCGAGGTGACTTCGGCGATCATCAGGCCGGAGTTGAGGCCCGGCTTTTTCGCCAGGAAGGCCGGCAGGCCGTAGGACAGGGCAGGGTCGACCAGGAGGGCGATGCGGCGCTGGGCGATGGCGCCGATTTCGCAGACAGCAATGGCGATCTGGTCGGCGGCAAAGGCGACCGGCTCGGCATGGAAATTGCCGCCAGAGACCACGGAATTGTCCGAGAGAACCAACGGGTTGTCGGTGACCGCATTCGCTTCGATTTCAAGCGTATGGGCGACCGAACGCAGCAGATCGAGGCAAGCGCCGTCGACCTGCGGCTGGCAGCGGATGCAATAGGGATCCTGCACGCGCTCGTCGCCTTCGACATGGCTCTGGCGGATGACGGAATTATCCAGAAGAGCGCGCAGCGCGGCGGCCGTATCGATCTGGCCCCTGTGGCCGCGCAGCGTATGGATATCAGGGTGAAACGGCGCCGACGAGCCCATGGCAGCGTCCGTCGACATGGCGCCGGTGACAAGGGCGGCCTGTGCTGCGCGATGCGCGCGGAAGAGGCCGGCAAGCGCCAGAGCGGTCGAGGTCTGCGTCCCGTTGATGAGGGCAAGGCCCTCCTTGGCGGCGAGGACGACGGGCGTCAGGCCAGCGTTGCGAAGGGCCTGCGCGCCGGAAAGGCGTTCGCCTGCGAAGAAAGCCTCTGCTTCACCCATCATGACAGCCGCCATGTGGGCAAGCGGGGCGAGGTCGCCGGAAGCGCCGACTGAGCCCTTCTCCGGAATGACCGGAATGACGCCCTTTTCCAGCATGCCTTCAATCAGGCGCACAAGCTCCAGGCGGACGCCGGAGGCCCCGCGCCCGAGCGATACGAGCTTCAGCGCCATGATCAGGCGCACGATGTTGTCGGGCAGCGGCGCGCCGACGCCGCAGCAATGCGACAGGATCAGATTGCGCTGAAGCGTGGCCACATCGGCGCTGTCGATCTTGATCGAGGCAAGCTTTCCGAATCCGGTGTTGATGCCGTAGACCGGGGCGTTGCCAGCCGCGATTTCCGCGATGCGGGCCGCGGCCTTGGCAATGCCGGCGTCGAAAGACGGGTCGAGCCTGGCCGACGCGCCAGTCCAGTAGATCGTTTCCAGATCGTTCAGAGTGACGGAGCCAGGGTGAAGAGTGATGGTCAACGGTCGATCCTTTCGCCCTTGAAGACATGTGCATGAAGCGGGTTGAAGCCGATGCGGTAGACGAGCTCGGCCAGGCTCTCGACGTCCCAGATCGCGAAGTCGGCGGACTTGCCGGCCTCGAGCGTGCCGGTTTTCTCAAGGAGGCCGAGCGCCCGGGCGCCTTCGCGCGTGGCACCGGCGATGCATTCCGCGACTGTAAGGCCGAAGAGCGTCGCCGACATGTTCATCGTAAGTAGTAGCGAGGTCAGCGGCGATGTGCCGGGATTGCAGTCGGTCGCAATTGCAATACGTGTCCCGGCTTCGCGCAGCGCATTGACCGGCGGCTTCTGCTTTTCGTTGATGGCGTAGAAGGCTCCAGGCAGGAGCACCGCGACCGTCCCGGCCGCAGCCATGGCGGCGGCGCCTTCGGCATCGAGATATTCGAGATGATCGGCCGACAGCGCCTTGTAGGACGCAGCAAGCTTCGCCCCGCCCAGATTGGAGAGCTGTTCTGCGTGCAGCTTCACCGGCAAGCCAAGCGCTTCGGCCTTGTCGAAGACGCGCGAGATCTGCGCGACGGAGAAGGCGATCCCTTCACAAAAGCCATCGACCGCATCGACGAGGCCTTCCGCGTGGGCCTGTTCGAGACCGGGCAGAACGATGTCCGTGATGTAGTCGGTGTTGCGGCCCTTGTATTCGACCGGCGTTGCATGCGCCCCGAGATAGGATGTGACGACGCGAACGGGGCGGACCCGCTCCAGCTGACGGGCTGCGCGCAGCATTTTCAGTTCGGCCTCGATGTTGAGGCCGTATCCCGATTTGATCTCGATTGTCGTGACGCCTTCCGACAGCAGCGTGTCGAGGCGGGGCAGGGCCGCGACCACGAGCCCATCGACGGATAAGGCGTTCGTGGCCTCTACCGAGGAAACGATGCCGCCGCCGGCGCGGGCGATATCCTCGTAGGTGGCGCCTTCGAGGCGCATCTCGAATTCGCGGGCGCGATTGCCGCCGTAGACAATGTGGGTGTGGCAATCGACGAGGCCGGGTGTGACCCAGCGGCCTTCGAGGTCGGTGATCCCGGCGCGCTCGATCGCCGGAACCGGCACTTCGCTTTCCGGGCCGACATAGCTAATGCGGCCGTCTTCGACGACGACGGCACCCTTTTCGATGATGCCTAGACCCTGCTTTTGCGGATCGAGCGTCGCCAGGCGTGCGTTGCGCCAGAGGTGCGGACGGACCTCGCCGGATGCCTCATCGCCTGAAAAATTGTTCCCATTCATCAGCTTTGCGCCTTTCCTTATGCGGAAACATGTATATACATAATAAACAGGTGACAAGTAGAAATTTGTGCGTCTCCATGGAAAAGAAAGATGCGCGACGCCCACGAGGAGAAAAAGCCGTCATGGTACAAGCGGTTGCGACCAGACTTCATGCGAGCGCGGCCCTCCTGCCCCAGGGATGGCAGAAGGACGTGCGCCTTACATTGGCGAACGGCCGCGTCACGCAGATAGAAACAGCCGTCGCCCCCGACAGCGCCGACGAACGGCATCATACGCTCGTTCCGGCAATGGGGAACCTTCACAGCCACGCTTTCCAGCGCGCCATGGCTGGTCTTGCCGAGGTGAGGGGGCCGGCCAACGACAGCTTCTGGAGCTGGCGCACGGTCATGTACAAGTTTGCCCTGTCGATGACGCCGGAGCATGTCGAGGCGGTGGCAGCCCAGCTCTACATGGAAATGCTGGAAGCGGGCTTTTCCCGCGTCGGCGAGTTCCACTACCTGCATCATGACAAGGACGGGCGGCCATATGCCAACATTGCCGAGCTTGCCGAGCGCGTCGGCGCCGCAAGCAGCGCAACCGGCATCGGCCTGACGCTGCTTCCGGTGTTCTATGCTCATTCCGGTTTCGGGGGTGCCGCGCCGATCGAGGGTCAGCGGCGCTTCATCAACTCGCTCGACAGCTTCGCAAGGCTGATGGATGGTTGCCGCAAGCTCACGGCCGGCATCGAGGGCGCCGAACTCGGTCTTGCGCCGCACAGCCTGCGCGCTGCAACTCCAGAAGAGCTGGCGAAAGTCGTGCCGATGGCGGGCGATGGACCGATCCATATCCATGTCGCCGAGCAGGTGAAGGAGGTCGAGGATTGCATCGCCTGGTCCGGTGCGCGTCCCGTGGAATGGCTGCTTGGCAATGCCCCGGTCGATCATCGCTGGTGCCTTATTCACGCCACCCACATGACGGACGCAGAGACGCGGGCGATGGCGCGCCGCGGCGCAATTGCCGGCCTTTGCCCGATCACCGAGGCCAATCTCGGCGACGGTACCTTCCAGGCGCCGCTCTTCTTGGAGGAGGGCGGCCGCTACGGCGTCGGTTCGGATTCCAACGTGCAGATCTCTTTGGCTGGCGAATTGCGCCAGCTCGAATATTCCGAGCGCCTTGCGTTGAGGGCCCGCAACGTTATCGCGACGCCCGGCGGCTCGACCGCGCGCAGCCTCTTCGATCATGCCATCATGGGAGGCGGCGCGGCGCTGAAGGCGCCCGCTGGTCTTTCGGTCGGCAACCATGCGGATATCGTGTCGCTCGATACCAGCGCAGTTGCCTATCTGTCGGGCGATCAATTGCTTGATCACTGGGTGTTTGCCGGTGGCGTCGGCGTCGATAGTGTCTGGGCGCTCGGCCGCAAGCAGGTCGAAGGCGGGCGGCATGTCGGTCGCGACGCGATCAATCGTCGGTTCCTGAAGGCAATGGGCGAACTGCTCGCAGCCTGACGGGGCTTTCCACGAACGCGTATTCACATTAGAGCGGGAGGGCCAACCGGAGCGTGACGATGAACCAGAGCAAGGAAGCAACCTTGCACCAGCGTATCCTCGGCGACATCGAGGGCCGTATCGTCTCGGGCGAGTGGCCGCCGGGTCATCGCATTCCGTTCGAGGTCGACCTCGCCAAGGAATACGACTGCTCGCGGATGACCGTGAACAAGGCGCTGACGCAGCTCGCCAAGGCGGGCCTCATCGAGCGGCGAAAAAAGTCCGGCAGCTTCGTCACGCAGCCACAGGCACAATCGGCTGTTCTTGAAATCCACGACATCAAGGCCGAGGTTCAGTCGCTCAATCTCACTTATTCCTATGCGGTTTCGGCGCGGATTGTGCGCAAGGCGAAGACGGAGGATATCCGCAGGCTCGACGTTCCATCCGGTTCGTCCGTCGTCGAGGTGGTCTGCATCCATCGGGCCGGCGGCAGGCCTTTCTGCCTGGAGCAGCGGCTGATCAGCCTGGAGACCGTCCCGGAAGCAGGCGACGCCGACTTTTCCGATATTGCGCCGGGTGCGTGGTTGCTCAATCAGATTCCGTGGAGCAGCGCCGAGCACCGCATCCACGCCGTCTCGGCCGCGGCAGAGGAAACGGCTGCCCTCGACATTCCCCGCCATACGGCCTGTCTTGTCGTCGAACGCCGAACCTGGAGCAATGTCGGCCCGGTCACGCATGTCCGCTTCACCTATCCCGGCGACAAGCACGCACTCGTGGCTCGGTTCACCCCCGCTTCCGCCTAGTCCGTCGCCGGACTTTCAACCGAGGCGCCTTCACGTGGGTGGATCACCCGTGGTTTGACCATGCCCTTCACTCGAAGGGCTGTAACTTGCCGCGTGGGAGCTCCTCCCGCTTGGCGAAGGGACGAAATCTGAAAAGACAAGGCGGCGCGACAATGAGACGGCGGGCTCTTGCGCGAAGCGTTCCTTGCGATTTGACCACATGGTAGGCCAGTGGCAAAATACTAAACCTTAAATTGCTCCTTTCAGGGCATCTGCTGCCGGTTCCCAAGATTTTTCGTGCAGCATGTCGATTTTTCCTGTCTCCGAACGTTCTTAGGACATGCCGTATCAACGGCGTGCTCGCGGCTGGATTGGCCGAATGAACGAGCCGAGAAGGAGGACCTTGCAATGGATGCCCATAGTCTTGTTTCCGCAGCGCAACTGGCAAGAGGCAATGGCGCCCGCCAGCTGAACGAAAGCGCCGAGTATCGCCTGGCGCGCGAGGCGCTGCTTGCCGAAGAGATCGAGTTGCGCCGCCATATCGAGCGCGTCGCCGAGCAGCGGCGTGCGTTGCCACCCGGCGGCGAGGTGACGAAGGACTACCGGTTCCAGGGGCCGGACGGACCGGTCAGTTTCGAAGCTCTCTTCGCGGACAAGCAGACGCTGGTGATCTACAGCTTCATGTTCGGGCCTCAGCGGCAACGTCCGTGCCCGATGTGCACGTCCATGCTGTCGGCGCTCGATGGCGAGATCCCCGACATCAGCCAGCAGGTCGCGTTCGCGGTCGTCGCCCGTTCGCCGATCGAGCGATTGCTTGCCTTCAAGATGGAGCGCGGCTGGCATCACCTGCCGCTCTACTGCGACACCACGGACGAATACAGCCGCGATTACCGCGCCCTCGGAGAGGACGACAGCGACGGCGCGGCCTATAATGTATTCACCCGCAGGGACGGCAGGATCCGCCACTTCTGGAGCGAGGAAATGGGACCGGAGACCGCCGATCCCGGCCAGGATCCGCGCGGCGCGCCGGATTTCATGCCGCTCTGGACCGTGCTTGACACCACACCGGAAGGGCGTCCCGCCACCTGGTATCCGAAGCTCTCCTACGAGGCGGAACGATAGGGGGCGGCAAACCCTCCGGCTCAGCCTCAGCGCCCCCTGCCGACGCTCGCATACATGCCGGTTGTGCGGAATTCGGTAGGGTTGGTGCCGTAGACGCGACGGAAGACCTTGGAGAAGTAGTTGGCATCCTCGAAACCCGAGCGGATCGCAACCTCCTTGATCGACATCTTGTCGGTCTTGGTCAACAGCTTGACGGCGCGCTGCAGGCGTTTCTGCAGAACGAATTCGGCGGGCGGAACACCTTCGCTGGCGGCGAAAATACGCGAGAAATGCGCACGACTGAGGCCTGCCACCTTGGCAAGGTCCTCGACCGGCAACGGACGCTCGAGATTGCCCAAAATGTGGCCGATGACATGTTGCATCGTCCGGTACTCCTCGCTGAAGACGGGATGCGAACCGAAGACGTCGTCATAGAGCGCCATGGCCGCTTCGTAGGCGATCGCCGATGCCCGGCCGGGGGTCTCGGCGCCGTTGATGAGGCGCAGGCTGCAATCGGCCAGGTGTTCGATGGTGCGCGGCTGCAGCTTGAGGATCGGGCCTGTTACCGCGAGAATGGAGCGGTGGACGCGAAGCGCCTCGTCGCCGTTCATTGAGATCCAGAAGAATTCCCATCGCCCGCCATCCTCGAGCCAATAGCGATGGTTGTGCGGAACGAGCACCAATAGCGTTTCGCCCTCCTTCACACGCAACTCGCGATTCTCGTATCTGAGGTTGCCCGCCCCGCCGATCGTGTGTTGGAGTACGGTGAACGGCGTCTGGCCGCGCTTGCGTCCATCCCAGTCGTAGGTCGCATCGTTGCGGATCTCGTAGCCCGTGCTGGTCGGCATCGTGTGCAGAGTCTGTCGGCCCCGCGGCAGCGAAACGGTCCGCATCGCTGGACCTCGATCGATCAATTCCTGCAGCACAGAATTACCCAATAAAGCATAATCCTTCTCTGGCGGCTCCGCCGAATTTGCGCATAATCCGCCTCAAGAGAGAGAACACCGCCAGCATCGAGGAATGGCGGGGAGGAGAATAAGCCGGATTTCTGGCCTTTTTTGGCGCAGTGCGCAAGCCCGGACGCTATTCTTCTTCTCATCCTCCAGCGCCGGCATTTTGATCGCATCGAGGTTAGGATCATGAGTTTCAAAATCGCTATCATTGGCGCGGGTAGCGTCGGTTTCACAAAAAAGCTGTTCACCGACATCCTGTGCGTTCCGGAATTCAGGGAGATCGAATTCGCGCTCACCGACATGAGCGAGCATAACCTCCAGATGATCAAGCAGATCCTCGACACGATCGTCTCTTCCAACAAACTGCCAACCAAGGTAACCGCGACCACCAACCGCCGCGAGGCGCTGGCGGGTGCGCGCTACATCATCAGCTGCGTTCGCGTCGGTGGCCTTGAAGCCTATGCCGACGATATCCGCATCCCGCTGAAATACGGTATCGACCAGTGCGTCGGGGATACGATCTGCGCCGGCGGCATTCTCTATGGTCAGCGTAACATCCCAGTGATCCTCGATTTCTGCAAGGATATCCGCGAAGTCGCCGAACCCGGCGCGAAGTTCCTGAACTACGCGAACCCGATGGCGATGAACACCTGGGCGGCGATCGAATACGGCAAGGTGGATACCGTCGGGCTTTGCCATGGCGTCCAGCACGGCGCCGAGCAGATCGCCGACGTTCTCGGCGCCAAGTCGCGCTCCGAACTGGACTACATCTGCTCGGGCATCAACCATCAGACCTGGTTCATCGACCTGCGCCTCAACGGCCGAAAGATCGGCAAGGACGAACTGGTCGCCGCCTTCGAGGCGCACCCGGTTTTCTCGCAGCAGGAAAAACTGCGCATCGACGTGCTGAAGCGCTTCGGCGTCTATTCGACGGAAAGCAACGGCCACCTGTCGGAATATCTGCCCTGGTACCGCAAGCGCCCGGACGAGATTACCAAATGGATCGACATGTCCGACTGGATTCACGGCGAAACCGGCGGCTACCTTCGCCACTCGACGGAAACGCGCAACTGGTTCGAAACGGAATTCCCGCAGTTCCTCGCCTCGGCCGAAAAGCCGATCGATCCTTCCAAGCGCTCGAACGAGCATGCAAGCCATATTCTTGAGGCGCTGGAGACCAATCGCGTCTATCGCGGCCACTTCAACGTCAAGAACAATGGCGTCATCACCAACCTGCCGGCCGATGCGATTATCGAGTCGCCCGGTTTCGTCGACCGCTTCGGCATCAACATGGTCTCCGGCATCACCATCCCGGAAGCCTGTGCGGCGACCTGCATCGCCTCGATCAACGTTCAGCGCATGTCGGTGCATGCCGCCGTCAGCGGCGATATCGACCTCCTGAAGCTGGCCGTCTTGCACGACCCGCTGGTTGGTGCCGTCTCGACGCCGGAGGAAGTCTGGCAAATGGTCGATGAAATGGTCGTCGCCCAGGCCCGCTGGCTGCCGCAATATGCCGATGCCGTTCCCGGAGCCAAGGAGCGCTTGGCGAAATCGACCGTGAAGACCCGCGACTGGGCCGGTGCGGCCCGCCGCAACGTACGCTCGATCGACGAGTTGCGTGCCGAAAAGGCGGCGCTCAAGCAGGCCGTCTGATTGATCCATCGGACGGGCGGCGATGGGATTCCGGGAGGGAGAGCCATCGCCACCGACCCGTGCCTGGATCGTTTTGAGGAGAACCGGGGCAGCCCAAAGCGCTCCGTAACAAGAGGGAGAAACGATGACAAATTTCCGCAACCTTGGCATTCTTGCCGGACTGGCGCTGAGCGTCTCGGTCCAGGCTTTGAGCGCCTATGCTTCAGAGCCGACAGCGCCGCCCGCCCCGCCGCAGTTCCCGGCGGAAGGCAAGATCAAGTACGTATCGAGAGATTCAATCGAAGAGTTCAAGGCGCTGCCTGAATATCACGAGCCGGACTGGGTGACGAAAAACTTCGTCGACAGTGGCAAGCTGCCGCCCGTTAAGGATCGCCTGCCCAAAGAACCTCTCGTCTTCAAGACCGAAAACATGGTCGACGGCGTCGGCGTTTATGGCGATACCCTTCGCCATGTCATCGGCGGACGGCCGGAAGGCTGGAACTACGGTGCTGGCCAGACGCAGGGTTGGGGCGGCATCGATATCGGCCTGTCCGAGTGCCTGACGCGCACGGCGCCGCTCTTCCAGGTCCAGGCAAAGGACACCGAACCGCTTCCGAACCTCGCCAAGAGCTGGGACTGGTCCGAGGACGGCCATAAGCTCACCATGCACCTTGTCGAAGGCGCGAAATGGTCGGACGGCGTAGCCTTCAACGCCGACGACATCATGTTCTATTGGGACGACGAGGTCATCGATCCGAATGTCTCGCCGCTTGGCGGCGGTGCATCGCCGGAAGCCTTCGGCGAGGGAACGACCCTAAGGAAGATCGACGACTACACCGTCGAATGGACATTCAAGGACGCCTTCCCGAAGCAGTACCTCTATACGATGTCCTATCCGAGCTTCTGCCCTGGTCCGGCTCATATTCTGAAGCCGCAGCATCCGAAGTATTCGAAGAACACCTACGACCAGTTCAAGAACGCCTTTCCACCTGAGTACATGAACCTACCGGTCATGGGTGCCTGGGTGCCGGTCGAATATCGTCCGGATGATATCATCGTGATGCGCCGTAATCCCTACTACTGGAAGGTCGACGAGAAGGGCAACCAGCTGCCATATCTCAACGAACTGCATTACAAGCTCTCTACCTGGGCTGACCGGGACGTGCAGGCCGTCGCCGGTTCGGGCGATATTTCCAACCTGGAACAGCCGGAGAACTTCGTGGCGTCGCTGAAGCGCGCTGCCGAGAAGACGGCGCCGGCGCGCCTTGCCTTCGGCCCGCGCCTGATCGGTTACAACATGCGCATGAACCTCTCCGCCAACGGTTGGGGCGATCCCGATGCGCGCGGCCAGGCCGTTCGCGAACTGAACCGCAATGAAGACTTCCGCAAGGCGGTTACCATGGGTCTCGACCGCAAGGCGATCGGCGATTCCCTGGTCAAGGGTCCGTTCACGGCAATCTACCCGGGCGGCCTGTCTTCTGGCACGAGCTTTTACGATCGCAAATCCGTCGTCTATTACCCCTTCGATCTGAAGGGTGCCAAGGCGCTGCTGGCCAAGGCCGGTCTGAAGGATACCGACGGTGATGGTTTCGTAAACTTCCCCGCGGCGACTGAAGGCGGCAAGAACGTTGAGATCGTGCTTCTGGTCAACAATGCCTACGCCACGGACAAGAGCCTTGCCGAAGGCGTGATTGGACAGATGGAAAAGCTCGGCCTGAAGGTCATCCTCAATGCTCTGGACGGTCCCAAGCGTGATGATGCCCACTACGCCGGCCGTTTCGACTGGCTCATCCAGCGCAGCTCGCCCGAACTCGCCTCGGTGGTACAGAACACCGAACAGCTTGCCCCCGTTGGCCCGCGTACGAGCTGGCAGCATCGTGCCGGCAAGGATGGCAAAGTCGATCTGATGCCCTACGAACAGAAACTGGTTGATATCGTCACGAAGTTCCAGACCAGCCGGGACAACAATGAGCGCGTCGACCTGATGAAACAGTACCAGAAGGTCGCGACCGAGAATGTCGATACGGTCGGCCTCACGGAGTATCCGGGTGCATTGATCGTCAACAAGCGCTTCTCGAACGTGCCGGAGGGTACTCCGATCTTCATGTTCAACTGGGCCGAGGACTCGGTCATCCGCGAACGTCTTTGGGTGGCAGCCGACAAGCAGGGCAAATACGAGTTGTTCCCCGGACAGCTGCCCGGCAAGCCCGGCGACAAAGGCCCGGTCAACTAAGCGTTCTCCTCCCAACAAAGCCACCGGTCGCGCGTGATGCGCGACCGGCCAAGATCAACAAGCCGGCCGCAGGTATTGCGCGACTGGCCGCAATGAGAAGCGAACAGTCAGATGTTCCGATTCCTGCTCGTGCGCATAGCCTCCGCGATCCCGGTCCTGATCATACTCAGCATTGTGACCTTCGCGATCATTCAGGCGCCGCCCGGCGATTATGCCGACTACATCCGTTCGCAGCTGATCAATCAAAGTGGTGCATCCTTCGCGCAGGCCGACGAACAGGCTCAGGCCTACCGCATTGCGCATGGCCTCGATCAGCCAATGGTCATCCAGTATTTCAACTGGATCAAGGGCATCGTTACGCATGGCGATTTCGGCTACAGCATGTTCTACAACAAACCGGTGGCCGACGTGGTTGCCGAGCGCCTGCCGCGCACTCTGGCGCTTGCCCTGGTCTGTCACATCCTGGCCTCGGTGCTTGGCATCGGCTTCGGCATCTGGGCGGCAACACGGCAATATTCCTGGATCGACAGCCTTCTTTCGGGCGTCTCCTTCCTTGGCATGACGGTGCCGCGCTTCCTGATGGCGCTGATCATCGTCTACCTCCTGGTTTTCCAGTTCAATGTCTCTGAGATCGGCAGCTTCTTCTCGCCGCAATATGGCGGAGCGCCGTGGTCCTGGGCAAAATTCATCGATCTCGTCAGACATGTCTGGCCCGTCGTCGCGATCGCCACGTTCGGCGGGCTCGCCTACAACATGCGCGTCATGCGCGGCAATCTGCTCGATACGCTGAACGCCCAGTACGTCGAGACGGCCAAGGCCAAGGGGCTCACCGGCGCAGCCGTCGTTATGCGACATGCGGTGCCGAACGCGCTGCACCCGCTGGTGATGTACCAGGGGGTCGTGCTCCCCTACATGCTCACCGGCGAGATCGAGACTGCGATCATCTTCTCGCTTCCAACCGTCGGGCCGGCGATCGTCGGCTCCATGGCGATCGGCGACGTCTATGTGACGGCTACATTCATGATGGTGCTCTCCGCCACGTTGATTGTCGGCAACATCATTGCCGATATGCTGCTTGCCATGCTGGACCCGCGCGTCCGCCAGTACGGAGGAGCCTGATATGCTCGCCTTCGATTCCGCTCCCCCTCCGCCGCACGAAGAATCCGTTAGGAATGCGCCTTACGGCAACGAAAGCTATCTTGCGCTTGTCTGGCGGCGATTGAGACGCTCCTGGACCGGCATGATGGGTCTTGTCCTCGTCGGCCTCCTACTCCTCATGGCGATCTTCGCGGACTTCGTCGCGCCCATGGATCCGAAGGCGACGGATGTCGGCTTTGCGCCGCCGCAGGTGATCACCTTCCGCGACAAAGACGGCAACCTCACCTATCCGCCGCGCGTCTATGCACTCGGCGAATCCGAGGAACTCGACCCCGTTACCTTCCAGCCGATCGTCGGTCCCGACTACGACAATCCGCGCAATCTCGGCTTCTTCGTGACGGGCGCTGACTACAAGCTTTTTGGTCTCATTCCGGCCAGCCGCCATTTCTTCGGTTCGGTCGACGGCCAGCCTGTCCATTTTCTCGGAACCGACAAGTTCGGCCGTGACGTGCTCTCGCGCGCCATCATCGGATCGCGGATTTCGCTGACGATCGCGCTCACCGTCGTGTTCATCGTCACCGTGATCGGCACGACCGTCGGCATGGTGTCAGGGTATTTCGGCGGCTCCTTCGATACCTGGGTGCAGCGCTTCGTCGAGGTGGTGCTGGCCTTCCCGCAGCTGCCGCTCTACCTGGCGCTGACCTCGCTCATCCCGGTCACCGCACCCACTAATGTCTTCCTCGGTTTCGTGATCATCGTCATGTCAGCGCTCGGCTGGGCGCAGATGTCGCGCGAGGTTCGTGGCAAGACGCTGGCACTCGCCCGCATCGATTATGTGCGGGCCGCCATGGCCGTGGGCGCAACCGACCGGCGGATCATCTTCCAGCACATCTTCCCGAACGTGATGAGCCATGTGATCGTTGCCGTGACGCTGCACATTCCCAGTGTCGTGCTGCTGGAATCCTTCCTCGGTTTCCTCGGCTTCGCGGTGAAACCGCCGCTGATTTCCTGGGGCCTGATGCTGCAGGACACGGCGAACTATTCCGTGATCGGCACCTATCCCTGGATCCTCGCACCCGTCGGCTTCGTGTTGATCACCGTCTTCGCCTTCAATGCGCTGGGCGACGGTCTGCGCGACGCAGTCGATCCCTATTGAGGTGACCAACATGGCTCTTGCACTCGTCAACTCCTTCGCCCCGCCCGTTCGCCTCGATCACGATGGGCGCACGGAAAGCCCGGTCATCGACGCCCGCAATATCGGCGTGAATTTCAAGGTCGAGCATGGCACCGTGGAGGCAGTAAAGGATATCTCTTTCCAGCTCTACCGTGGTGAGACCATCGCCATCGTCGGCGAATCCGGCTCCGGCAAATCCGTGACGGCCCGTACGGTCATGGGGCTTCTGTCGAAGCGGGCCGTGGTCGCGCCGAAGTCGACCGTCGAATATGACGGCGCCAACATCCTCAAATTTTCCGAGCGCGACCGTCGCAAGCTGCGTGGCGACCGCATCTCGATGATCTTCCAGGAGCCGATGAGTTCGCTGAACCCGATCTATACCATCGGCAGCCAGATCGTCGAGGCGATCCGCGTGCATCGCAAGATGAGCAGGAAGCAGGCCCAAGCCCGTGCGCTGGACCTTCTGAGGCATGTCCAGATCCCTGATCCGGAGGCGCGGCTGAACCAATATCCGCATCAGCTTTCCGGCGGCCACCGGCAACGCGTCATGATCGCCATGGCGTTATCCAATGACCCCGATGTTCTGATTGCCGACGAGCCGACGACGGCGCTCGACGTCACCGTGCAGGCGCAGATCCTGAACCTCATCCGCAACCTGCAGAAGGAAATGCGGATGGCAGTGATCCTGATCACTCACGATCTAACGGTCGTGCGGCAGTTTTCCGACTACGTCTACGTGATGCAGCACGGGGAGATGCGCGAGCACAACACCACGGACAAGCTGTTTGCCAATCCGCAGCACGCCTATACCAAGCACCTGCTCGGCTCCGAGCCGCGCGGCCAAGCCAATCCGCTGCCGGAGGGCTCCGACGTTCTTCTCGACGCCAAGGGCGTGCGCGTTTCCTTCATGCTGCGCCACGGCACCTTCTTCAAGCCGGAGCTGAAGGAGCTTGTCGCGGTCGACAGCCT
Organism: Rhizobium sp. P1_C7; assembly: GCF_056406295.1. Taxonomy (NCBI): domain Bacteria; kingdom Pseudomonadati; phylum Pseudomonadota; class Alphaproteobacteria; order Hyphomicrobiales; family Rhizobiaceae; genus Rhizobium; species Rhizobium sp. P1_C7. The sequence continues at coordinate 283,174 of NZ_JBFUAL010000003.1, forward strand.
GGATCTGACGCTTCGCCGCCACGAAACGCTGGGCCTTGTCGGCGAGTCCGGTTCGGGCAAGACGACGTTCGGCCAGGCGCTTCTCCGGCTCAACGACACCGACAACGGCGAAATCTATTTCGACCATCAGCCGATCCACGGCCGCTCACGTTCCGAAATGCGTCCACTGCGCTCGCGCATGCAGGTGGTTTTCCAGGATCCGTTCTCTTCGCTCAATCCGCGCATGACGATCGGCCAGATCATCGAGGAAGGGTTGGTCGTCAACAAGCTCGGGGCGACCAAGGCCGAGCGGCTCGATCGGGTGCGCGAGGCGCTGATTGCAGCGGGTATGCCGGGCAACATCCTCTCCCGCTTCCCGCACGAGTTTTCAGGTGGCCAGCGCCAGCGCATCGCGATTGCCCGTGCCATAGCGCTCGAGCCTGAATTCATCCTGCTCGACGAACCGACATCGGCTCTCGACCTTTCCGTCCAGGCGCAGATCATCGAACTGCTGCGCAGGCTGCAGGACGAGCGGGGTCTGAGCTACCTCTTCATTTCGCACGATCTCAAGGTCGTGCGTGCCCTCTGCCACCGTGTGATCGTCATGCAGCATGGCAAGATCATGGAAGAGGGTCCCGTCAACGAAGTCCTGTCCCATCCCAAGACTGCCTACACCGAACGGCTCGTCAAAGCCGCTTTCGAGGTAGCCTGATTGCACATGCCGGAGGTTATAATGGCAAGAAATCCCAAGATCACATTCATCGGAGCTGGCTCCACCGTTTTCATGAAGAACATCATCGGAGACGTGCTCCAGCGCCCGGCGCTGTCGGGTGCGACGATTGCCCTGATGGACATCAATCCGCAGCGACTGGAAGAAAGCGCCATCGTCGTCAACAAGCTGATCTCGACGCTCGGCGTCAAGGCAACGGCCGAGACCTATTCGGACCAGCGCAAGGCGCTGGCCGGTGCCGACTTCGTCGTCGTCGCCTTCCAGATCGGCGGCTACGAGCCCTGCACGGTCACCGACTTCGAGATCCCCAGGAAGTTTGGCCTGCGCCAGACGATTGCCGACACGCTCGGCGTCGGCGGCATCATGCGCGGCCTGCGCACCGTGCCGCATCTGTGGAAGATCTGCGAGGACATGCTCGCCGTCTGCCCCGAGGCGATCATGCTGCAATACGTCAACCCGATGGCGATCAACACCTGGGCGATTTCGGAGAAGTATCCCACGATCAGACAGGTCGGACTCTGCCACTCGGTGCAGGGCACGGCGATGGAACTGGCCCACGACCTCGACATTCCCTACGAGGAGATCCGCTACCGCTCTGCCGGTATCAATCACATGGCCTTCTATCTGAAGTTCGAGCATCGCCAGCCCGATGGTTCCTACAAGAACCTCTATCCGGATCTGGTCCGTGCCTACCGCGACGGCCGCGCGCCGAAGCCTGGCTGGAATCCGCGCTGCCCCAACAAGGTGCGCTACGAGATGCTCACTCGCCTCGGCTACTTCGTCACCGAAAGCTCGGAGCATTTCGCCGAGTATACGCCGTACTTCATCAAGGAGGGCCGCGAGGACCTCATCGAGAAGTTCGGCATTCCACTCGACGAATATCCGAAGCGCTGCATCGAGCAGATCGCTCGCTGGAAGGGGCAGGCGGAAGCCTACCGCTCAGCCGACAAGATCGAAGTCGCGCAGTCGAAGGAGTATGCTTCCTCGATCATCAATTCGGTCTGGACCGGCGAACCCTCGGTCATCTACGGCAACGTCCGGAACAACGGTTGCATCACCTCGCTCCCTGACAACTGCGCGGCCGAGGTTCCCTGCCTGGTCGATGCCTCGGGCATCCAGCCGACCTTCATTGGCGACCTGCCGCCGCAGCTGACCGCGCTGATCCGCACCAACATCAACGTCCAGGAGCTGACTGTTCAGGCATTGATGACCGAGAATCGCGAGCACATCTACCACGCCGCGATGATGGACCCTCATACGGCAGCCGAGCTTGATCTCGACCAGATCTGGGCGATGACAGATGAATTGCTTGCCACCCACGGCGACTGGCTGCCCGCCTGGGCTCGCACCGACCGCAAGGTTCAGGCTGCCTGACCAACTCTCTCCCGGTCTTGCGCCTCAAGAAGTCCCGCGGCCTTGCCGCGGGGCTTTTTGCCCTCCGCTCAGCGTGGTCTTGGCTGGAGATCGCTAAAACCGACCTCAGGGCATCCGCGAACGTTGGCGAAGGTTATTTCGCGTCGGTCGCCCCACCCCGTCAGTCCTCGTAACGTCACCACGTTCTCATCACGATAGACAACATCGGTCCTGTAGATTCCGGCGCGCCTGGCGCGATTTGTGGCCTGACTGACGTTGCATTGGCCTTCCGACGGCATGACGTGCCACGTGGTCGTTCCCCTGCCATCGGGACGCCAGACGTCCGATGCGCCAGACGCCATCGTCGGCAATGAAACAGCAATGGAAATGAGTGTCGTACGGAAAGCGGCTTTCAAAATCTGCGACCCCACGTTGCGCCCGGTCCGCTTTCCAAGCCACTATAATCACGCAGCGGAAACGCTTCCCATTAAGATAGACGGTGAAATGTTTCGCGCAACCACGCGTCGGTGTGTCTGACGTCGAAGTTTGCAAACAAGGCTAAGCTTTGCTTGTGGATGGGCTCCTCGGACACGGTGGCCCGGCTTTTTGATGCTCGATGGACAACGAACATATCCAAGGTTCGACTGTGCCGCTCCGGTCGTTTAACTTGCACGGAAGGCTTTCCGGCCCTCCGCGTCAAGGGCACTGAACTGCTCGTCGGTTAGGACCACATCCGCCGCGCGGACATTCTCCTCCAGGTGCTTAACTTTCGAGGTGCCGGGAATGGGAAGCATCACTCGGCTACGCTTCAGCACCCACGCAAGGGCGATCTGACTCGGAGATACCCCATGTTGCTTGGCGACTGTATCGAGCAAGGATCCAGGCTTTGCCAGTTCCCCGGCCGCGAGCGGGTACCACGGAATGAAGCCGATGCCGTGCTTGGAGCAATAGTCCAGAACGTCCTCGCTTGTACGGTCGACGAGATTGTATCTGTTCTGCACGGTGGCAACTTTAAAGATCTTTGATGCGGCCTCGATATCGGCCACCGACACCTCGCTCAGTCCGGCATGGCGTATCAACCCGGAATCCACGAGGGACTTAATCGTATCAAACTGCTCCTTCGCCGGAACCTTGGGATCGATCCGGTGTAGTTGCCAAAGATCGATCTGCTCAACGCCCAGGTTGCGCAGGCTCTTGTGCACTTGCTGGATTAGATACTCTGGTCGGCCCAATGGAAGCCAGATGTCTGGTCCGTGCCGGGTGAGCCCGCCTTTCGTGGCGACAATGGATCCATCATTATAGGGATGAAGCGCTTCCTTGATGAGCCATTCGGAAACGTCCGGCCCATATGAATCCGCCGTGTCGATGAAGTTCACGCCGAGAGATGGAAGGCGCTTCAGTGCCCGGATTGCCTCATCGTGGTCCGCGGGAAGTCCCCAGATACCCGGTCCCGTCACTCGCATGGCGCCAAAACCAAGCCGGTGCACTTCGATGTCGCCACCGATCTTAAACGTTCCTGATTTTGCTGCGCTATACTCGGTCATCCCCAAACCCTCCGTCGACGTGTGCTGCTGCCGCCATCCCTTCAACGTAGGGGGCCATAGCAGTTGTTAAAGGCGGTTCGCCGTAATTATTGTAGTCGGGTTGATCATGAATACCGAGCCCACAAGTCTCTTTCATTATGGCTCCCCATCGTTTCGACTGGCCCGCAATTTTCGCTGCACAGAGGTTTACGAAGCCGAATGTTCTCTATATGTTCTCGTGAGTTCAGGCCGCTCACGAGTGTTCAAATGACGATAGACTTGAGATTGCATCGGGATCAGAAACACTTGGCGCTAGCAAAGTTGGCCGCGCTGCCCGAAGATCACCCCTTACGTGAAAAATACGAGCTTTGGATACGAGATCTTGATATCAGCCTGGGAGAATCTGTCACCGCCGCAGTTCAGGATAAGGCTTCTATCGCTGACAGGATGCCAGTCGAGAGGCCACAAATTCAGACTAAGGGCTCCGTTGGCTCAATCGCAAATGGTGTAGGTACAACACCATCCGGCAGGCCATCGATCGTGGCTTCGGACAGCTCGATGGGTTCGCCTTGGATGCATCGGCTCGATGAGCAAGACGAAGATGGGCAGGATCACGTCATAGAAAGACTGCGATCCGAAAACCAGCTTCTCCGAATTCTGCTAGAACGATTTGACGGCTAGGACCCCTGGCATCGCAGTGGTGCGCTACGTAGTATTTCGGCATTAGGTAGCAAAAACCACCAAAAACGACCTACGCATATCAATTAGAAGAAAAATTCCAGACAAACTTCCGAGAATGCCTGTTGATCGCGCGGCAGCCTTGCGTGTGCGCCCTCGTCGGGATTCGCCCAAAGCGGGTCCTTTCGCGAGGTGGCCGTCTAGCCTAGCGCCACATTTCATTCTTCCGGCATACCGGCGAGCTGCAATCCGTCGAGGATGGGTTCCATGCGTTCCAGAATCTTGGCGGGTTGGCCGGCGCGGAGGCGAGCGACGGTGACGCCAGGCGAAAAGGCATTCAGGCCTGCAAGATGCCGTCGGGCTTCCTCCATGCGTCCGAGCTTTGCGTTGGCCGCAATCATCATCCAGAAGCATGGACCGTAATAGGCATTCGCTGCCATGGATTTGCGCGCCAAGGCCAGAGCCTCTTCATAATTGCCGCGGACCATTTCGACATGAGCCAGCCCGGTAAGGTTCCAGTGAGCACCAAGACTGTTCGGACTCAGTCGTTCGGCGCGCAGGAAATATGTGACCGCTTCATCGAGACTGCCGCAATGGAGGTTCGCGACGCCCGCAAAATTGACCACATCGAGGTTGTTGGGGTTGAAGGCGACTGCCTGGCGTACCAGCTCGAAGCCTCGATCATATTCTTTCAGGTACTGGATCAAGGTGTTGCCGCAGATACCCGCAACGGTAGCGTCACCGTGGCCATGGACAAGCGCCCGTTCGATGTAGTTTTCGCAGACGGCTCGCTGATCCTCAACGCCGGCCAACTTCCAGCCCAGGGTCCCGCGTTGCATAAGCAGCCCGACTGCCGTCGCAAGGTAGGTTGCGTTGTTCGGCTCAAGGGCAATTGCCTTGTTGATCAGAGTGAGGCCGTCGTGGTTCCGCGCCGGTGTGTCGGAGTAGAAGTACAGCATGGTTTGGAGGTAGAAGTCATAGGCCTCAATGCTTTCTGGCCGTTCCCTTCGTGAAAGCGCGATTTCGGCAATCTTGATCTGCGGCTCAACGATCGCCACGACGCATTCGGTAATGCGATCCTGGAAGTCAAAAACATCTTCCGTCGAGCCATCATAGTGCTCTGCCCACAGGTGCGCGCCGGTCGCGCCTTCGACGAGTTGTGCGGTGATGCGCAACCGGCTATCGGCACGTCGAATGCTGCCTTCAAGTACGTAGCGCACGCCAAGCTCTTGCGCGACCTGGCGACTGTCGATGGCCTGTCCCTTGTAAATGAATGAAGAATTGCGCGCGATAACAGCGAAGGAGCGGAAGCGACTGAGCGCAGTTATTATGTCTTCGACGACTCCGTCGGCGAAATACTCCTGATCCACATCGCCGCTGATGTTCTGGAAGGGAAGAACGGCCAACGACGGGCGCATGCTGTCTCCCGTCTTGAGCGGAACGACTGATTTCGCTGCCGTTGACCGAGGCGGACGCCATTTCCAGATGTGGATGGGTCTGTCGATGTTTTTCAGCCGAACCCCGCCGCCGTCCTCGAACAATGCGTTGACGCGGCCAACAATGCTCTCCTTGACAATCGCGGCGATGCAGATGCCACCAGGCTCTGCCAATGGCTCGAGTCGGGCGGCAACGTTGACCCCGTCGCCATAGATGTCGCCGCCGTCGAATGTCACATCGCCGAGGTTTATCCCGATCCGCAGTACGATTTCCGGGGGCGGGGCATCGACATTGCCGGCTCTGTTCTGCAATGCCAGTGCGCAATTGACCGCATCCACGACGCTGTCAAATCGGACGAGTGAGCCATCACCCATCAGCTTGACGAGACGGCCGTTATGGCTCGCAACGGTTGGATCGAAGACACACTGCCGGTGACGTTTCAAGGCGGCCAGAGTGGCGGTTTCATCGGTCGCCATCATGCGAGAATAACCGACGACGTCCGCCGCCAGGATTGCCGCCAACCTCCGATCGACATGATCATGGCTCATCGTGTCTCTCTCCCGCTCAAGAGAGCATAACGCCCACCCAAGTGCGATCCAAGATAGAGATCGAATTCTGGAGCAAGAAAGTCCTCTCGAACTGGTTCCGGCATCGCGAGTGATCGGGTGTATCCAATGCTGCTCAGACTAGCCCTCGAGCAGCGCTTCGAGGAAGGATCGGAAGAAGACGATGCACGAAAGTACGATTTCCGTCACGGCGAGGAAGGGTGACGGCTTTGGGGCGACTGATGGCATGAACAGCGACCAGGCGTGCGTTTGTCGGCTTTCGACAATTAACCATTTAAATCTCCTCCGATCGACTCCTGCTGCAAGCGCCGCCGATCCGCTGTGCCTGCCGTCGACTTCTGGAGCCCCGCACGCTGCGATGTTGGCCGTCAGTGCTTTGGGCGGGGGCTTGGAAATACGCCGCCCGACCTTCCTCCGGATCGCGGAGGGGTTGAGCCATGGCGAAACCCGAAGACACGCCCAAGGGCCAGCACTTCCTGCTCTCGCCAGAGTGCCGAACGCTGACGGTGCTCGATCTCGCCAGGATGCGGGATACGACTGCCTACAACTGGTTTAAGCGCCTGCGCTGGCATGAGACAGAGGGCGAGGCTTATTGCCCCAAGTGTGGAACGCTGCGGTGCCACACGATGAGCCGCAATCGCTTCAAGTGCACCGAGAAGACCTGCAAGAGCGTGTTTCAGCGTCACCTCAGGCACGGTGTTCCATGCACGCAAGCTGAGCTTCAAGAAGATGCTTATCGCCATCTGGTTCTCGGCGAACTCGGTGAAGGGCAAGGCCGCTCTCCAGCTCTCACGCGAGATCGGCGTCCAATACAAGACCGCTTGGGTGCTCCTGATGAAACTGCGCGAGGCCATCGCCTGGCGCAGGGAGGAGATGGTGCTCGATGGCGAGGTCGAGATTGACGGCAAATACGCTGGTGGCCACGTCCGTCCTGAGAACAAGGCCGAGGATCGCATCGACCGCCGTCTCAAGAAATACCAGAACATGAAGCGTCTGTGCGCTCTTGCGATCCGCCAGCGAGGACTGGGAGGAAAGACGTTCACCCGCGTCATCCGTGACGAAGATGGCGACGCCGCGTGGGCGGTCGTCCGAAATCACGTGTCGAGGGAGGCAACAGTCTTCGCGGACGAGGATGGCAGCTACAACGACCTGGCTGGCCTGAACAAGCTTCAGCACGTCAACCACTCAAAGGCCTATCAGACGGAAGACGGCATCAACACCAATCAGGTCGAGAGCTTCTTCTCGCGGGTCCAGCGGGCGTACGTCGGCATCCATCATCGGTTTTCGTTGAAGTACTTCGACTGGTACGTGGCCGAACTCGCGTGGCGCGAGGATTGCCGTGAGGTGAGCAATCGAGGCCATACCTTCCAGTTGCTTGGGAAGGCACTGTCCCGCCCGACATCCCGCTATTTGTGCGGATACTGGCAGGGCAACAGTCCGCCAGACCTGATCTGGGAAGGCTAAGCTGCAACCTCCCACAGAACCTTACGGCCGTCGAACTGGCCGGACTGCCGAACGCGTCCCGCAGTCGTCAGTTGGGTCAGGACCGCCGACAGGCGGTGTGCGACGTCTGAGAGGTTCGCTGGCTCGCTCGGGATGCCTAGCTTGGCCGCAAACTTCGCTGCGCAATCGGCTACCGAAATCGGTTCTCCAGCTTCGCGGAGTACCTCCAAGACGGCTTGGCGTTTGTTCACACTGCTCATCGCCGCTTTCACCTCAGATGACGGCAGCTTGTCCTTTCGAGGCCGATCACCGCGCTCTTTCCCGGCCAGTGCCGATGCCTGGTAGGCAGGCTCATAGCTCAAGATGACGCGATCCAGTGCATTCATCAGTCCCTGAATCTCGGTTTGCTCCATTGCAATCTGCTGCAACCTTTCGGCCAACGCGGCCCGCTTCCGCTTCAACTCATACGCTACACTCATTCGAGGCTCCATTTTCACAGGAACCAAGGTAGCCGCGATGCCATTTTAGGTCTGGTGGTTTTTGCTACCTAATGCCGTAGTACTTTGAAGGGCGATCAGAGCTAGCATCTCGCGTTTTGGGGTGCCGAGCTGCTCAAGTAGAGGGCACGACTTCCCGACTGCGAGCGCGTCGTGTTAGCGCGACCTCCCTCGATCCTCCGGCATGTTAGATCGGAAGTTTGCTCCACTGGGGCCTGAAAGAGAAGCTATTACAGACGCTTGTCGTAATGTCTCGTGAATCAACCTGAATAACATATTGTGAATCGACATATGAAATCCATTGTGAAGCGACGTAATAACTTATTGTTAATGGTCGTCTATAACCTATTGCGAGTCGACAGATAAAACATATTGTAAATAGACATACGTAAGTTATTGTAAATAAGCGGCGCTAAGTTATTGTGGCGTCTGAATGGAAGGAAACGCAATGAGCTTAGGTCGGAGCCACATCGTCCTCGCGGAAGCGCTTCAGGCACTAAAAGCCATAACTGACGTGAACACGTCAGCAGTCATCGAGTCAGGCGATATAGATGGCGAGCATCGCCGACAGCTTGTCGAAGCAGGATTCTTAGAGCTGATCATGCGCGGGTGGTACGCTATCTCCAAACCCGGGGCACGGCGCCGTGTCGAAACTATGTGGGGTAGTGTCTACTGGGACTTCGTCGCCCAATACCTGCGAAAACGCTTCAGAGAAGAATACTGGCTCGATGCCGTTGCATCGCTACGAATCCATGCCGAGAACCAAAAGGTTCCAGAGCAGCTCGTTGTTTGCGTCTCGACGGGAGTAAACGCAAAGGTCGAGCTTCCGAACAACACGTCTTTATATATCTACAGCACTACCAAGCCGATTTCCCCAACGGCGATTATTGAAAAGGGAGGTCTGCGGATGCTGTCTCCCGAGGCTGCTATTGCCAATCTGCCGGTTGCGACCTGGGCGGAAAATTCAACGGACGCTGCAGCCGTTCTCGGATCAATAAGGGGAGGCTCAATACTTCTCCGCGCAATTCTTGAGGACGGCAAGGTTGTGAAAGCAGGGGCGGTCGCTGGAGCTTTACGCCAGCTCGGGCGCGCAACGGATGCTGACGCGATCCTGTCTAGTTTGAAAGACGGAAAGCACAATGTCCGAGAGATCGCTCCGTTTGAAAAAACCATCGAGGCAAAGTTCGACGCACGTCGCCCGCCCAAGGCAGCCGCTACTCGCATTACCTTAATGTGGGAGCGGATGAGGTCGGGCGTGCTCTCTCACTTCACCCAGGAGTCGAAAAGAATAAACGACATCGACGGTTACCTGCGAGATATCGACGACCGATATGTATCTGACGCCTACAACTCGCTCAGCATTGAAGGCTATCAGGTCTCGGCCGAGCTAATCGAAAAGGTCAAGGCTGGTAGTTGGCAGCCCGAAATTAACGTCAGCGATTTCGACACCCAGAATGCTTTGGCAGCACGTGGCTATTGGCTCGCCTTTAATGAGGTGAAGGCCGACGTACGTCGCATTCTGCAGAACGAACCAACTGGGCCACTATTGTGGGATCGCCACCAGGAATGGTTCAAGGCGATGTTTCAGCCATTCGTCGATGCTAACATCCGAAAGCAATATGAACTGGCAGGATACCGAAACGGTCCTGTCTACCTGTTTGGCTCCGGTCATGTTCCGTATTCGCCGGACGCTGTTCTGGACGGGATGGAGGCTCTCTTTGAATGTATTGAAGAGGAAGACGATCCGCGCGTAGAGGCTGTGCTGGCCCCGTTCCTGTTCACTTACATCCATCCTTTCATGGATGGAAACGGTCGTAGCGCACGCTTCCTGATGAATTGTCTGTTGGCTGAAGGTGGTTATCCCTGGACCGTGATTCCTTACGCGCGAAGGGATGAGTACATGGGATGCCTTGAGGCCGCGAGTTCGAAAGAGGATATCGGGCCTCTTGCGGCTTTCATCGCCGAGTTGGTTGCCTCTCCTCCGCCGCCTCGTCCGTCCAAGTCAGCTTATCCACCACGCAAAGGACCAGTCCCGACTTCGGACAGTACGCCTGGCGTCGTAATCACTTCTGAACGACACAAAAGGGGCGGCGGCTCTTCCAAGCCTACGTGAATCGATGGGGCCCAGGAAAACATTGGGCGACATAGCTGCGGATGAGCTTCAGAAATCTGGCGGCGCGAACGTCGATTGGAATGTCGTTGAGGACCGAATGATCGCAGCAAGCCTTTCTTTGGATCAGTCGCCCAGTGACGTTGCGGAGACCCTGTGCTTATACAGCCCAGGCGCGGTAACGAAAGACGAGCAGGCTAAGGTGGCAGATCGTGTCGACCGCTTGGACGCAAGTTTGCAAAACTGTACGAAGATCGAATCGCGAGAGCCGTGATCCACCGCTCTCTCTAACAATGCTGGAGGCGACAAGGATCGCCCCAAGCATTGCCCGCTATCAATGCGGCTGTCGTTTCAAGCGACGCTGACGTAGTCAAGGCAACCCACGAGATCACCTAAATTATTCGAAGTTTCCTATCCGCGTCCCCAATCGAAAGCCCCCAAAGCTGTGCCCGGTTTGGGAGCATCCTATCGTCCGACGGCACCAGCGGTGAGTTATCTTCAGCGACCGTCAGTCTCTGTAAAGAGGCGGTTTTGGGCATTGCGGCAGGCAATTCTCTGCCTTTCCGACTCCGCAACATCGCCGGACCGACGCTGAGCCGCGAAAATGGACGGTAAGAATCTTGCCACCTTGAGCTTCCGCCTGGGTCAGGATGGTCGAGAGAACTTCAGTTTGCAGGTCCAGACCAGGTGTATGATCCGGCGATCCATCGATGCCGATTTCTCCAACGTACTTTGTCTGCGCAATCAACTTCCGGACGTCATCGACCTCCTTATACCGGGTTGCCACAAGTTCAGGATGCAGGCCGACCGCGACCTGAATGCGCTTCCGTCCTTTTGTCAGCCTTACGTTGCCCAGAAATGCCTTGGGCGTCGTAGTGACTGCGAGCACAGAAGCTTCGCGTTTGTCGGCCTCTGCGATGACCCGCCAAGGACTTCCTTGTTGCCGAACGGACGCACGGACCGGGAGGGTCAGGACATCGGTTAGAGAGCAATCTGCTTTGAAACTCTGGCACACGAACAAATGTGCGGGAGCCATCCAGCTTGGGTGACGGGCCACCGATTGAATAAATCAAATTTGTTGATATACAACAAAGATACGCATCCTTATCTTGCCCGATCGGAACCCTATGAGCCGCAGCTTTCTTGTCGTCGACCCCGAAGAGGGCATGCCTATTCTCAAGGGGCTGGCATCGCCGGCGAGGGTTTCCGTGTTGAAGCTGCTGCACGAAAAGGGGCCGCTGAATGTCAACGAGATCGCTGAGATCCTTGACTTGCCGCAATCCAGCGTCTCGACCAATGTGCAGATGCTGGAGGGGGCCGGGCTGATCCGAACGGAGACTCAGAAGGCCCGCAAGGGCAACCAGAAGGTTTGCCACAGCGTCTATGACGAGATCCTGGTTGTCTTCAAGAATGAAATCAAGGAAACCGAACCGGATGCGATCGAAGTGTCGATGCCGCTCGGGCTCTATACGAGCTTCGAAGTAACGGCCCCGTGCGGTCTCTGTTCGGTCGACGGCATCATCGGATTGCTCGATGTTCCCAATACGTTTTTCGATCCGGACCGGATGAAAACGGCACTGATCTGGTTCACCCGCGGCCATGTAGAGTATCAGTTTCCCAACAATGCGCGGCTGGCCAACACCAGCATTCGCGAGATCGAGTTCGTCATGGAGCTGAGTTCGGAAGTGCCCGGGACAAGCGCCGACTGGCCCTCCGACATCACGCTTACGGTCAACGGCACAGACATTGGAACATGGACGTCTCCGGGCGATTTCGGCGACAAACGCGGGGTTTTTACGCCGGATTGGTGGAAACTGAAGGGCTCGCAATATGGCAAGCTCAAGAATTTCCGCATCAATGACGACGGCGCTTTCGTCGACGGATTGCGCATTTCCGATGTCACACTCGCGGACCTCAAGCTCGACGAGCATCATTCGATCCGTTTGCGCATCGGTGTGCGTGACGACGCCAAGCATCCCGGCGGCATCAATATTTTCGGCCGCGGCTTCGGCAATTACGACCAGGATATCCTGTTGCGTCTGAAAACCCGCTGACTATATCCGGCTTTCTGAATTTTACCCTTGACCACGACGGGGCCTTCCGCTTTATTCATCTCAAATTGTGATACAAATCACAAAAGACGATATAGTGGAGGACATCATGAAGGCTGCGGTTACAGCGCACAGCAAGTATACGATCTCGGACATCGACCCGCGGCTCTATGGCTCGTTCATCGAGCATCTGGGCCGTGCCGTCTATACCGGCATCTACGAGCCCGATCATGCCACCGCCGACGAGAACGGCATGCGCAAGGATGTCATCGATCTCGTCAAGGAGCTCAATGTTCCAATCGTGCGCTATCCCGGCGGCAACTTCGTTTCGGCTTACAATTGGGAAGACGGCATCGGCCCGAAGGAGAGCCGTCCGACGCGTCTCGATCTTGCCTGGCACACGTCCGAGAGCAACCAGGTCGGCATGCATGAATTCGCCGACTGGTGTGTGTCTGCCAACACCGAGATGATGCTCGCCGTCAATCTCGGCTCGCGCGGGCTGGACGAGGCCCGAAATTTCCTCGAATATGTCAACCACCCCGGCGGCAGCGAATGGAGCGACAAGCGCGTCGCCAACGGCCGCGCCGAGCCTTGGGACGTAAAGCTCTGGTGCCTCGGCAACGAGATGGACGGCCCCTGGCAGATCGGCCACAAGACCGCCGACGAATACGGTCGCCTGGCGCACGAGACCGCAAAGGCGATGCGGGCGTTCGACAGCTCGCTAGAACTCGTCGTCTGCGGCTCGTCCAATGCCCACATGCCGACCTATCCCGAATGGGAAGCAACCGTTCTCGACCACACCTACAACGAGGTCGATTATATCTCGCTGCACATGTATTTTGAGAATCGCGCCAAAAACACGGCAAACTACCTTGCCCGCAGCATCGAGCTCGACAATTACATCGGCACGGTCGCCGGTGTCATCGACTACATCAAGGCGAAAAAACGCTCGACCAAGGACGTCTACATTTCTTTCGACGAATGGAACGTCTGGTATCATTCCAAGGAGCGCGACAAGGCGACGCTGGCCGGCGCCAACGGCTGGCCGCATGCCCCGGCACTCCTAGAAGACGACTATAATTTCGAGGACGTGCTGCAGGTCGGCTGCATCCTCAACACCTTCATCAACCGAGCCGATGTGGTCAAGATCGCCTGCCTCGCGCAGCTCGTGAACGTCATCGCGCCGATCATGACCGCGCCGGGCGGCGATGCATGGCGCCAGACCATCTTCTACCCCTACTATTTTGCCTCGGTCTTCGGTCGTGGCACGGCGCTGAAGCTGATGGTGGACAGCCCGAGCTACAAGGTCGACGATCTCGGCGATGTACCCTATCTAGACGTCTCCGCCGTCCACGATGCGGACAGGAGGGCGGTGACATTCTTCATCGTCAATCGGCACGGCACCGAATCCCTCGACCTCGACGCCAGCCTGCTGGAGTTCGGAGCGCTCAAGATCGTCGACGATCAGGTGATCGCACATGCCGATCTCACCATCACCAACACCGCCGAGAAACCCGACAATGTCGTGCCTCACAAGGCTGACGACGCGTCGTTTGCGGGCGGAAAGCTCAGCGCAAAAATCGCACCGCTCTCCTACCGGATGATCCGGTTGCAGGCTTGATATTTAAATCAAGAAAGCTGATGCATATCAAAGATATGTTGACATCGCAATTGTATGATTTAACGTCAGCGCACCGGTTTTGACGTGCCACTGGGAGGAAAAGATGGGAGCCACCGCTTCTGTTTTGGCACTACCACTGACTGAAGGGGCCCCGTTTGTCAAAACGGGCGTCAACTCGGTCGAGATAGGCCAGCCACGTGTCCATATCGGCTTTTCGGGTTCTGACTGCAGCATGGGAGCAGTCGGATGACGGCCTTTATCGAAATCCACAATGTCAGCAAGCGTTTCGGTTCGATGACCGTCCTCGACGGCCTTTCGCTGTCGATCAACGCCAATGAGTTCATGGTTTTCCTCGGGCCTTCGGGTTGCGGGAAATCGACCCTGCTTCGGATGATTGCCGGCCTCGAAAGCGTCGACGAGGGAACCATCTCGATCAACGGCGAGCGCATCGACACGCTGCCGCCCGGACAGCGCGACATCGCCATGGTATTCCAGAGCTATGCGCTGTATCCGCACATGACGGTTGCCGACAACATGGCGTTCGGCTTGCGCAATATCAACATTCCCGCAGGCGTCATTTCCGCCCGTGTTGCGGAAGCGGCCCGCATGCTCGAGATCGGCCATCTCCTGGAGCGCAAGCCCGGCCAGCTCTCGGGCGGCCAGCGGCAACGCGTCGCGATCGGGCGCGCCATCGTCAAGGAGCCGAAGGCTTTCCTCTTCGACGAGCCGCTGTCGAACCTCGATGCGGCTTTGCGTGTTCGCACCCGGGTAGAACTCGCCCAGCTTCGCAATCGCGTCAAATCGACAATGATTTTCGTCACGCACGACCAGATCGAGGCGATGACGCTGGCCGATCGCATCGTGGTCATGAACAACCGCAAGATCGAGCAGATCGGATCTCCGATGGAGATCTATTCCCGTCCGGCCAGCCGCTTCGTCGCCACCTTCGTCGGTTCCCCAACCATGAACTTTCTGCAGGTCGGTCTGTCGGAGCAGAACGGTTTCCTCCGCGCCAGCCTGCCTGATGGCGTAGAATTGCAGACTGCAATCCGTGCAGCCGGCGTCAAAGGCAGCGAGCACGCGCTCGGCATCCGCGCCGAGGCGGTGAAACTGGCAAACGGCGTTCCGGCAACGACGACGGGCAAGGTTGACGTGCTCGAGCGCCTCGGCGACCGCACGCTTCTCTATACGCGCCTCAAGGACGGCAGCACGGTCGTGGCCGAAGACATCGGCAACAGTCGTGTTGCGATCGGCGACGAGGTGGGGCTGGCGCTCGACGGCACCCGCACACATCTTTTCAATGCCGAAGGCAGCGCCTGGCACAACGAGGAGCCGGGGCATGGCTGAGGCGACCCTGTCCGGCACCCGTTCGAGCGCCAAGGCCGCCGCGCGGCAGACAGTACAGAACATCAATGCGCCGCTCTGGCGTAACGCCCTCTTTGTCGCGCCCTACCTGTTTTTCTTCGTCACCCTGCTGGTTGTACCGCTGTTCTGGGGCATCTGGCTCAGCCTCCACAAGGCCGATGCCTTCGGCACTGGGCGCTTCGTCGGCATCGACAACTATCTGCGCCTCTTCCGCGACAAGATTTTCATCCAGGTTGTCGGCAACACCTTCTATTTCGTCTTTCTGACGGTGCCGGCGCTGGCCGTCCTGGGGCTTTTGCTGGCACTGGCGTTGAACCGGAAGACGAAGACGGCGACGGTGCTGCGCACAATCTATTTCTCTTCGTCGGTCCTGTCGGTGACGATCGTCACGCTGATCTGGCGCATCGTCTTCATCGGAAATTTCGGATTGCTCGCCACGGTCTACGGCTGGTTCGGCGCAACCTCGCCGGCCTTCCTTTCAGATCCGAAGCTTGCGATGATCGGCATAGCCATCGCCACCATCTGGTGGTGCATCGGTCTGCCAATGATGCTTTTCCTTTCGGCGCTGCAACAGGTGCCGGCGGAGATCTACGAGGCGGCAGCACTCGACAATGCCAGCCGCTGGCGCACGCTTTGGCACATCACCTTGCCATCGATCCGGCGAACCTTCGTCCTCGTTCTCATCATTCAGGTCGTGCTGCAGTTCCAGCTCTTCGGTCAGTCCAAGCTGATGACGCTCGGCGGTCCGAATAACGTCTCCAAACCGATCGTTTTCTACATCTACGAAGCCGCCTTTACCAAATGGGACCTCGGGCTGGGTGCTGCAGCCTCGGAAGTTCTGTTCGTCCTGATCCTGATTGCTGCCATGGCGCAGTACTTCATCTCGCGCCGCAAAGGAGAAGAAGGATGAGCGCTTCCGGTGGCAACATGGTCGGTCGTTCGACCGGCGATCGCGTGATCCTGTTCCTCGCCATTCTCTGCGCGCTGATCATGATGGCGCCAGTGGTCTGGGTGGTCGGGCTCTCGCTGAAGGACAACAAGGAGCTAATGGCGGATATGAACTCCGTCTTCCATGCGCCTTACACGATCAACAACTACATCAATATCCTGGCGACTTCGTCGGTCTTCCGCTGGATTCTGAACAGCGTCATCGTCTCAGGCGGCCTGACCATCATGACGCTTGTTCTCTCGTCGCTCGCCGGATACGGCTTCGCCCGACTGAATTTTCCGTTCCGCAATGCGCTTTTCATCATCGTTCTGCTCGGACTTGCCGTGCCCGAACAGGCGGTCCTGATCGCGCGTCACCAGCTCTTCAGCTGGCTGAAATTTCACAACACCTATCATGGTCTGATCCTGCCAGGTCTGTCCGCTCCGTTTGGCGTGTTCCTGATGACGCAATATTTCCGCGCCATTCCGAAGGAGCTCGACGAGGCAGCGCTGCTCGACAACGCCAGCCGCTTCAAGATCTTCTGGAAGGTGCTGCTGCCTCTCACGGTGCCTGCGCAGGCCACGCTCGGCATCTTTACCTTCCTTGGCGCCTGGAACGATTACTTCTGGCCGCTGATCTCGGGCACGAAGAAGGAAATGTATACGCTGACGATCGGGATTGCCTCGACGCAGACCAACTTCGCGCAATCGGAAGGCCTCGGCTTCCTGATGTCGCAGGCGGTCTTTGCAGGCGCGCCGATCCTCATTCTCTACCTGTTTTTCCAGAAATACATCGTGACGGCAGTCTCCGGCGCCGCCGTGCGCTGAGGCTGAAGGACGATGACGTCGCAACCGGCTCCCGGGGAGGGGGCTTAAGCCAGGGGTCGAGGACCCGAAGAGGAGGAGTTGGAATGACGCATACCTTGAGGAAATACATGCTGGCGGCGGCCTCGGTGATCGCCCTCGCCGGTGCGACGCCGGCCTTTGCGGCCACCGAACTCACCGTCCAGCGCTTTTTTGGCGCCTGTGACGCGGATTTCGGCACCAACACCGATGTCAGCAAAGCTGTCGGCGAGTGCGGCATCATCACCTCGCTCATCAACAAGTTCAATGCTGACAATCCTGATGTGCATGTCACCGTCACGACCGTTGAGTGGCCGGGCTATGACCAGCTGACGGCGCAGTTCGCAGCCGGCGATCCGCCTGACATCGTCACCATCCATCAGTCGGTGCTTGCTGACTATCAGTCGAAGGGCCTGATCATGCCGCTCGACGACGTGCTGAAGGCCGTCGGCGTCGCGTCTTCCGACTTCACCGATGCCAGCCTGGGCGGCGTGACCAAGGAAGGCAAGATCTACGGCCTTCCGATCGACAACTGGACCATGCTTTACCACATCAACATGGACCTCTTCAAAAAAGCCGAGCTCGTCAACGCCGACGGCACGCCGAAGCTGCCCACCAGCCCGGACGAGCTTCTGGCACAGGCCAAGCAGTTCAAGGAAAAGACGGGCAAGCCGTACTTCGTCCAGAACCTTGCAAACGAGGTCGCGCTCTATACCCGCAATCTCTACACTTACCTCTTCCAGCAGGATTCCAACTTCTTCGCCAATCCGAAGCAGGTGAAGCTGAATACGCCGGAGGCCAAGAAGGTTCTCGAGATGTACAAGGCGATCTATGACAACGGCGACACCACCAAGGACCTGGATTACGCCGCTGGCATCAACGCTTTCCTCTCCGGCGAAGGCGGGGTCCATCTGAACGGTACGTGGGTGATCGGGGACTATACAGCCTCGTCCGAGACCGCCGGTACGGCGTTGAACAAGGGCGGCTATGCCGTCTATCCCTACCCGCAGCTCTTCGGCGGCAAGAAGGCACAGTATGCGGACGGCCACAGCTGGGCAGTGTCGCAGAAGGACCGCAAGCCTGAGGAAACGGCTGCCATCGGCAAGTTCCTGAAGTTCTTCCACGACAACGACTTCGACTGGTCGCGCACCGGCCACCTGCCGGCAGTCAAGGCTGTGTTGGCGTCCGCCGAGTTCAAGGCCCTGCCGCATCGTGACACGATTTCTGCCATTGCCACGCTGGGCACGCCGCTGCCCGCGACCGTGCAGCGCCAGTTCGCGATCCAGGACATTATCGGCCAGGAAATGAGCGCTGCCATCACCGGTCAGAAGGAAGTCGACGCAGCTCTCGCCGACATGGAATCGCGCATCAACGAGTTGCTTGCCAATATCTAAGGCTCACACTCTCTCCGAGCCGAAGTGCAGATGCCCGCCGCTGGTCTCGCGGTGGGCATTTTCGTTGTTGCGAGGCTGGATGCTTCCGGCCGCCTTGGATGGGACTGTCACGGTCCGGAGTCTGCGGCCACGGCATCACAAGCGAAGGCCAATTATGCCTCGCAATGCGAACGCCCTCGCTACGGTGGGGTAACCTAGTCTAGTACTTGGAGTCCGGATGGGTGGCACTCTTCAGATCGGCAAGACCACGATTTGCATCCTTGTTTCCCGTGGCCGCTGCCGCGTTGAAAATGCGCTCGGCGTCGCCATACATCTGCAGGTTCAGGTAGCAGTAGCCACGGAGAACCATGAGATCGATGCGCTCCTGCTGCAGCTGCGCTCGCTGGTCGAGATAGACGAGCGTCTCGCGGAAGCGCTTGGCACCAAAGGCGGCAAGCGCGCGATCGGAAAGAATGGCGACCTGGAGTTCCGCGGCGCGCTGGCGGCTTTGTGGCGCTTTCGTCGCGGCAACAGCGGCGTTATTGGAAAGTCCGGCACGCAGGTAGGCAAGGCTCTGCCCATAGGCCGCATCCTCGCGAACCTTGCGGGCGGGACTGGCAAGCGCCGCCTCGAAAGCCTCGACAGCCTCCATTGGGCGGTTGAGATCCATCAGGCACCAGCCACGGGTGAGTGCGCTCGCGGGTTCCAGAAGCTGGGCGTTGACCGTCGTCGAGCATCCGCGCGACTGGCGGGCACCGCGGCGAACGGTAACGGTCTGCATCGCCGACTTGGCGGGCTCAGCTGGCGGGGACGCGACAACGTCAGCAGCCTGGCTCTGCGCCTGCAGCTGTGCTGCCGTGCCGGGAGATGGGAAAGTATTGGGGGTGAGAGGCTTCAGGGAGGCAGTTTCTCCGAGCTCTGCGATGCGCGTCGAACGCCCCGCCCAGAGGCGCTGGACCTCCGCGACGCCCTTGCGGTCATTGAGCTGCTCGCGGGTAATGGCGAGCCCATAGGCCGACGGTTCGTCGTCCGGTTTCCAGCGCAACGCCGTCTCGAACCACCGCGCGGCGGTCTGCGGCTGATTGAGGGAGCGTGCATACCAGCCGAACTGCTGTGCTGTCGGCACATATTTCTGGGCGATGACTTCAGCCGCGACGCGTCCAAGCACGTCCTCGCCGATGTTCGCCGGCGGCTGCAGTGCCATCAGATTGGCCGTTGCCGCGAGATAGGTGGCGGTTGCGTCCGGGGAGGCGGCGCGCCATTTGTACATGACTTCCTCCGCTTCCTGCTCCTTCTTTTGCGCGATCAGTGCCAGCGCCAGCCCCTGGGAGGCGCTTGCCGAGTCCTCTTTGACGCGAGCCGCACGAAACCACTTTTCAGCGTCCGTATAGTTTTCGCGACGCAGATTGTACCAGCCAAGCAGCAGACTGTCGGAGGCGATCCCTTGCGTTTCGGCCAGGTGCTGCACCTGCGTGATATAGTCGGGCGCGATTGCCAGGTCGGGATTGCCGTTTCCGGCAGCAACGAAGCTGCGGGCAAGGTCATTGCGAATGCTGTCGAATTCGCGGCCGCCGTTGCCATCGGGACGCTCGAGCGCCAGGAGAATTTGCATCGGCGCGTATGGCAGCAAGCCGGAGGCCTTCTGTATTGTCGCAAGGCGCTCCTGCGGGTTCGTGCAGCTCTTCAGGATGTAGGCATAGGCGTCCTGCGCGCGATCGGGACGCTCGGTCCGGACGAAGGCTTCCGCGACGCGCCATAGAACGTCGATATCGCTGCAGGTGAGCAGGCTCGGCGTGTCGGCCCCGATCTGCACAACGGTGGCATACTGTTTCAGGTTCGAGGCATTGACCAGCCGCGCCCGCGCTTCGGCGACATCGAGGCGATCGAGGAGATCTGCGGGTGGTTGCCAGGCGGTGTCGGCCGCCTGACGATCGGCGATCGCCTTTCGCACTTCCGCGTAGCGTCCTTCCGCATAGAGCTGCCACATCGATTCGAGCTGCTTGTCGCCGCCCTGCGGGATGGCGAGCGGATCGGCAGGCGGCACCCAGTCCGGATAGAGTGCCTGCAGACGCGAGATTTCCGCCTGAAGCCGCGCTTTGTCCCCTCGGCTCGCAAAATAACGCAGCGCGCTCTCGTCGACCTTAGGCTGAGGGGCTGGCTGCGTCGACGCGGGTTGCGCTGGAGGCGACTGCGTTGCTTGCGCGATAGCGGCTGGCGACGAGGGCGCCGCTTCGCTTGGCGATCGTTCTCCGAGTGTAGCGGGGGCAGCCGCAACGGCCTGAATGCGGTCCGCCACGGACTGCAGGTCGAAAGCCGGCCTGTTGGGCAAGGGGTCAGGGCCGCCTGTGATGCGCCCCATCAACAACAACTGTGGCGTCGAATGGCTTGGAGCCCCGAAACCCAACGCCTCTTGCAGGGCCGCGCGATCCTTCAGCGCAGTGACAAGGCCCGCCACCACGATCGCAACCGACACTGCAACGACAGAGGATTTCAAAGACACTCTGGATGTTTCTCCCCGACAAAGGCCAACCCCAGAAGCTGAAGGGTGGACGGATAGTAGAGCGACGGCGCGAACTGCCGGGACGATGCGGGAAGCTTCGTTCCATATGTTACACAGGCCACAACATCGTTAACAATTCGATAACCAGCATCCGGAAGCGACTGCTTTGGCTTGCCGGTCTTCAGGTCGATGGTCGCTGGCGCGCCGTCTTCGGCAGTCATTCCCGACTGCAATCGTAGCAGCAGCGCCTTGTCCGAAACTCCCGCGCGGGCAAGATAGAGCGGAATACGAATTGCATTGTAGCCAAACTCGGCATCGAAGCCTTCGGCAGGTGTCGGCTGATGATTGAGGCTCACCCAATCGGCCGGCAGCTTGCGCGGACCGAACTGCAGCGACTGCAACAGCGACAATCCGTCATCCGACAATGCCTGCCATTCGTCGGACGGCGCCAGAAGGGCCATGACGGGGATCGCTTCATAGACCCAGTACGAAGGATTGATCACCGGGCCATCGTCGCGTTCAGGCGCATTGAATCCTTCGACGCCAGGCAGGAGCACGGTACGACCGCCGGCTTCTACGATGGCGTGCGCCAGCAGCGCGTCTGCGATCTTCGCTGCGGCCTTCAGATAGGACTGGTTGTTCCAGGCCGAGCCCGCAAGCGCGAGCGCGTAGGCGATCAGCAAGTCGCCGTCGGACGCGTTGTTGGTGTCGCTCACATGCGGGCTGACGGCTGGATCCCATTTCCAGACGGCAAGGCCATCGTCGCGCAGCAGCAGTTCGGTGCGGGTGAAGTACCAGATCTGCTCGAAATCGGACGGGCTGTTGGCAAGATATGCCAGCAGCATCCCGTAGCCTTGCCCCTCGCTGTGGCTGATGCCGCCGTTGCCGTCATCGACGATGCGACCGCTCGCATCCAGGAATTTTGCCTTGTAGGCACTCCACGCTTGCGGATCGATCGCGGCTGCCTGTGCTGAAAGCGGGCATAAGGCAAGCAGGGCGACCCCGGCGGCCGCAACGATGTTTCGCCACCTGCTCATTTGTGCCTGCCCAGTCGTGCGAGCATGCTCGCTGTCGTCACGCCGATCAGCAGAGAAAGACCAACCAAAAGGACGGCATAGGACAGAATGTTGGTCGACAGCCAGTTTGCCGCGATCAGGCGGTAGTTGGCGAATGTCGCCTGTTCTGCACCGATGAAGTCGAAACGAGTGACGGGCACCGTTTCGATCTTGCCAGTGGCCGCGGAGTATGTGGTGACGTGACCGGCGATCTGCGGCCAGTTCACATGCGCCGTCACGGCGTTAGCCCCTTCTCGAAGGTCCTTTGCCGATGGTGCGGCGGCAATCGTCCATGTCGAACCGCCCGACGTGCCCGTTCCCTGGGCGAGCATGAAGCTGTTGGCGTTCGACGGCGTAAACAGCGCTTCCGCCCCTGGAATGAACTGCAGGGAGCTCAGCGAGATATCGAAGTTCCGTCGCAGCCATTCCTGGAAAGACGTGATCTGGCCGCGCCAGACGCCACCGCTGACCTTGGAGCGCCATTGGTCGAACATCACGTTGGTTTCGGTCGGGGTGGTCTGCGTCGCGGCGAGTGGCCGCCAGGTTGCCTGGCTGGTGGTAGCGATGTTCAGCTGCGACAAGACACCCTGGGGCATCTGCGAGATAGAACCGATGAAGATGGCATCGCGCTCGCCGATCGCGGCTGGCGATGCTGCGGGCTCAATGTCGATTGGACGTCCCGCAACGAGTGCCATCTGGCCAAGCAGCGTTGCCGTGGCCGAAAGAGTGTCCGCATCCACCCGGTCGATGAAGAGCGGGGTCGGCTGCGCGGCGCGGCTATAGGGATAGCCGGTCCCTGCAAGCGCGGCAAGATTGGGCCGCTGGCCGACGCGGGCGAAGTCGGGCATCTGGAATTCGCTGGTATCGAAGAGAGCGAAACGCGGTCCGGCGCCCGCCGTGGTACCGGGAACACAGAGCTCGTCCTCCTTTGTCAGCAGGATTGCTTCGAGCGAGACGGTGTTGAGCCCGGGCTTGAAATGCCGCATCGTCACACGAATGGGCAGGTGCCGGAAGATGCCCCCACCGGTCGAGGTGATCGGCAAGGTGGAGGCGATGTTGCCGTTGACATAGATATCGACGTGGCTGCCCGGCAGAACCGTCTGGGTGTAGGCCGCGTCAAGCAGGACCGTCGCCTCGCCATAGGCGTTGGCGTAGAAATCCGCGGGCACGGCGACATTGAAGCTGGTCCGAAAACGCCGCCCCGAGAACTCCGTCGACTTCACGCCCAGCTGCGAAAAGGACAGCGTCCTCGCCGAAAAGATCATCGGTGCATCCGGCGCGCTCCATCTCTGGGTGGCGAGTGCGTCGCGACGGATCGTTGGGGCTCGGTCCGTCGTCGACACGATCGTATCGATCGCTGTCGAAATCGCTGGCCACGAGGGGCCGGTCACCAGGAGAACCGGCGCGCCGGATCGCGGGTCGGTCGCAAACGTCGCGAACGGGGCTGTTTGCGCCGCCGCCGGCACGGGAAACAAGGGTTGCAATTCGCTCGGCGTTCCCACAACGACGGTCATTTTTCCCGGGCTTGAGGAAGGCAGGGAATCTGTCGTGAACGAGAAGGTCTGGTTTGGCATGCCGGCCAAGACGGCAAGACCCTGCGCCAATCTCAAAAGCGGTTTCGTCGTGCCTGGCTGTTCAAGCGCCGGCACGGCAAAATTGAACTCGGTCCGGCCGGCGCCATCGACGCCCACGGCGCGGATAGCATCCGTACTGGAGAACTTGGCGGCCTCCTGACCGGCAAATTTCAAGAAGGTCTCGGAGGGAGCAATATCCGACCAGAGTTCGTAGGTTGACTGGACAGTGCAATCGGTGCGGTGCCGATGCGTCGCTTCGATTGTCAGCAGATTTGCGCCCGGCTGCAGAAGCCGCGCCGGTACGGGGAAAGAAACGTTCGTGGGACCGTCCGGCGAGCCGACCGGCTGCTCGCCGATGATCCTGTTGTTGACGAGAATGGCGAGCTGGGAAGCCTCGGGCGCAACGACAATGGCATTCTGATATGCGAAATTGAACGTAGCGGGGGCCGCAGCCTGCTCAGGCGTCAGATACACCGACCACGACCTGCGGTCATACTCGCCGTCAAGTCCAAGCTTCGGGAACGGTATGACGTACCGGCGAGAGAGGTCGCCTGCCATGGGGTTGGCCGGTTGTTCCGTCGCGGTTTGCTGTGGCGGACGGGACAAAACCGGCGGTGCGGTTGGCTGTATCGGCTGGGCGGGCGCAACCGTTTGACGCTGGGGCGTTGCCGGGTCCATCGAAAACGGCGCCAGAGGAGGGGGGGGCTCACCGGTTATCGCGGGCGCGGATGGGGTCGCAGGGGCCGCCGGTGCAGGAGTTGCAGGAAGTGTCAAACGCGGAACGACGGTTCGCGTCTCCGTCGAGCGTTCCCCTGACATGTCGAACGGTGCCGTCTGGGCATTGGCGAAAGCCGATGCGCTGAGACAAAAAGCAAGTACAGAGGCGACTATCTTCATCAGCCGTTCGCCTTTGCGGCTTGCCGCTGCGCTTCACGCTCCGGCCGCATGCTGCGGAAGAAGTAAACCAGGCCTCGGCTTGTCTGGTAGAGCGATAGCCCGACAAACCAGATCGTCCCGCGGATAAGTCCGGGATTGCGCCGGCGTCCTTCCTGGAACTGCGTCCATTGAGCGGAATTGGCAAACATCAGATCGGCAATCAGACGATGATCAAGCGCGCTCTTCGGGACATACTGGCAGCCCACGGCCAACAGACCTTCGGAGGGTTGAATGTTGCGCACGATCAGCGGCAGGGTTTCGGTCTCGGCGCCGCTATAGGGCTGGAAGCGGATTTCGCCTTTGCCACCGACCAGTGCCGCGTCCAGCTGCTTTTCGAAAACGTGCAGGCGGGCACCGTGCACAGAGACGTCCTCGATGGAAGCCAGATGCCATTTGCCGTTGATGCCGAACTCGCAGCGGCGGTTGACGCGAACGCGTCGCGACGATGCCCGCTCGCCGCGTTCGGAAACGACGCCGAGCGCACAACCGGCCATGATCAGGTTGATGACGTTCCATCCGCCGACGACAAGCGTGACGTCGGCCTTGTAGGGTTCAGTATAGATACGGAAGATGGTAACGGCGAGCGCGACGACCTGCACGGCAAAGATGACGAAGAACGGCCGACTGATTTCCGACAGTCGGCTGACGGCAATCGACTCGTCCTTGGCGGTCACCTTGAAGGTCGGTTTTCGCGGGTTGAGCATGACCGAAATGACGGCGGGGAGCAGGTGCACGGTCTGCACGTACTCGTAGAGTTCGGAGATCCACGGCCAGCGGAACGAGCCGTAGAGGTAGTTCTGCATCATCAGGTTCACGAGCATGTAGGCGAGCGTGTAGGCGAGGAATTCGCCGCCTGAGGCCGTGAAGATCTCGAGATCGAAGAACAGGTAGAACAGCGGCGCAAACAGGAATACCGTGCGCGGGAAGGGAAATAGCCAGAACAGCGTCGAGGACATATAGCAAAGGCGTTGCGGGATGGTCAGTCCGCGCTTCAGGAGCGGAAAGCGGAAGCGCAGGATCTGCATCATGCCCTGCGCCCACCGGCTGCGCTGGCCGATGAAGCTGGCAAATGTCGCGGGCTGAAGTCCGGCGATCAGCGGCTTGTCGACATAGATGCTGTTCCAGCCGGCGCCATGTAGAGCGAGAGCGGTTTCGCAGTCCTCGGTGATGCTGATTCCGCTGAATCCCTTTTGCGATTCCAGCGCCTTGCGGCTGAGAACGGCGGCCGATCCGCAGAAGAAGGCGGCATTCCATTTGTCGAGACCGCGCTGGATGATTCCATAGAACATTTCGTTCTCGCTCGGCATCTTGTCGAAGGTGCGCAGGTTGCGTTCGAGCGGATCCGGGTTGATGAAGAAGTGCGGCGTCTGGACGAGGAAGAGTTTCGGATCGTCGTCGAAATAGCCCACGGTCTCGAGGAGGAAGTCGCGCGCCGGCGCATGGTCTGCGTCGAAGACGGCGATCAGTTCGCCGGAGGAGTGCTTCATGCCATTGTTGAGGTTGCCGGCCTTTGCATGCTCGTTGCGGTCTCGCGTCAGATAGCGGACGCTGATGTCCTCGCACAGCTGCTTGAGCTCGTTGTGGCGAGCGACCGCGACCTGCGCCTCGAGCAGTTTGTTGGAGTTGCGCTTCTGCAGCGTCCCGCCGTCGTCGAGAAGCCATACGTGCAGCTTGTCGGCGGGGTAATCCATTGCCTTGGCTGCCGACAATGTATTGGCGAGAAGGTGGGAATCCTCGTTGTAGGAGGGAACGAAGACATCGACATGCGGGAAGTGGTCCAGTTTCGATGCGCGAGATGCGCGCGGCGGGAGCGGAGTCGCCACGATAAACAGGCTGAGGGCCAGCATTGCCACGCTGTACATTTCCGCGAGGTAGAGCAGCAGCCCAGGAATGAAGTTCTCAGGCTGATTGAGCGGCGGCAGCGTGCTGGTGGTGCGCCAGTAGACGTAGCGCAACACGATCGATGTTCCGAAGGCGAGCGCGATCAAACGCCAGATGCCTTCGCCCTTCAACCCCTTGATGACCGCCATGAACGCGACCACGGTGATGCTGGCGATAAGCTGGGTCTGCAGACTGACAGGCAAGGTGATCAATACGATCACGCAGAGCGAAACCACGGCCCATATCAAGATGCTTCGGGCTTTATGCATCGGCGTCCCTTCGAAGGCATTGAACCGGGCGCCGCGCGGCAATCCGGCCTGTGGTCATCTATCTCCGGCAGGCGGCCGTCATGGCCGCGTCGCCTATGCAGTCCGGCGACGGCACCGTTACGCCGCTTGCCGTCATCGCTTGCAGTTGGGCAGGCGCCGCCATCGCAACGGGGGTAGTCCCCGCATCGGCTGGCTGTTCACCTTCGGTCATATCAGGACCCGGCACACGTGGGCCGACCGCTTGCGGCAAGGCTGCCGGCGCCGGCGCTCGTACAACCGCCTGGCGCGCTGGTGCCGGGCCAAGCGCAACCGGCGACGGTTCGTAGCCGATTGCCATGGGCGAATTGCGATATTGGCCTTCGTCCGGATAGATCGGGTTGCCCGGGCGCCCAAGCGTGGGATCGGCGCCCTGCGTCGTGCCGAAGGGATTCCAGATCTCGCCGTTCAACGTTCCGACAACGGTATAGCCGTAGACGATGCCGAGAAGCTGGCGCTCTGTCGCGCGCGCGTCGCAAAGGCGCAGGCGAACCTGAATCATCCCGAAATTGCGTGCCTGTGTCTGCGCCGAGCGGCTGGAGCGGATCTGCTGCCAGGCATAGATGCAGGCATCCCCCGCACGGCTTCTGCCGGAAGCGTAGCCGAACGGACCGTAGCTGTTTTGCAGGAAGGTCGCGGACCTCACCATTGGCACGCCGGGGACGGCTGCGAACATCTCGCGCGACAGTCCGCTTTCGCTGAACATTTTGTAAGGCGCATTGCCGGCGCCGGGATTGGCGCCGCTGCCCCCGAGAAACTGCACCTTCAGAGAATTCTGACCGGGTACCGATGACGAGGTGAAAAGCGAAATCGTCTGGTCCACGCCGTTGCCGCGCCTGTGCTCCACGACACTGACGATCGATGGGCCACCGGGCGGCGGCAGCGCAAGCGCCTGCTCGCTTGCCACAGTCTGGGCGCCATTCGGCAGCCTGACGTTGCCCGTAGATGTGCAACCGGCAGCAAGACCTGCTAGCCCGACAAGGGCTATCAATCTTAGCACATGCATGTTGTCGACCGCCGCAATCGTCTTCCTCGCATCCAACGCAAATTTCGCGTCGAGCTCTCGAATCAATGACCACCACGGGTCGCTAATGATTGTAAACGATGGATATGGTTAAGCGATCGTTAATAATTTGGGCGGTCAACAGGCTGCGGCGGAATCGCAATCATTGCTGCTCGCCGGTTGCATCGACAGCCGCATAGCTTTTCCAGGTGGCAGCGCCCGCGACGCCCAGTCAATGGAACAAGAACAGCTGCAATGTGAAATATATTTCATGGTGTGAATTATATTGACAACGGTCTTTTCCGGAGGTTAGTTGTGCTCACCGGAGTTCGAGGAGGAAGCCGGTTTCACGAACAAGGCGCAATCCGCGCCATCCGTCTTTTGGGAGGGGGCTTCGGCCTCGAGGAGGAACTTTGCGCAATTTTCTAAGCACAACCGCATTGGCCGTTTTGGCCGCCGCAGCAATGATGTCGCCGGCAGCGGCTGCAGAAACGGAAAATCCGTTTCGTTGCAAGCCAGGCGAAAAATACGTCATGAACGTCATGGTCTCGGGCGTGGAATACTGGTTCCCGGTGTATGAGATGTTCAAGCAGGCAGGCCAGCAGCTCGGATGCGAAACCGCCTATACCGGCACGCCGGAATATGACGTCAACAAGCAGATCGCCACCTTCGACCAGGCGCTTGCACAGAACCCGGCAGGCATCCTCGTTCATCCGATGAACTCGGACCCTTTCATTGAGCCTATCAATCGCGCGATCGATCAGGGCACGGCCGTCGTCACCTTCGCGGCGGACTCGCCGCTGTCCAAGCGTATCTCCTTCATCACGTCGGACAATACCCGCGAGGGCACCTACGCCGCCGATGCCATTGCAAAGAAGCTTGGCGGCAAGGGCGAATACGCGGTTCTGGAAAATCCGGGACAGGACAATCACGACAAGCGCATCTCGGCTTTCATCGCGCGGATGGAAGAAAAGTACCCGGAGATGAAGCTCGTCGGCAGGGCAGCGTCCAACCAGGACCCGAACAAGGCCTATCAAGGTCTGATGAGCTTGGTCCAGGCGCATCCCGGCCTCAACGCCGTATTCATGCCGGAAGCAAACTCGGCGATCGGTGCGGCTCAGGCCAACAAGGAAAGCGGCGGCAAAATCCTTGTCATGTGCGCTGACGTCAACGCCAACATCCTCGACATGATCAAGGCCGGCGAAGTGTTCGGTTCCATCAATCCGAACCAGGGCATGCAGGGCTACATGGGCTTCATGATGCTGTGGCTTGCCAAGCATCCGGAACTGATCGACCCGATGAACGATGCCAAGCGTTCGGGCTTCAACCCGATGAGCATTCCCTTCGTCGACAACGGCCTGTCGATCGTGACGGCTGCCAATGCCGATGACTTCTACTGGGACAAGTATCTCAAGCGCCGGGGTACGAAGGGCATCGAGGAGTAAGCTTTGAAGTGCGGCTGTCCGGGGACCCCGGACAGCCGATCAGAAGCGTGGAAATGGAGGGGATGATGGTGCAAGCGCCGGTTCTTGAGATACGCAATATCAGCAAGCGCTTTGGCGCCATCACGGCGTTGACGGATGTGGGTTTCAGCCTTCAAAAAGGCGAAGTTCATGCGCTCTGCGGCGAAAACGGCGCCGGCAAATCGACGCTGATGAACATCATCGCGGGTGTGCTGCAGCCGAACGAAGGTGAGATTTTGGTCGATGGCGCGCCCGTCAAGATCGCCTCGCCCGCCGTTGCCCAGTCCCTCGGCATCGGGCTGGTCCACCAGGAAATCGCGCTCTGCCCGGATGCGACCGTTGCCGAGAACATGTTCATGGCGACGACGAACCGCCGGCGGTCGCCTTTCATGAATTATGCCAGGTTGGAACGGGATGCGCAGGCGGTCATCAACCGCCTTGCACCCATCGATGTTCGCCAGAAGGTTGGCGATCTGCCGATTTCCAGCCAGCAGCTTGTGGAGATTGCCAAGGCGCTGACGCTCGACTGCCGCGTTCTGATCTTCGACGAGCCGACGGCGGCCCTGACGGAGGCAGAAGCGCAGGTGCTGTTCGGCATCATCAACGATCTGAAGGCCCACGGGATCTCGATCGTCTATATCAGCCATCGCATGGCGGAGATTTTCAGTCTCTGCGATCGCGTCACGGTCTTCAGAGACGGACGCTATGTTTCGACGGAGAACGTCTCCGATCTGACGCCTGACGACGTGGTGCGTCGTATGGTCGGCCGCGAAATCACCCAGCTTTATCCCGAAAAGCAACCGGAAGCCGAGCGTACGAGCGAAACCGTTCTCTCTGTTCGCGATCTTGGCGACGGTGCCCGTTTTCAAGGCGTCAGCTTCGAACTCCGCAAGGGCGAGATCCTCGGGATCGGCGGCCTGATCGGCTCCGGTCGCACGGAAATCGCAGAAGGCATCTGCGGGTTGCGTCATGCCACCGAAGGCGAAGTTCTGTTGAACGGAAGCGCACTTCGCGTCTCGTCCTATGCAGAAGCGGTGCGCGCCGGCGTGGTCTATCTGTCCGAGGACCGCAAGGGCTCCGGCGTTTTTCTCGACCTGTCGATCGCTCAGAATATCGCCGTGCTCGATCTCAAGAAGCTCACCGGTCGATTTGGGATGTTGAATGCCAAGGCTGAGGCCGATCGGGCAAGCGAGCTGGCACGCCGTCTTGGTGTTCGCATGGGGGGCATCGACATGCCGGTCTCGTCGCTCTCGGGCGGCAACCAGCAGAAGGTCGCCATCGCCAAGCAACTGGCGGTCAACCCGAAGGTCATCCTCATGGACGAGCCGACGCGGGGCATCGACGTCGGCGCGAAATCGGAAATTCATCGCCTGCTGCGTGATCTTGCGCAGTCCGGCATCGGCATCGTCGTCATTTCCTCGGAACTTCCGGAGCTTCTTGGTCTTTGCGACCGGGCGATCGTCATTCGCGAAGGAGAGGTTGCCGGGGAAGTCGGAGGCGATGCGATGACCGAGGAAGCCATCATGAGGCTCGCGTCCGGCATTGGCGCGCGACAGCAAAACACATCGAAGGCATCAGGGCATGCCGTCTGAAGAAAAAGCAGGGACCGGAGACAAGGCCATGACAGATCACGCATTGGCGATGACGAAGGAGCGCGCTCCTTCCTGGAAAAGACTGGGGACGATGCGGGAAGCGGGTCTGATCGCGATCATACTTGCGCTCTGCATCCTGATGAGCTTTGCCTCGCCGCATTTCCTGACGCTCGGCAATTTCAGGGCGATGCTGATGTCATTCTCGGTCGAGGGGATCGTTGTCGTCGGCATGACGATCCTTTTGATCGTCGGAGGCATCGATCTGTCGGTCGGGTCCGTTGTCTGCTTCTCGATGGTATTGTCCGGATCGCTGTTCCTCCTGGGGCTCGACCCATGGAGCGCCTCGCTGATCGGCATTCTCGCCAGTGCATTGATCGGTTGCGTCATGGGCTTCTTCGTCACGGTCATCGGGCTCAACCACTTCATCACCTCACTTGCCGCGATGGTCATCGTGCGCGGAGTCTGCCTGATCATCACGAAGGGAACGCCGCTCTCGCTGTTCACGCTGCCGCCCTCCTTCAAGGCGGTGGGACAGGGCACGCTCTATGGAATTCCCTATGTCATCCTGATCTTCCTCGGTGTGGTCGTCGTCTTCGACTTCCTGTTGCGCCGGGCAACGGCCTTCCGCAAGGTCTTCTATACGGGCAGCAACGAGAAGGCTGCACTCTATTCCGGGATCAAGACGAACCAGGTGAAATTCTGGGTAACCGTCCTCTGTGCCACGCTGTCGGGCCTTGCCGGCGTTATCTACATGTCGCGCTTCGGCGCTGCGACCCCCACCTTCGGCGTCGGCATGGAGCTCAACATCATTGCGGCGGCTGTCATCGGCGGCGCATCGCTGAGCGGCGGCTCGGGTACGATCCTTGGCGCTATCCTGGGTATGGCACTGCTTTCGGTGGTCACCAGCTCGCTGATTCTGCTTGATGTCTCCGTCTATTGGCAGGATATGATCAAGGGCTGCATCCTCCTTGCCGCCGTTTCGATCGATCATTTCCTGCACAAGCGGAAGGCTGCTTGACATGCCGATTGTCAGACCGAAATCCCTTTCTGCGCCGCGCGAGGAAATCGTCGTCGCGCGCCAGATGCACCAAGCGCTGGTCCTGCATTTTCTGGAAGGGCTGACGCAATCGCAGATCGCCGATCAGCTCGGCATCTCTCATGCCACCGTCAACAGACTGATCAAGCGCGGCCGCCAGTTGGGCCTTGTAGAAATCAAGATCAAGTCTCCCGTCGAGCCGCTGGTGGACATGGAGGAGCAGCTTCTTGCGCTCGGCGGCATCAGCCGCGCGGTTGTCGTGCCGACCGTGTCCGACAACCCGCAGACTGCATTGCAATCTGTCGGTGAGGCTGCCGCGCGTCTTCTCCTCGAGCAGATTGCCGATGGCGACACCATCTGTATTACGGGCGGCAAGGGCGTCAGCGCCGTCGTTGCCGGCCTTCAGGCGCCACGTCGCTTCGACGTCGAGGTCATCCCGGCAACGGGATGCGTCCAGGGCAAGCACTACACCGATGTAAACCACGTCTCGACGATGATGGCCGACCGGCTCGGCGGACGCTCGTTCCAGATCCACGCCCCGCTTTTTGCCGACAGTGCGGCCGAACGCACAATGTTGATCAACATGCGCTCGGTGGAAGACGTCTTCAAGCGGGGGCGCGAGGCCAAGATTGCGGTCGTGGGCATCGGCTCCATCCTGTCGGACGACTCCAGCTATTACGACCTGCATCCGTCGTCGAGCACGGATCGTGTCGCAATCGAGCGCTCCGGCGCCTCATGCGAACTTCTCGCCCATCTGCTCGATGACCAGGGCCAGGTCTGCGACTACAGCCTCAATCGCTCGCTGGTGTCGCTGACCCTTGCCGAATTCGCTTCGATCCCGATGAAAATCGGTGTGGCAAGCGGACCAAACAAAGCCGGCCCCATCCTGAGTGTCATGCGCGGTCATCACCTCGATACGCTGGTTACGGATGAAGCAACCGGCGCACGCGTTCTCGCGCTGGCAAATGACAAGGGATATCGGGCATGAGCGGGCAACAGTTGATGCGCAGCATCGGCACATCAGGTATCACCGCCTCAGCGGTAGGCCTGGGAACCTGGGCCATCGGCGGCTGGATGTGGGGCGGCACGGATGAGGCCGGTTCGATCGCCGCGATCCAGGCATCGCTCGACGCCGGCGTGACACTGATAGACACCGCGCCTGCCTATGGGCTCGGCCGGTCCGAGGAGATCGTTGGAAAGGCGCTTGTCGGACGTCGTGACAAGGCTGTCATCGCCACCAAGTGCGGTCTCGTGTGGCATAGCCAGAAAGGCCGGCATTTCTTTGATCAGGACGGCAAGCCGGTTCACCGGTATCTCGGCCGCGATGCCATCTTCCACGAGATCGAAGAGAGCCTGCGGCGCCTCGGCACAGACTACATCGATCTTTACATCACCCACTGGCAGGATCCCACCACCCCGGTCGAGGAGACGATGCGAGCGCTTGAAGACCTTAAGACCTCCGGGAAGATCCGGACGATCGGTGCGAGCAATGTCAGCCCCGCCGACCTCGAAGCGTATATTTCGGTGGGCGGTCTCGATGCCATCCAGGAGCGCTTCAGCATGATCGACCGGGAGGTCGAGGCCGATCTCCTGCCGTTGACGGCAACAAGCGGCATTTCGACGCTAAGCTATTCCTCCCTCGCACTCGGCTTGCTGTCGGGGGCGGTCGGACCGGACCGGGTCTTTGCCGGCGACGATCAGCGGCGGGAAAACCCACGGTTCTCGGTGGCCAACCGCGGGAAAGCAACGGCTTTCGCCAACGCTATAAGGCCGGTTGCAGATAAGCACGCCGCCAGCATCGCGCAGACAGTCATCGCCTGGACGCTTCAACAGCCCGGCATCACCTTTGCTCTTTGCGGTGCGCGCAATCCCGCGCAGGCATTGGACAATGCCCGAGCCGGCACCATCCGGCTCGACGCGGACGATCATCGAGCCATCAATGCCGCCATCTCGGCGAAACTGACTGATATGGACAGGTAGCGGGTTGCCATCATGAATCGTGAAGAGACATTGAACGGGCTTCGCCAAAGCCCGAAGGTGGATGCGTGCGTCGTCGGCGGCGGCATCAATGGCATCAGCGTCTTCCGGGAGCTGGCATTGCAGGGGCTCAGCGTGCTCCTTGTCGAGAAGTCGGACTATTGCTCGGGCGCCAGTGCCGCGCTTTCGCGCATGGTGCATGGTGGTCTGCGCTACCTGGAGAACGGCGAATTCGCTCTGGTGCAGGAATCGCTTGTCGAGCGAGACCGGCTTTTGCGCAACGCGCCGCATTACGTCGCGCCGCTTCCGACGACCGTCCCGGTCTTCGACATCTTTTCCGGTCTCGGCAACGGTCTTGTCCGTTTCCTGGGGTTGAGCCGCCGGCCGAGCCGCCGGGGTGCCCTGGCGATCAAAGTCGGGCTGAGTATCTATGATTTCCTGACACGCAAGCGTGCCATGATGCCACGCCACCAGTTCCGCCGTCGCCGTGCGACGCTTGCCAAGTGGCCGGCGCTCAATCCTGATGTAAAAAGCTCGGCAACCTACCACGATGCATGGGTCAGCCATCCAGAGCGCCTTGGCATCGAGCTTCTGGACGACGGAATTGGCGCCGGGTCCAAGGCGCTGGCGTTGAACTACGCCGATATTCGTCCGGCCGGCGGAGGGCATTTTGTCGTCCACGATCATATTGGCGGGGGCTCGGCAACGATCGAACCTGCGATCATCATCAACGCGACGGGTGGATGGATCGACATCACCAATGGTGCACTGTTTGCGCCGGAAGCGCGGCCGGCGCCCCTGATGGGCGGTACCAAAGGTTCTCATCTGATTATCGAGAATGCCGCGCTTTATGAGGCTCTGGCAGACCACATGATCTATTACGAGAACGAGGACGGGCGGATCTGCATTCTGTTCCCCTATCTGGGCAAGGTGCTGGTCGGTTCGACCGATATTCGCGTCGACGACCCGGAAGCCGTGCGCTGCGAGACAGATGAGCGGGACTACATCCTGCAATCGCTCTCATTCGTGCTTCCCGAGATCACCGTTCGCCCCGATGATGTGAGCTTTCAGTTCTCGGGCGTCCGTCCTCTGCCGACGAGCACGGACAGCTTTACCGGGCGAATTCCGCGCGATCACTTCTGTACGGTTGTCGAGGCAACGGACGGCGAACCGGCAGTGTTGTGCATGATCGGCGGCAAATGGACGACGTTTCGCTCGTTCGGCGAGCTCGCAGCCGATCTCACCCTGGAGCGGCTGGGCAGGAAACGCCGCGTCACGACAACCGACCGACCGATCGGGGGTGGCCGCCGATTTCCCCTGGACCGCGCGGCCTGGATTGCGCAGGTCGCTGCCGAAAGGGGACTTTCCGGCGCGCGCATGGCGGAGCTTTTCGCGCGCTACGGCACGGAGGCAGAGGCAATCGCCGTCTTTATCACGGCAGAGCCCGACGCAATGCTGCCGCATCCCGGCTATTCGCAACGCGAACTGCTCTTCCTGATCCGCAACGAATCCGTCGAGCGCCTTGACGACGTGCTCTTGAGGCGTACGACGCTCGCCATCACCGGAAACCTCTCGCTGCAGATGATGGAGGCCGTGCTCGACCTGCTTGCGGCGGAGAAGGGCTGGAGCCCCGCGCAGCGTACTGCAGAACGCGGCCGGTTTCTCACCCTTTTGCGCGACCGCCACGGCGTCGACGAAACGACACTTTCCGCAAGGAACGAACAAAGGAGCATAGAATGCGAAACAACAGCAAAGTCCGGATGAACCGGCTGTTCGGCGGCGGTCGCTGCCTGGATGTGGCGATCGATCACGGCGTCTGCAACGAACCGTCCTTCCTCAACGGCCTCGAAGACATGCCATCGGTCGTCAAGGCGCTGGTAGAGGCTGCGCCCGATGCAATCCAGATGAACTACGGCCAGGCGGACCTGCTGCAGGACGTCCCCGGCAAGGATAAGCCGGCGCTGGTGATGCGTATCGACATGGGCAATCCCTACAACCCTATCCGTCACCGCGACATGTGGGCGGTGCTGCAGAACCAGGCCGAACCGCTGATCGGCGCCATCGAAATGGATGCGGCCTGCGTCGTCGTCAATCTCTTCATGCTGCCCGACGAGCCGGACCTCTTTCGCCAGTGTGTGCAGAACATCTCGCGCGTGCGGGCAGACTGCGACAAGTACGGCATGCCGCTCATGATCGAACCACTGGTGATGCAGCCGGTGACGGAAAAGGGCGGCTATATGGTCGATGGCGATGTCGACAAGATTGTCACGCTCACGCGGCTTGCCCGCGAGATGGGGGCGGATATCGTCAAGGCCGACCCGACGACCAATGCGCAGGATTTCCACAGGGTCGTGGAAGCGGCGCGTTGCCCGGTTCTTGTGCGCGGCGGTGGCAAGGAGGATCTTCGCGCCGTCTTCGACAAATCTGCCGCCTTGATGCGACAGGGCGCCGTTGGCATGGTCTACGGGCGCAACATCTATCAGCACGCCAATCCAAGTGCGGTGGTGCGCGGGTTGATGGCGATCGTGCACGCGGATGTGGGCGGCGAAGAAGCATTCGAACGCTATCAGCGTAGCTAGAGCAATTCCAGCAGCCTGCGCAGCGGCTTTGCGTCCGGAATTGCGTAGAAACAACGAGACGGAGCGCTTTCGCGATTCGAAGAAACGCGCAAATGCTCTAGGAATCAAGGACTGGACCTTGGGAGGGGTTCTGCATGTCAGAATATCTATTGGGCCTCGACGCGGGAAACACCGTCATCAAGGCGGTCATTTTCGATCGGGAAGGCAACGAAATCGCCGCGGCAGCGGAGGAGGGACATAGCCGCATGCCGTACCCCGGGCATGTCGAGCGGGGTCTGGAGGAGCTTTGGACGAATGCCCGCCGGGTCATCCGTACCTGTATCGAACAGGCCGGGATCCGGGCCGAGGAGATCATTGCGGTCGGCTGCGCCGGTCACGGGAACGGCCTCTACGCGCTTGACCGTGACGGTCATCCGCTGCTGGCGATCCAGTCGCTGGATACACGCGCGGCTGGCCTGGTCGAGGAATGGCAGGCACAGGGCGTCGGCGACCGCACCTACCCGATCGGGCAGCAACGGCCCTGGCCATCGCAGACGCCGACACTGCTCGCCTGGCTGAAGCGTCATCGACACGAGACCTTTGCCAAGATCGGCACCGTCTTCCTCTGCAAGGATTTCATCGTCAACCGCCTGACCGGCGTCAGCGTCAGCGACGTCTCCGATATGACAGGCTGCGGTCTGCTTGACGTCGCCAATCGGCGCTACGACAAGGAGCTGATGGAAGCCTATGGTCTTGGCGAATGCCTCGCGCTGCTGCCGCGTCTGATCGAAAGTTCAGACATTGCCGGCCATGTGACCGAGGATGCGGCAGCCCAGACAGGACTTGCCACAGGCACGCCGGTGGTCGGTGGCCTGTTCGACGTCGTCGCCTCGGCTGTCGGGTCGGGGGTGACGCGGACCGGTGCGGCCTCGATCATCGCCGGGACCTGGAGCATCAACCAGGTGATCATCGAAGCGTCTCAGCTGGCAGGCCCGGTCTTCATGTCATCCACCTTCGACCGTGAGCGCTACATGGCGATCGAGTCGAGTGCCACCTCAGCCGCGAACCTCGAATGGCTGGTGCGCGAACTCTTCCCGGAGGCGCCGGACGGGCGCTCGCCCTTTGACGTCTGCGGAGATCTTGTCGCTGCGATCGAACCGGCGGCCGACGATCCGCTCTATCACCCCTTCCTCTACGGAGCGCAGCAGGACGGCAATGCGCGCGCGGGCTTCTACGGCGTTGCCGGCTGGCATACCAAGGGTCACCTGGTACGGGCCGTATTCGAAGGCGTGGCATTCGGCCATCGGCAGCACATCGAGACGATGCGCCAGGCAGGGGCCGTCTTCAACGAAGCCGTGCTGTCGGGCGGAGGGTCTCGAAGCCTGATCTGGCCGCAGATATTTGCCGACATTCTCGGTGTGCCGGTTTCGATCGCGCGCTCGCGCGAAACGGGCGCGCTCGGGGCAGCGATCACGGCTGGAACCGGC
Source organism: Rhizobium sp. P1_C7 (assembly GCF_056406295.1). Lineage (NCBI taxonomy): Bacteria > Pseudomonadati > Pseudomonadota > Alphaproteobacteria > Hyphomicrobiales > Rhizobiaceae > Rhizobium > Rhizobium sp. P1_C7. The sequence continues at coordinate 321,037 of NZ_JBFUAL010000003.1, forward strand.
GCCGGCGTCTTCGCAGATTTTGCCGAAGGTGCTACATCGATGGTCCGGATGGAGCGTCATTATGCCCCCAACGCTATCATGGAAGGCCACTATGTGCGGCGGTATGCTCTTTACCGCGACATCGCCGAAGCGATGGCGCCAATCTGGCGGCGCCTGGCATCGGCACGGACGCAGGCGGCGGGAGTAGCGGCGTGAACAGACCTGCAGATCAAGCTGCTGTCGACATCGGCTCCTACGATTTCATCATCGTAGGAGCCGGGTCTGCCGGATGCGTGCTTGCCAACCGGCTGTCGGCGGACCCGGCAAATCGCGTCCTGCTGCTCGAGGCAGGCGGCAGCGACCGATATCACTGGGTGCATATCCCCATCGGGTACCTGTTCTGCATGGGCAATCCGCGCACCGACTGGATGATGAGGACGGCGCCCGAAGCGGGGCTCAATGGCCGTTCGCTTCCCTATCCGCGCGGAAAGGTTCTTGGGGGCTGCTCCTCGATCAACGGAATGATCTACATGCGCGGGCAGGCGGCCGACTATGACGGATGGCGGCAGGCGGGCAACCGAGGCTGGGGCTGGGATGAGGTGCTGCCTTATTTCATCAAATCCGAGGATAACTATCGCGGCGGGTCAGGCATCCATGGGGCAGGAGGCGAATGGCGGGTTGAGCGACAGAGGCTCTCCTGGCCGGTCCTCGATGCGTTTCGCGATGCGGCTGAGGAGCTCGGCATTCCAAAGACCGAGGATTTCAACGACGGCGACAACGAGGGATCGGGCTACTTCGAGGTCAATCAGCGCGGCGGCGTGCGCTGGAACACCACCAAGGCGTTCCTGCGCCCGGCAATGAAGCGATCCAATCTGCGCGTCCTGACCGGCGCGGAGACGGAGCGGTTGCAATTCGACGGCCGACGTATAACCGGCGTCCGCTTTCGGTTGAACGGCCAGCCACATGTCGCCCATGCGGGCCGCGAGGTCATCCTTTCGGCAGGTGCGATCAATTCGCCGAAGATCCTCGAGCTCTCGGGAATCGGCCGGCCCGACCGGCTTTCGGCCGCCGGCATCGACGTTGTCCAAGCGCTTGCGGGTGTAGGCGAGAATCTGCAGGATCACCTGCAGATCCGCACTGTTTTCCGCATCGAGGGCGCCAAGACGCTGAACCAGCTTTACCATAATCTCTTTACGCGCGCCGGCATGGGGCTCGAATACGCGCTGCGGCGCTCAGGCCCGCTCTCCATGGCGCCGAGCCAGCTCGGCATCTTTGCAAAAAGCGATCCGGCGGTTGCGACGGCCGATCTCGAGTATCATGTGCAGCCACTCAGTACCGACAAGCTGGGCGAACCGCTTCACCGCTATCCGGCGGTCACCGTCTCCGTGTGCAACCTGCGGCCGGAAAGCAGGGGGACGGTCCATATCGCCGGTCCGGATGCTTTCGCAGCCCCCGAAATCAGGCCCAATTACCTCTCGACGGCAGGGGATCGAATACTCGCCGCAAAATCCATTCGCCATGCCCGCAGTCTGATGCAGACAAAGGCGATCTCGAAATTCAAGCCGCAGGAAATGTTGCCGGGTACGGCCTTTCAGAGCGACGACGAGTTGATCGGCCGTGCCGGCGACATCGCGACCACGATCTTCCACCCTGTCGGAACCTGCAAGATGGGCAGCGACAATCTCGCTGTCGTCGATGCGGCGCTGCGGGTGCACGGTCTGGCTGGATTGCGCGTCGTCGATGCTTCCATCATGCCGACGATCGTTTCCGGAAACACCAACTCACCGGTGATCATGATCGCGGAGAAGGCGGCAGAGATGATCATGGCGACAGGGCCCCGCTGATACCGGTTTTGGTGGGCCGGTGTCACGACCGGAGGCCAGATCACCCGGTGCACCCCAGCGTGGTTCAGGCAATGCGATGTATCCGTTCTCGCTGGGCGGCGGGATCGGGAATTGGCACCGCGGCGATCAGCGCCCTTGTATAGTCGTTGGTGGGATTTTCAAAGATTTCCCGCCGTGATCCCGTTTCGATGATCCGCCCGCCGCGCATCACCGCGACATGGTGTGACATTCGTTCGACCACGGCCATGTCATGCGAGATGAAGAGATAGGCGATGCCCATGGTCTCCTGCAGCTCGAGCATGAGATCAAGCACACGGGCGCGCACGGAGACGTCGAGGGCGGCGACGCTCTCGTCCGCAACGATCAGCTTCGGCTCGACGGCCAGGGCTCGCGCAATGCAAATGCGCTGTCGCTGGCCACCTGAAAACTCGTGCGGATAGCGGCTTGCCGCATCCGGTGTCAGCCCGACGCGACGCAGCAGCTCGGCCACGCGATCCTGTCGTTCGCTCCTGGTCCCGATGCCATGAATAACCATCGGTTCGGCAATCGCGGCACCGACCGCCATTCGGCTGTCGAGTGATGCGTAGGGATCCTGGAAGATCATCTGCGCAGAGCGGCGGACCGGACGCATCTCCCGCTGGCTGAGCCCGGCGATATCCTGCCCGTCGATAAGGACGCTGCCGCTAAATGGGATCAGGCCCAGGACGGCCTTGCCGGTCGTCGATTTTCCCGATCCGCTTTCGCCGACAAGACCAAGGGTCTGGCCGGGTCTAATGTCGAAGGAAACATCGCTGACCGCGTGAACCGGCGGCTTTCCTTTGAAGAGGCGGCTTGCCCGGGCACCGTAGGTGATGTTCAGGTCGCGGACATTCATCACCGGGACAAGGCCCGGTTTTTGAGGCTCCGCCTCACCTGGCGTGACCCGAGGTGGACCATCGGTTCCCGCGAACGCGCCCAGTCGCGGAACGGCTGCGAGCAATTGCCTTGTATAGTCCTCGCGCGGTCGATTGAAGATTTCGACCGAGGGTCCCCCTTCGATAATCCGGCCGCTCTGCATGATCAGCACGCGGTCGGCCATTTCGGCAACCACGCCCATGTCATGGGTGATGAGGATGATCGAGGTCCCGAATTCCGCCTTCAACTCGCGCATGAGCTTGAGGATCTGCGCTTGCACCGTCACGTCGAGCGCCGTCGTCGGTTCGTCGGCGATCAGCACTTTCGGGCGGCAGGACAATGCCATGGCAATCATCACGCGTTGGCGCATGCCACCGGAAAGCTCGTGCGGAAACTGCTTGAGACGGCCCGCGGGATCGGTGATCTGAACAGCGTCAAGCATATGAAGTGCCACTGCGTCTGCATTCTCGCTGCCCTGGTGCTCGCGGATCGCCTCGGTCAACTGTGCGCCGATCGACATCACCGGATTGAGTGAGGTCATTGGTTCCTGAAACACCATCGCGACATCGCCGCCGCGTACGCTGCGCATTGCACGGTTGGAAAGCTTCAGGAGGTCGCGCTCTACGAGCAGAATGTTGCCCGAAGTGACGCGCAACGACGTCTTCGGCAAGAGACCCATGATTGCGAGCGAGGTCACCGATTTCCCCGAGCCCGATTCACCGGCAATGCAGAGCGTCTCGCCGCTCGCCAGCGCAAAGCCAACGTCCCGCAAAACCGGCTTGAGGCCCTCAGGCGTCAAGGCGTCGACGTTGAGGTCGCGGATGGAAAGAACTGGCGTTGCGGAAGACAATGTCACGCGAATACAATCCTCGGGAAGTAGAACGATACCACCCAGTTCGGCTGGTCGACGATTTCACTGATTCTAAGGTCGCCGCAGACAGAGCAGAGCAGATAGGCATCGACTGCGCTCATCCCATGCTCGGCACCAAGCAGGTCGATCATGCGCATCAGGCTTTCGCGGGCGCCGGTCATCAGGTCGGGGCCGATGCCGGTTGTGACTTCATAGCCGGCGCCGTCGAGGTGGCGGGTGACAGGCTCGGTCGTCGTGAAGCGCGGGGTCTGCAGGCGGGCGTCCTTGACGAGCTCGATTGTCGCCTCGACGTTCATCTGGCTTTCGATCGCAGTGCCGCAGACTTCGCCGTCACCCTGGGCGGCGTGGGTGTCGCCGATCGAGAAGAGCGCGCCTTCGACCTCGACGGGGAGGTAGAGCGTCACGCCTGATGTCAGGTCGCGGATATCCATGTTGCCGCCAACGCGGCGCGGGGGAACCACGGAATGGGTGCCCGGCTCAGCCGGCGCCACACCGATCGTGCCGGCGAAGGGCTTCAGCGGTACACGGCCGCCTGGGCCATAAAGGGCAGGGGCCATGCTGTTTGGATCATAGGACCAGACGTGCAGCGCCGGATCCTTGAACTGGTCGGAAAGCAGGCCGAAGCCGGGAATATTGGCTGTCCAGCCGTGGCCCGAAGGCTCGAAACGGCGGATGGTAACCTTCAGTGCGTCGCCGGGTTCTGCGCCCTCGACATAAACCGGGCCGGACACCGGATTGATCTTGCCGAAATCGAGATTGTTCAACGTCGCAAGCGTGGCGTCGCGCCCGAGCTGACCACCGGACGAATCAAGGCATTCGAAATGAATGGTCTCGCCCGCCCTGGCGACGACGGCCGGTGCAAAATCCTTGTTCCAGCCGAAATTGTGCTGGGCGCGGTGAATGGTATGGGTGCAGGCAACGCACATATCGAAATCTCCCTGGAATCTTGTCGCCTTCCCGGACTGGCCGGGAAGGCTTCGCTTCTGTCGAGCTTATTGGTTGACGTAGATCGCGTCGTAATTGATGACGCGCGTCGGATCGATGTAGATGTTATCGGCACCGCCCATGCGCAGCGACTTGGCCACGACGCGTCGTTCGTTGATGACAGGAACCCATGGTGCATCCGCCATGATGTCGGTGAAGACCTTGCCCCAGGCGACCGTGCGCTCTGCGGCCTTTGCCGGATCGGACATCGAGTCGGCGGCGACCGCGCGCTTGTCGAGATCGGCGTTGCAGTACCACGACCAGTTCCAGCCGCCCGCCACAGCACCCGAGCATCCGAGAATCGGGCCATAGAAGTTGGACGGATCCGGGAAGTCGGCGATCCAGGCCATGCCACCAGACCAGATCATCGGCGCTTCGCCGTCGGTGCCACCGGCAGCGATGACGTTTGCCTGCGCCAGCGCACGGATCTCAGCCTTGACGCCAACGGCTGCGAGATCCTGCTGGATCGCCTGGGCGATGCGCGGCTGCGGATCGGTGTTGGTCGAGTAGAGGACGGTCTCGAAGCCGTCTGGATAACCGCCCTCTGCAAGCAGTGCCTTGGCTTTGGCCACATCGTAGGCATAACCGGTAAAGGATTTGTCGTACCCCGGCATCAGGGGCGGCAGCGGCTGGTTTGCAGGAGTGGCGCGACCGTTCAGGATGCGGGTGATGCGATCCTTGTTGATAGCCATGTTCATCGCTTGGCGAATCTTGACGTTGTCGAACGGCTTGATCTTGGTGTTGAGCGTGATGTAGCCGGTATGCAGCTGCTCGCCATCGACGATCATCTTCGGACCATCGGCCGAGTTCTTGATCTCGAGGAATTTCGCCGGTGGGATGCCGTCGCCGGCGATGTCGACTTCACCCTTCTGCAGACGGAGCAGCGCGACAAGCGGTTCCTGGCCAACTTCAACCTTGAAACTGTCGATATGGGGCACGTCCTTTACGAAGTAGTCCTTGTTCCGCTCGAAAACGAGTTGCTGACCGATCGTCCAGTCCTTCAGGATGAAGGTGCCGGAGCCAACTGGTTTCTTGCCGAAATCGCCGCCGGCGGCCTCCACCGCTTCCTTCGGCACGACCGATGCGAAGTTGATGGCAAGAACATGAAGGAAGGTGGCGTCGGGGCGGGACAGGTTGAAGACGACGGTTGAAGCATCAGGCGTCTCGATACCGGAAAGCGTCGTTGCCTTGCCGCCGGTCACGTCCTCGAAGCCCTTGATGGCGCCGAAGAAGCCGGCACCGGGGCCCTGCGTCTTCGGATCGACGGCGCGCTCGATCGAGTATTTGACGTCGGAGGCGACGATTTCGCGGCCGTTCGAGAACTTCACGCCCTTGCGGAGTTTGAAGGTATAGGTGAGGCCATCGGGCGAAACGGTGAAGCTCTCGGCGAGCGACGGCACAAGATCCGGGGTGCCCGGCGTGTAGTCCATCAGACGCGAATAGAGGCTCTTGATCATCGACCAGTTGACCCAGTCGTAGCCGATGGCCGGGTCGAGCGTGGTAATATCGTCCTTGTAGGTAACGACGATGTCGCCGCCCTGCTTTGGCGTTTCCTGCGCCTTGGCCACCAGCGGCGCAAGTGCCACCATCGTTGCCATGGTCGTGTGTTGGAGCCAGCGTTTGAACATTCTAGGTTCCCCTTCTGTGGTTGCTGTCAATGTGTACGGATGCGCGGATCGATAAGCGGTGCGATCAGGTCTGCAGCCAAATTGCCGATGACGATGGCGAGCGCTGACACCAGCGTGACGCCCATGATGATCGGGATGTCGACCTGCTGGATCGCCTGCCAGGCAAGCTGGCCGATGCCGGGCCATCCGTAGACGGCCTCAACGACGACGACACCGCCCATGAACTGGCCGATATCGATGCCGATCATCGCGATGATGGGAAGGATGGCGTTGGGCAGGGCGTGGCGGAAAATGATGCGTGTTGACGAGAGGCCCTTGGCGCGGGCGGTGCGGACATAGTCCTGATTGAGGACATCGATCATCGCCGATCGCACCATGCGCGCATACCAGCCGGCGCCAAGGACACCGAGGGTGGTTGCTGGCAGCACAACGTGGGCAAGCGTGCCGTAACCGCTCATCGGAAACCAACCGAGCGTGACGGCAAACACGTAAAGCAGTAGGAGCGCAACGACGAACTGCGGGGCGGAGACACCCACAAAGGACGCCATCATGACGACACGATCCACCGGACCCCCGCGGCGCACGGCCGCAATCGTGCCCAGAGTGAGGCCAAGCACCACCTCGACGAGGATGCCCGCGAGCATCAGTATCAGGGTGGCTGGAAGGCGCGCGACGATCAGGGTCCAGACGTCTGTCTTCTGTGCATAGGAACGGCCGAGATTGCCGGAGAGCAGATTGTGTAGATATGCCCAGAACTGCACCAGAAGCGGCTGGTCGAGGCCGAGTTCATGGCGGATATTGGCGACCGTCTGCGCCGTGGCGCTGCGCCCGGCGATCATGCGGGCCGGATCGGCCGGCAGCGCATAGAGCAGTATGAAGGTAATGGCCGCAACACCGAGCAAGATGAGGGCAGCCTGAACGAGGCGGCGGAGAACGAGAAACATCAGCCTCTTCCTCGCTGCGTTGGATCAAGAATGTCGCGCAGCGCATCACCGACCAGATTGAACGAAAGGGCTGTCAGGAGGATGATGGCGCCGGGGAAGAAAACAAGCCACGGAGCTGCCTGAAAGTAGCTCTGGCTTTCGAAGATGATATTGCCCCAGGACGGCTGCGGCGGCTGGACGCCGATGCCCAGAAAGGAGAGCGTTGCCTCCAGAAGAACCGTGGTTGCGATTCCAAGCGTGCCCCAGACGATCGCGGTCGGGATCAGATGCGGCAGGATATGCAGGAAAAGCACACGCAGATGTCCGGCACCCAAAGAGCGTTCGGCCATGATGAAATCTCGCTCCGAGAGACCGCGCGTTTCGGTGTAGACGATGCGGGCGACCTGCACCCAGTTGACGAGCGCGATCACCATGGCCACGATCCAAAGGCTGGGCTTCAACAGTGCCGCAAGGACGATGGCAAGCAGAAGTGCCGGAAACGCCATCATCAGATCCGTGAAGCGCATCAGCGCGCTGCTGGCGATACCGCGCAGGTAGCCGGCCACGATCCCGATGAACAGGCCGATTGTAACGGCGATGCCGTTCGCCACCAGGCCGATGACGAGCGACGTACGCGCACCGAACAGCAGACGGGACAGGAGGTCGCGGCCGAGCGTATCCGTTCCAAGCAGGAACGCACCGCCCGGTGGCAGGGGAGCCCCCTCAAGGGAAAGCCCATCGAACATCTGTTCGTCGGGATTGAAGGGAGCTATCCACGGCGCGGCGATTGCCAGAACGACAACGAGGATCACGACGGAAAGCCCGAACAAGGCCGTGGGCTGGCGCAGCATAGCTTTCAGAACGCGCATCAGCCTGCCTCCGGCAGAGGCTCGGCCCCGCCAAGAATGAAGGCCGCGAGTTGCTCCATCGGGAGGCGGCGACGCATGGCGCAATCGCGAAGGATCGCATAGGCGCGCTCCTCGTTGACGCCGTGAACATTCATCAGCTTGTCCACGGCCGCGTGAACGAGCGGGCGGAGCCGCACGCGCTCCTCTAGAAACGTCAATCGTTCGGCCGCGGTCTTCCGCTCCCGATGGATCGAGACCGCCATGACCAGTGCGGGATAGACCGCGGAGGTGGCAATCGGCTTGGCAATAATTGCGCCCGCGCCCTGATCCAGTGCCCAGGCGATGCGCCCCGGCGCTTCGGATCCGAGCACGGCGACGACCGGGCAGGCCGGCAATGTGCCACGCCAAGGCAGAAGATCGTCGAAGCCCTGGTCGGCATCGACGATCACAAGGTCGGGCAGGTCGGCTGCCGAAAGCGGTGCCCACTGCAGCCTTGCGCGCACCCCGAGGAGGCGAAGCTGGCGGATCAGTTTCTCGGTGTTGCCGTCGTCGCGGTGGATGACCGTCGCGTGCCAGCCGGTGAAATTAGGGGTCTCTCTCATGATACGACCCGCAGTCTCGGCGAGGCCGGCTTGTTGCGCCCTGTCAGATAGGGATCTGCGGCAAGCGGAGGACGGGAAGTGACGACATCGAAGCCGTTTTCAGAGTTGATCCGGCCGAGATGGAACGGCAATGCCGCGTGATTGGTTTCGCGATCGATAGACAAGGGACCAAACAGCGTCGGCCAGCCCGAGCTGTAGAGCGTCTGGCGCACCGCAACCGGATCGTCGTCTTCGGCGGCTGCGACTGCATCGGCGCAAAGCTTTGCAGCTGTGTAGGCGCCGGCGAAAACGCTGGATACGCGCCGGTCCCTGCCAAATCGGGAGGCGACGCGAGCCTTGAAAGCATGATTGTCCGCTGTGTCGAGATTGTCGAAGTAGGAGGCGGCGCACAGCTGCCCGAGAGCCGCGCCGGCGGCGATATCGTCGAGCTCGCATTCCATCAGGTCGCAGCTGACCACCGGGCAGTGTTCTGCGCGGAAGGCGGGGTCACGCTCGCCAAGCTTCTTGATCGCTTCCAGGAAGGCGTAGCTCGAAGGCCCGATCAGATTGTTCAGGATGAAGCTCGGACGACGCTGTTCGATATCCGCGACGATACGATCGACAGCCGTCTCTTCGAGCGGCAGATACCGCTCGCCGAGTACTTCGCCGCCCGCATTGTTGACAAGTTCGCGCGCGAGCCGGTTCATTTCCCAACCCCAGACGTAATTGGCACCGACCAGATAGGGGCGGGCGCCGAAACGGGGAATCAGGTGGTCGAAGAGCGGGATGAGATGCTGGTTCGGGCAGCCGCCGACATAGATGACGTTCTCATTGGCCTCGAAGCCCTCATAGGGGCACATGTACCAGAGCAATCCGTCATGTTTTTCAACGAGAGGAATGACCTCCTTGCGGGCAGCCGACGTGATCGTACCGACGATGTGCCGACAACCCGAGCGCAACAGGTGGCGTGCGCCTTCGAGATAGGCGGGCAGATCCGCGTGCGGATCGAAAAAGACCGGCTCGATCGACTGTCCGCTTGCCGCTGCGATTTCCCCGAGCGCAAATTCCGCGCCGTCACGCGCGTCGCGACCCATGGAGGCATAAGGTCCTGAGGTCGAGAATAGAATACCGATCTTCAGTGCATGGTCCATGTGACACCTAAAAACGAAAAACCCCACGACGCTGTCCCATCGTGGATGGGGACGTCATGAGGCGAAACTGCCCGGCGACTATCGAAGTCATGTGATTGCGAATTGCCTAATCCGCAGGCCTGCATAAAATACAGGCGCGGATATTTTGTCAAGCGCGCGAACACCTCAGTTTTTAGGTTTGGCACATTTTCAGCTCATCCATCGAAGGTCCCGTTCAGGTGTGACGGCATCAGGGTTTACTAACCACGTGCAGTGGTTTTCAACGCCGGCCGGATCGACATACGACACCTGTCGTATGTCATTGGGTCGATGATCGATCTAGGCCGACGGTTCCCTCTTGCCAATGCAAGGGCGGCGGGCTCCACCGCGGGGCCTATTGTTGGAACCAAGGATAGAGCCATGAAGATCATTCTCGCCCTGGCGGCATCGCTTACCCTCGCAGGCACTGCCGTTGCCGCCATCTCGCCCAACCCGAGCGAGAGGCAGGCCGTCGCAACGGCTCATACCGAGATCGAGATGGCCAAGGGCCCCAGTCGCAACACGGGGACGACACCAAATAGGGATAAAAACGCCCCCAGCGGCGGCAAGACCTTGTTTGGCTAACGACGACAGTCTCCCTATCCCAGGCGGGTGGGGAGACCACTCCTTCCTGGTCGGATAGCAAGATGCCACGAACACAGCTCTCGTGTAGCGGTTAGTCCACGGCGGACAGGCGGTTGTCGAACGATGCCTCGTCGATCGCGCGGGCGTTCAAGATGGCATCCCGGATTTCGTCTCCGGTGATCGGCTTGTGCAGGATCAGAACGCCGCTAGCGGTCACCTCCTTCAGCCGGGACGGCGATGTATCCCCGGTGACGACGATGGCTGGAACTGCCCGCCCGATATGGGCGCAAAGACACCGGATCGCCTCCAGACCCGTAACGCCGCTACCGAGACGGTAGTCGGTAATGATGAGGTCGACCGAAGGCTTGCCCGCCAGTTCACCTTCCCGAAGGTGGCTCGAATAGATCTCTTGCACCTCGGCGGCGGTTTGCCCTGCATAGACCCTGTGTCCATCCAAAGCGAGCAACTGCGTCATCGCGTCGAGGACGTCCCTTTCGTCCTCAACCACCATAATGCCGATCGAATGGCCGGCCGTTGCAGCGCCCGCCGTCAAGTTGGGCGCCTCCGAACGTCGAGCCGCGACCGGGCGTGGAGACCAGTCTCAACGGGTGCTCCAGCAGCTCTGCGGTGCGGCGAACGATAGCAAGGCCGAGGCCCAAACCCTGGGTTCGATCCCGCGCAGGCTTCTCTAGCTGCACAAACTCCTCGAAGACCATCGCCTGCTGATCTGATGGAATGCCGCTGCCGGTGTCACAGACCTGAATTTCGACGAGGTTGCCACGCCTGCGGCAACCGAGCAGGACAGCGCCTTCCTTCGTGTACCGGAAGGAATTTGACAGCAGGTTGTTGAGGATCCGCCGGAGCAGCATGGGGTCGGTTTCGACAGTGAGATCGGGGACGACGACGCGCCAGTCGAGGCCGCGCTGTTTTGCCTCGGCAGCGAATTCGGTGTGAAGATCGCAAAAAAGCTCACGCAGGGCCACCGGCTCCCTCGCGACTGTGACTACGCCCGCATCGAGACGGGAAATGTCGAGCAAGGCATTCAGGAGGCCGCTGAGGTTGCCGACCACCGATTTCGCTCTGGTCGCCAAGTCGCGAGCGCTGCCGGAGGAGACGTCGCCGCGCTGCCCCAGTATGGAGAGGGTGGATATGAGCAGGCTCAAGCATGAATGGGCTGGCGCAGATCATGGCTGGCAGCGGCAAGGAAGCGGGTCTTCGCGCGCTCCGCCATCTGTGCGCGATCGCGCTCCTGCTCAAGGTGGTCAACCAGGCTTTCATTTTCCAATCGCAAGCTGATCGTCTCGCGCAACATCCCGTAGGTAGTGCGGCAATAATAGAAGTTGATGCCCACGAGGGAGGTGAGAAGGAAGAGGAACGGGCCCGAAATATCGCTGTCGATCGTGATGCAGCGCACTGCAATTGGTGGCACCGTGGCGACATTCGATCCGACGAGACCCGGCGGAAAGGCCGAAAGGGACGGAACCGTGCCGCATACCAGCCCGGTCAGGACGATAACGGTGAACGACAGCACACCGGCGATTCGGGAAGGAAACCGGCCCAGCCGAGCGTCCCCCACAACAAGCCGGATGTCCAGGAAAATGCCGCCGGAGCCAGGCCCAGCGAATGTTCGATCCACGACCGGCTCTTCGCCGAAAGAAACGCCGGGACGCAAGGATGCGGAAGGCCGTGAGACCAGGGCGCAGGATCCGTATTGCCGAAGACCTGCGGCTTCATCCTCATCGGCCTCGGCCTGGCGCTCGCCAGCCATCATGTGTGATCACTCAGGAAATCGAATGACCGAGGGGCAGGGGTGCAACGCCGCCGCAGCCCCCAGCGGTGCACGCAGTTGCGTGCACCGCTGATCGGAGACCTACTGGCCTCCACTCCTGGCCGCCTTTTCGATCACCTCGGCAACGCCTGCCGGCTGAGAAGCAAAGACCGCGTGACTGGCCTTGATTTCCGTCACATCGCTTCCGGCCCGCCGCGCCATGTCCCGCTCCAGGTCGGGATTGATGGAGCGATCCTGAGTGGCAACGATCGACCAGCTTTTCTTGTTTCTCCATGCGGGATTGGCGATCTTGGCGGAGAACGCCTCCTTTGCGGCGAAGACCTGCGATTTCGCAAGGAAGTCCGTATCCTCCTTTGAAAGGTCGGCGGCGAAATCAACCGCAAAGGCACTCGGGTCAAGGTAGAGATACTTGCCGTCCTTGGTCTCCCTGATATTCATGCCGGCCGCCGGCTTGGAGCTGGCGAGATCGAGTAGGCTTTCACCCCTGTCGGGTTGAAACGCCGCGACATATACCAGGCCAGCGACGTCGGGCCTGTTGCCGGCTGCGGTAATCACGACGCCGCCATAGCTGTGGCCAACCAGAAGGGTTGGTCCTTCCTGCAGATCCAGAACGCGGTTTGTCGCCGCCACGTCATCGGCAAGAGACGTGATGGGTTCCTGAACAATTGTGACGTGGAATCCACGCTTCTCGAGGAGGTCGCTCGTTTTGCGCCAGCCCGAGCCGTCGGCCAGAGCGCCGCGGACGATCACGACGTTCTTGACCTCTGCTGCTTTGACCGAGAACGCAATCACGGTGGTGAGCAGGGCGACTGCAAAAGTAGATAAGTGGCTTCTAGTCATGTGGTTAGTCCCTGCGGTTAAAGTTGAAGATCGGAATGGCGCCGGGTGGAAGCTCAGCCGAATGTGAAGGCGTAGGCTTGCACGCCGGGGTCTAGGAACCGGATTTCGAAGTTGCGCTCGGCGACATCCTTCGACTGCCGCACAAGCTGGTAGAGCCTGGTGGTGGTCACCGCGCCGTTTCCACCGGGGTCGATGTCGGAACCGTGATCTGCTCCAGGCGCCTTGCCGTCGATCGTCACCTGAAAGCGGATCGGCTTGCCGTTGCTGCCGGGGCCGAGAACGAGATGCAGGTCGCGGGCACTGAAACGGTAGGTGATGCCGCCGCCTGGCTGATCAAGCGTGGCCTGTTCAGGACCGACGATCCACCTGCCTGACAACCCCCATTCATTGAGGCTGAGACTGGGGATCGAATAGTTGCGCGCGGCATCTGCCGTCAGTCCTTCGGGAGATACGAAATTGGACGCTTGCTGATAGCCGAGATAGGTTTCCCCGGATCGGATGCTGCCGAGATCCGGACTTGCCTCCACACCCTTCGCATCCGGGATAGTCGGGGCGGTTGTTGCGGGCATCTTGCTGCCCGCCTCGCGTAGAAGATCCTGGATTGCCTGCTCGGTCTGTTGATAGTTGCCCTCGCCAAAATGGTGGTAGCGGATCTGTCCCTCGGCATCGATGAGGTAGTGGGCTGGCCAGTAGCTGTTGTCGAACGCCCGCCAGATGCGGTAGTCGTTGTCGATCGCGACCGGATAGCCGATCTTGAACTCGGCGACTGCTTGCCTGACATTGTCGATCTTTTTTTCGAAGGCGAACTCCGGGGCGTGCACGCCGATTACCACAAGCCCCTGATCTTTGTATTTTTCAGACCAGGCGCGAACGTAGGGAGTGGTTCGGATGCAGTTGATGCATGAATAGGTCCAGAAATCGATGAGCACCACTTTCCCGCGGAGCTTTTCGGTGGTGAGCGGTGCAGAGTTCAGCCACTCGACTGCTCCGTCGAGCGAAGGCGCACGGCCTTCCACCGGAAGGTCGCTGCGGAACGGCAGCTTCGCATCAACAGCGACGATCCCGTTGTTGCTGGCGACCTCGGACGATGCAGCCGCAGGCTTTGCCTGGAATCTATCCAGCACGGCCTGTTCGAAGGACGTGGTGCTTGCATAGGAGAACCGTGCCAGCAGGCCGGTATCGAGGCCGAGCGCGATGACGGCGACGCCCGCCAGAACCGCCGCGCCGAGAACCTGCCGGACACGCTCGCTGGCGCCCATGAACCCCTTCATGCGCGTGAGGACCTTTGCTCCGACAAGCAAGGCGACGGCAAGCGAGGTCGCAGCGCCGGCGGCAAAGGCAACAAGCAGGAACGTCGTTTGCAGATTGGCACCCTGCAGAGCGGCACCTGTCAGAACCAGGCCGAGGATCGGGCCGGCGCAGGGCGCCCAGAGCAGGCCGGTGGCGATGCCGAGAACAAGCGAGCTCTTTACGGTGGGCGCGTTGCGTGGATCGCCCGTTGCGTTGAGAAGATTGTTGCCGACGGATACGCTCGGTTGCGCGAGCAGGCTTGCTACGCGCGGGACAAGAAGGCTCAGTCCAAGCAGCGCAAGCAGGACGATCGCAAAAATGCGCCCATACTCGTTGGCGCGGATGGCCCAACTGCCGCCAACTGCGGCGAGCGTGGCGACAACCGTGAAGGTGGCGGCCATGCCTGCGAGCATGGGCAGTGTGCTTCTGACGAACGGCTGACCTGCGCGCGCGAAGACGAAGGGGAGGACGGGGAGGATGCACGGGCTGAGGATCGTCAGTGCACCCCCTAGATAGGCAATGATAAGAAGCGTCATCATCGTTTCCTTTGAAGGCGATTGAGAAGGCTCTGGACGGCGATTGCCGGCAAGCGAGGTGCATCTAGCCGGCATGACGTATCTGGGATGTGTCCGGTTCCCAGGGCAAATGTACCGAAATGTAGGATTGGGCTGGGATCGCTGCCGACGACACACAGTGCCTGAAACCGATGGGAAACCCATGAAACTCGGTTCAACCGAGGGAGGGTCGCGTCTGGCGGGGTCTTTGTATCGGAATGTATCCAGATGGCTGGAAGCTACATCGTCACTCAAATCCGGGCTGCTCAGGACACATCCGGGATACATGCGGCAGGTTTTCCTACGATCATGATCCATTTGACAGGAGAGACAGATGTCTGAGGAAATCAATCACCAACGCCGCCGTTTCTTCGGCGTCGCCGCCATGGCCGTCGCGGCCGTCGAACTCGGTACGACGGGGACTGCCGGCGCGCAGTCGCCGCAGCCGGCCACGGCCCAGAGGACGGCCATCAGGACGCGGTCAAGCATCTCCTTCGAAGCGCTCAAGCAGATCAAGGCTGGCGTGCTTGATATCGGATATGCCGAGTCAGGCCCGGCAAACGGTCCGGCGGTTCTGCTGTTGCACGGCTGGCCCTATGACATCTACAGCTTCGTCGATGTGGCGCCGCTGCTTGCAGCTGTCGGCTATCGCGTGGTCGTCCCCTATCTGAGGGGTTACGGCACGACCAGTTTTCTATCCAAGGACACGCCTCGAAACGGCCAGCAGTCGGCGCTTGCGGCCGACATGATCGCCCTCCTGGACGCATTGGGCATCGAGAAAGCGATCGTCGCCGGTTATGATTGGGGTGCTCGCACCGTCAATATCATGGCCGCCCTGTGGCCGGATCGCTGCAAGGCGATGGTGTCGGTCAGCGGTTACCTGATCGGCAGCCAGGAGGCCAACAGGAAGCCCCTGCCGCCAAAGGCCGAGCAGGCCTGGTGGTATCAGTTCTATTTCGCCACCGAACGTGGCCGCTTGGGCTACGAGGCCAATCGCCGCGACTTTGCAAAGCTCATCTGGCAAACGGCATCGCCGACCTGGGATTTCGACGATTCCACGTTCGACCGTTCGGCCGCGGCATTCGACAACCCAGATCACGTCGATATCGTCGTCCACAATTACCGCTGGCGGCTGGGTTTGGTCGACGGCGAGGCTCGGTACGATGCCTTCGAAGAACGGCTGGCAAAGGGGCCGATGATCACCATTCCGACGATTACGATGGAAGGCGACAAAAACGGAGCGCCGCATCCCGAGCCTTCCGCCTACGCCGGCAAGTTCTCCGGGCGATACAAGCATCGCACGATCAACGGCGGGATTGGCCACAACCTGCCGCAGGAGGCGCCGGAGGCCTTCGCGCAAGCCATCCTGGACGTGGATCGGCTGCAGTGACGAAAACGTTTGCGAGGTGGATTTGCCCCTTCGCGACGGCCGGATCAGGGTCTAAGGAAGAGGGCCGACCAAGTTACCCTTTCAACACAGGAACGGAAGCCTGAATGGAGCACATCGACCATATCCTTGTTGTCGACGATGACCGCGAAATCCGTGAACTGATCTCGAGCTATCTGACGAAGAATGGCATGAGGACGACCGTTGCAGCCGACGGACGCCAGATGCGGAGCTTCCTGGAGGGCAATGCCGTCGATCTCATCGTGCTCGATGTCATGATGCCTGGAGATGACGGGTTGGTCCTGTGCCGGGAGTTGAGGGCGGGCAAGCACAAGGCAACGCCGATCCTGATGCTGACGGCCCGTAACGATGAGCTGGACCGGGTTCTCGGACTTGAGATGGGGGCAGACGACTATTTGACGAAGCCCTTTGCGGCGCGCGAACTTTTGGCGCGCATCAAGGCGGTGCTGCGACGGACACGCATGCTGCCCCCCAATCTTCAGATCAGCGAAGCCGGTCAATTGCTGAGTTTCGGCGACTGGCAACTCGACACGGTCGCGCGCCACCTGATCGACAGCCAGGGAACTGCGATTGCCCTGAGCGGCGCCGAATACCGACTGCTGCGCGTCTTCGTCGATCATCCTCAGCGCGTGCTCAATCGAGACCAGTTGTTGAACCTCACGCAGGGTCGCGATGCCGACCTCTTCGACCGCTCGATCGATCTACTCGTAAGCCGCGTTCGCCAGCGGCTCGGTGACGATGCGCGCGAGCCGACCTACATCAAGACGGTCCGCAGTGAGGGCTATGTCTTCTCCATGCCCGTTGAAATATCGGAGCTTCGCCCGTGAATGCGACAAGTCTGCTTCGTTCGGGCCGGCTGTGGCCACAGACGCTGCGCGCGCGGATCTTCCTCATCCTTTGGGCAGGATTGGCAATCGCCTACGGGCTTTCCTTCGGTGTCCTCTATCTGGAGCGCTACATGTCGGCCAAAGCCGTCATGCTCGGCACGCTGGAAAACGACATTGCGACATCGATTGCGGTTCTCGACCGGCTGCCGGCAGGCGACCGGGAGGGTCTGCTCGATCGGCTCAGCCGCGGCAACTACCGCTTCATCCTCGGACCGGGCCTGCCCGGCGTTCCGGACACGTCCAGCCGGGGCGTGGAGATTGCCGGCATGATAGAAGACGCGGTCGGTCATCGCTTTCCATTGCGCATCGAGGCGATACCTGGCGACATTGCCAGATTGCAGGCGCATTTGACCTTGAGTGACGGAAGCCCGCTGACGATCGACATTACGCCGCGCGGCGTCATGCCGATTGCGCACTGGCTTCCTTATGTCTTTTTCGTTCAGATGCTGCTTCTCGTCCTTTGCGCATGGTTTGCCGTGCGGCAGGCGATCCGTCCGCTGGGCGACCTTGCGGCTGCGGCTGATGCGCTTGACATGAGCAGCAAGGGGCCGATCATGAGCGATGCCGGGCCGAGCGAGGTTTCGCATGCGGCCAGAGCCTTCAATGCGATGCGTGACAGGATCGCCCATTACCTCGAAGAGCGCGTTCAGATCCTGGCGGCGATCTCCCATGATCTCCAGACTCCCATCACCCGCATGCGTCTGCGCGCCGACATGGCCGAGGATAGTCCCGAGAAAGACAAGCTGCTCCACGACCTTGGTGAAATCGAGCGGCTGGTGCAGGACGGGATTGCCTATGCAAGAAGCGCTCACGGCAACGGCGAAAAGTTCTCCCGCATCGATATTGCCTCCTTCATCGAAAGCCTGTCCTACGACTATCAGGACACGGGGAAATCAGTGGCCATCGTCGGCCTGGTGCAGGGGACGGCTTCCACCAAGCCGCATGCGCTTCGCCGCATCCTCTCCAATCTCATCGACAACGCACTCAAGTTCGCCGGCGCCGCCGAGATAAGCGTCGCGCGCAAGGGCGAGGGCGATGTCGTCATTACGGTGCTGGACCGTGGGCCGGGCATCCCGCAGGAGCAGCTGGAAGCAGCCATGCAGCCCTTCTACCGGCTCGAGCAATCCCGAAACCGGGAGACCGGCGGGTCGGGCCTCGGACTTGCCATTGCGCAGCAGTTGACAGCGGCGCTGGGCGGCTCGATCAGGCTCTACAATCGCGCCGGCGGAGGTCTGGCGGCGGAAGTCGTCATTCGCTGAGGCATCTTTGTACGGCAAAATGTCCGGCCCGCGTAAAACTACGTTTTGTTACAGTTTCGTCCATTTCGAAAACATGCCGTATACGTCAGTCGGGCAAACCACACTCCGTCAACGGATGTCGCATGGAGCGACGTAACAAGGGAGTGTTCGCGATGACGAATATCGACAAGGTTCTCTATACCGGCAAAACCCGCACAACCGGCGGCCGCGACGGATTTTCACGCAGTTCCGACGGTGAGCTCGACATCAAGCTTTCGCCTCCCGGAAGCAATCGCCCCGGCACCAATCCCGAGCAGCTTTTCGCAGCCGGATGGTCGGCCTGCTTCATCGGAGCGATGGGCAAGGCCGCGGCGGTGCGCAAGGTGCAACTGCCTCCGGATCTTTCGGTTGATGCCGAAGTCGATCTCGGGACCGCGGCGGGCGCCTATTTCCTCCAGGCGCGCCTTACGATCAATCTGCCCGGCGTGGCACCGGACCTGGCGCGCTCGATTGTGGAGGACGCTCATCAGACCTGCCCCTATTCGAAGGCCACGCGTGGCAACATTCACGTCGATCTGGTCATCGCCTGATGGACGAGATTGCCGCTGCAACGCATTGGCATTCGGCGGCAATCAACAAGTCCGGACGACGAGAAAAACGGGGCTCGACCTCAACCAAGGAGATCCTATGCGAATGATGATCCTCTGCATCCTCGGAGCGGCCGTGTTCGCCGCACCCTGCGTCTATGACGTTGCCTCGCGGGAGCCGTCGCCGTTGGCGGGGGTCCTGGCCGCGACGCGGTGACCGATGCGGGCCGACCGGGACGTGATCACGCATGGCACGGCCGGCCGCTCACTTTGCGGCCGGCCTTCCCCGCCGAGAAGCCATCGCTGCGATAAAGACATCCCAGCGCTCCTCGAACAGCCCGCGGGAGACCCCCTCGTCTGTTGCATCGGCAGGGCCAAGCCGCACGCGGTTGTTCGCGCCTTCGAGGAGATCGACCAGGATGTTGCAGATCGACGTGGGATCGCCCGGCCGAAGGGCGTGCGCTGCCTGGGCTGAAACGATGGCTTCCGTCATCGGCTCCAGTGCTGCGACTGTCCAAAGGCCGAGCTTGTCGCGGACGGACGGCGAGACGGCCGCTTCGGCGCTGACGGACAGATAGAAGGCGGCATAGTCCCGGTCCGTGCCGAAAGAGAAGTAGCTGAGTGCGACGCTGTGCAAGGCTTCGAGTGGCTGCGTCCTCTGCGCCGCTGCATCTGAAAGGACGCTGCGAAATCGACCGAGATCCCGGCAAACGACGGCTTCGAGCAGAGCCGCCTTGTTCGGATAGCGGCGATAGATCGTGTGCTTGGACATGCCGAGACCGGCCGCGATCTCCTCCAGCGACGTATTCGCAAAACCGCCGCGGGCGAATGCAGTCCGCGCGCCGTCGAGCAGGCGCATGTTCATCGCGTCCGTCTCGTCCTTGCCTGGCCTTCCGCCGGAGCGACGTCTTTCTGCTTCCAATGTCCTGGTCCACCGAGGTTGGATGTCGCAATCCATGCAGTCCGGTTGCGCTGCGTGTCGATCTTTGGTAAACGGCACGATATCGTGCTGTTTTGAAGATTTCAATAGGGTTCCGTCATGCCGTCCATCACTGTCGCAGGGCTCGCCTGGTCAAAGGCAGACGGCCAGAGCGTCTTTTCCGGTCTCGACCTGACCTTCACGGAGGAACGCGCTGGTCTTGTTGGCAGGAACGGCGTGGGCAAAACCACGCTGTTGAAGATCGTTGCGGGCGAATTGCAGCCTTCCGCTGGTTCTGTCTCTGTCAGCGGCAGTCTTGCCACGGCAAGGCAAGCCGTGCAGATCGGCGCGGGTGAGACCGTCGCCGACCTTTTCGGGGTGGCGGGCGCGCTTTCGGTACTGCGCCGGGCCGAAACCGGCCGGGCAAGCGTCGAGGAGCTTGCCGAGGCGGACTGGACGGTCGAGGAACGGATCGTGGTGGCGCTGTCTCAGGTCGGTCTCAACGCTCGTCCAGAGACCGCATTGACCTCGCTTTCCGGCGGCCAGCGGACGCGGGCTGGCCTTGCTGCCGCAATCTTCCGCGAGCCGGATTTCCTGTTGCTCGACGAGCCGACGAACAATCTCGACCGCAATGGAAGACAGGCCGTGATCGATCTTCTTGCCGGCTGGCGCAGTGGCGCAATCGTCGTCAGCCATGATCGCGAGCTTCTGGACCACATGGACGCGGTCGTCGAAATGAGCACGCTTGGGGCTCGCCGCTACGGCGGCAACTGGACCACCTACCGGGCGATCAAAGCAACGGAACTGGAAGCGGCTCAACAGGATCTGGCACACGCGCAGAAGTCGGTTGCCGAGGTCAATCGGAAGGCTCAGCTTGCGGCAGAGCGAAAGGACAGGCGAGATGCGGCCGCCGCCCGCAAGGGCGCACGGGGTGATATGCCGCGCATTCTTCTGGGATTGAGGAAGAGCAAGGCCGAAGCGAGCAAGGGGCAGGGGGTCAAGATCGCCGAGCGTCAGCGGGAGGAGGCCCTTGACGCCGTGGCGTCCGCCAGGTCCCGCGTCGAAACCCTGCGGCAGCTTTCCGTCAGCCTGCCGCCGACGGGGCTTGCCGGAGGGCGAACGGTCCTCGCCGTCGAAAACGTATCGGCGGGATATGAGCCCGAGCATCCGATCATTCGGGACATGTCTTTTTCGATCGTCGGCCCGGAGCGTGTTGCCGTTGCCGGTCAGAATGGTTCGGGCAAGACGACCCTCTTGAAGCTTATTGCCGGCGAATTGTTGCCATTGCGGGGGACTGTCTCCGTCAATGTGCCGTTCGCCATGCTGGACCAGAGCGTCGGCATTCTCGATCCCGATGCAACGATCCTCGACAATTTCATGCGGCTCAACCCGCAGGCGACGGAAAATGCGTGTCGCGCGACGCTTGCGACTTTTCTCTTCCGTGCCGATGCCGCTCTACAGCGGGCGGGCACGCTCAGCGGAGGGCAGATGCTGAGGGCGGCGCTCGCTTGCGTGCTCGGTGGAACGCAGCCTCCCGCCCTGCTGATCCTCGACGAGCCCACCAATCACCTGGACATCGCCTCGATCGAGGCGATCGAGGCGGGACTTGCTGCCTATGACGGGGCGCTCCTGGTCGCCAGCCATGACGAAACCTTCCTGGCCAATATCGGCGCGGTAGGGCGCGTGGAAATGGCAGCCGTCCGCTGATCGGGGGGCGGCCTCGCGCAGTTTGACGAGGCGATCAGAGGACGTAGCCGCCATCGATCGTGAGGCTTGCTCCGGTCATGTAACTGGCGCTGGGACTGGCGAGATAGGAGGCGAGCGCGGCGATCTCTTCCGGCCGTCCAACCCGCCTCAGGGGAATGATCTCGGTCAGTCCCGAAATCATGTCGGCGGTCATGTCTGTTTTCGTGGGACCGGGCTGGATGTTGTTCACGGTGATCCGACGCGGCGCAAGATCGAGTGCAATACCCTTCACCATTGCTGCGACGGCAGCTTTGGTCATGGCATAGACACTGCCGCCGGCCGAGCCGGTCCTGATCGCGGTGTTGCTTCCGATCGTGATGATCCGGCCGCTATCCTTCATGTCGCCCGCCGCAGCCTGGATCGCGAGAAAGACGCCACGGACGTTCACGTTTAGCGATAGGTCGAGATCTTGAATGTCGACTGCATCCAGCGTCGCCATCCGAAGAACGCCGGCATTGACGACGGCGACGTCGAGTGGACCGAAAAGTTCGACCGTCCGCCTCACCGCGGCCCGGATCTCGGCAGGATCGGCGCTGTCGGCCCGGATTGCGAGCGCCTTGCCGCCCTCCGCTTCGATTGCCGCCACCACATCGTCCGCCTTGTCCGGTCGGGACACGTAGGTCAGTGCGACGTGGAAACCATCCTCGGCCAGTCGTCTGGCAATAGCGGCGCCAATCCCGCGCGATCCTCCGAAGACGAGCGCCGTCTTCCCGTGTCCCGTCATTGAACCGTTCATGGTCTATTCCTTTTCAGTGGCGTCTTTGTCAGGGGATGAGCAGGAGCTTGCCCGTGGTGGCGCGGCTCTCCATATCCGCATGGGCCTTTGCGGCGTCGGCAAGTGGATAGATGCCGCCAATGGTCACCTTCAGTGAGCCGTCGGCGATCCAGTCGAAGAGCTGTCGGCTTCGAGCACGGAGCAGCTCGGGTGTGTGGATGTGATCGAAGAAAGTGGCATAGCCGAGCTTGATACTCTTCGGAAGGCTCATGATGTCGAGCGGTCCCGGCCCGCCGAGCACCGGCCCATACCAACAGAACGTGCCGGAACGGCGAAGGGAGGCGAGTGATCCTTGAAACGTCTCCGGCCCGGAGCCGTCGTAGACGACATCTACGCCTAGGCCGCTTGTAAGACGGATGACCGATGCGGCCCGCCCCCTCGACCCCGAGGATTTTCGGATTGGGCCAGTTGGTCGAGGCCATTCCCTGCCGCACGCCGATATCCATGAAGTTCACACCTGAAGCCGCGACCTCGACCACGACCTGACCGAGCCCAGCCGCGGGCTGCGGACGGTCGACGGCCTCCATCATGTCGGGGCCACCCACACCATTCATCACTATCGCTCTCATGACGTTGTCTTTTCTTGACTGATCATTCCAAAAATGTCCAAAAAATTTTGCGCTAGGCGGTCTAGGTGATGGCGCGCAAGGCAAGCCGGCCCAGGGATTCGAGATGTGCACGGTCCGCGCCGCCGCGCGCGGCGATCCGGATACCTGCGAAACTGGCGACCAGAAAATCGGCCGCTTCAGTCGCAGGCAGGCTTGCCAAAATATCGCCAGCTGCCTGCGCCTCGGCGATGCGATGGCGCATGGCGTCCTTGAGGCGACGGTCGGCAACCTTGTGCACGGCCACGAGCTCAGCGCGCGTCTGACCGAACTCGCAGATCGAACCGACGCCGAGGCAGGCCACTCCCGCTTCTTCAACGACGCGGTCGATCATCCGTCTGATGCCCTCCACCGCTTCAGCTTCGCGGCGAAGGGTTTCGATATGAGCATTGGTCTCTGCCGTCGAATACCGCTCGACAGCCGACTGATAGAGCTGCCACTTGTCTCCGAACGTATCGTAGAGGCTCTGCCGCCCGATCCGCATCGATTTCACAAGCATACCGGTCGATGTGCCTTCGAATCCGTGGTCTCGAAACACGTCGATGGCGGCGTCCAGTGCCTGCTCCCTGTCGAATTCTTTTGATCTCGCCATAACGAGCGATATAGGTATTCTGGAATGAATAGTCAAGAATAAGTGCAAGCGATTTGCGAGCCACTGCTCAGAAGGGCGGTGCGTTGGAAACGGCAGGGCAGGTTCGGGGCAACAGCCGTGATCGGAGTGCTTCCGTTAATGATCGCCCAATCGCTCGATCATCGTGTTAGGCGCGCGCAGTGCCGCCGTGGCGGGAAAGGCGCATATGCTCGATAATATGATGCCCCGATCCGCCGACGTGCTTGGCTATCGCCTGCGCGGCGCCCTCCGCGTCCTGAGCCTTGATGCACGCGATCAGTTCACGGTGTTCATCGACAACGTTCGACTGACGGCTGAGCGAGGTTGGGAAACGGCGGCTGATCGCCCAGAGGATCTGGCGGTGGCGCACCCACAGGTCCACGGCGTGGCGATTGTAGTGCCTGTCGTACATCAGCCGGTGGAACTGCAGGTCGAGATTGGAATGCTTCATCTCGTCGCCGAATTTAAGCGTTTCGATCTCCGTCTGAATACGCTCCAGTTCTTCGATCTCGGTCTTGGTGACGATGCCGACGAACCACCGCGTCAGGGCTGGTTCGATCAGAACCTCGATCTCGCAGATATCGCGGACGAACTCCTCATCGATCGGGCGCACACGCGCGCCTCGATTCGGCGTCATGATCACAAAACCTTCGCCCCGCAGCTGCTGCAACGCTTCGCGCACCGGGTTTGTCGATGTGCCCATGCGGCTTGCGAGCTCGGCAACTTTCAACCGCTCGTTGGCTTTCATGCGGCCGTGAATGATGTCGTCCCGAAGACGCTCGTAAATCGAGGCGCCACCGTCTTCCGTCAGTTCGTCCCTATCCAGGACCGGCTTTTGCATGCGGGCTATTGTGCTCATGATCCACTTTTAATGCACCTTTCGTGCTCTTGCCAAGAGCGAAACAATTTATTTCGTACACTCAGATTGACAAATAATGTACGATCTGAAAGTTTTCGTGCAGCACGAGCCTGGCGCCATGACGTTCGGTTCAGGCGCGGAAATCCGGCGGAGAGGGCCGGCAATCAGGAGGAGAAAAATATGGGTTACCAGCAAAAGCTGCGTGGCCTCGTCGTGTCGACGGGGCTTTTGAGTGCCGCACTCTTGGGGTCGCTGGCTCCGGTCTGGGCAGCAGATTTCAAGCAGGCGCCAATGCTCGACGAGCAGGTGAAAGCCGGAAAACTACCTGCGGTCGCTGATCGACTACCCGAGCATCCCTTCGTCGAGACGATGGTCGATGGTATCGGGAAATATGGCGGCACGCTGCGCACGACAATTCTTGCCAACGGCGACCAGTACAACCTGACCCGCACGATAGCAAACGAGCTTCTCGTGCGCTGGGATCCCGCCTGGAAGAAGGTCGTTCCGTCGCTGGCGGAAGAATTCACCGCGTCCGACGACGCAACCACCTATACGTTCAAGCTTCGCAAGGGCCTGAAGTGGAGCGATGGCCAGCCCTTCACGGCTGACGACATCATGTTCTGGTACGAAGACGTATTCATGAACGCAGCACTGTCTCCCGCGAAGAACCCGACATTCACGGTCGCCGGCAAACCGGTCAAGGTGCGCAAGATCGATGATTTGACCGTCGAGTTCAAGTTCGAGTCGCCCTATGGCCTTTTCCTTCAGCAGCTGGCTTACGGCCAGGGCCACCTGCCGGTCATCTATCCGAAACACTATCTCAGCCAGTTCCATGAGAAGTACAACAAGGATGGCATTCCCGCCCTGTTGAAGGCCAATCCGGCCGCTGGCGACTGGGTTGCGCTGTTCAATTCGAAAATCTCGCTCACGTTTCAGCCGCCCTATTGGCAGAACCTCGATCTGCCGACCATGAACCCGTGGGTCCTGACGGTGCCTTATGCCGACAGCGAACGCGTGGTCGCGACGCGCAATCCCTACTATTGGAAGGTTGATCCCGACGGCAACCAGCTGCCTTACATCGACGGTGTCACCTGGGCGAAGCTCGATGATCCGCAGCTGATGGCGCTGAAGATGACATCCGGCGAATTCGACTTCGCCTTCCGCCACATCAACAACGCCACCTTCAAGTCCGTCCTCTTTGACGGTCAGGAGACCGGCAACTATCGCTTCGTCGACGTGAAGGATCTTCCGGCGAACGACGCCGTCCTCCTCCTGAACCTCAACTCGACGGACGAGATCAAGCGGAAGCTCTTCCAGAACAAGGATTTCCGCGTCGCGCTCAGCCACGCGATCAACCGCCAGGAGATCATCGATCTCGTCTATGTCGGTCAGGGCGCCCCGGCGCAGGTGGCGACCCAGCCCGAGCACGAGCTCTTCAACGAGCGTGAGGCCACTCAATATACCGAGTTCGATCCGAAGGCGTCCAACGAGATGCTCGACAAGATCATGCCGAAGAAAGACGCCGAAGGGTTCCGCCTCGACGACAGCGGCAAGCGCTTCACCATCAACTTCATGGTGGCCGACGTGTTCGGTCTCTCTTATCCCGACGTCATGCAGATGGTGCAGAAGTACGCCAAGGACGTCGGGATCGACATCCAGCTGCGCACGACCGACCGCGCCCGGCTGAACACCATGTGGGCGGCAAACGAACAGGATGCCTATATCTGGAACTGCGTCGGCGGCCTGTCGGAAGTCTATACCGATCCGCGTTGCTACATGCCGTTCCAGAAGGCCGACATCTTCTTCGCGATGAAGTGGAGCGAGTGGTATTCGAACCACGCGACGGGTGAGGAGCCTCCGGCCGACATCAAGGCTCTGATGGCTTCCTACGACAAGGTCAACGCTGCCGTTACCGATGACGACCGCCGCGAGAAGATGAAGGAATTCCTCAATCTCTCGGCCGACAACTTCCTCAACATCGGGATTTCTCGCCCCATGCCGAAATACATGATGGTGTCGAAGAACCTGAAGAACGTCGTCAGCGGCATTCCGATCACCGGCAACCTCTGGCATCCGGCTCCGACACTGAGCCAGTGGTATTTCGACAAGGCCAACTGAGGCTCTTCCCGGGCCGGTGGGGATATGTTCCCCGCCGGCCGCCCCTTCGATCCCATCGAACGGTCAGAAATCATGCTCCGTTATATCGCCAAGCGGCTGGTGTTCGCGATCCCGACACTGTTTGCCGTCTCCATCATCGCCTTCATCATCATCCAGCTCCCGCCCGGCGACTACCTCACGACGCTCATGGCCGACTGGGCGAGCCAGGGCGGCGCCGTCGAGGAGGGCACCGTCGCTGCGATGCGCGAACGCTACGGTCTGGATCAGCCGATGTACTTCCAGTACTACAAGTGGATCGCAGGCATCATCATGCACGGCGATTTCGGTATCTCCTTCGAACTGGGCAAGCCGGTCACCGAACTCATCTGGAGCCGCCTCGGCTTCTCGCTGCTGCTGTCGTTTCTGACGCTTTGCTTCGTCTGGGCGATCGCCATCCCGATCGGCATCCTGTCCGCCGTACGTCAGTATTCGATCTCGGACTATTCGGCGACTTTCCTGGCATTCTTCTTTCTCGCCGTGCCGGATTTCCTGATGGCATTGTCGGCGATGTATGTGATGTCCGCCTATTTCGGCCAGAGCGTCGGCGGGCTGTTTTCTCCGGCCTATATCGATGCACCCTGGAGCTTCGGCAAGCTTGCCGATTTCGCCCAGCATGTCTGGTTGCCGGTCATCGTCATCGGCCTCGGTTCGCTCGCCGCTCTTGTCCGCATCATGCGCGCCAATCTGCTGGATGAGCTTTCCAAACCCTACGTGACGACCGCCCGCGCCAAGGGTATGTCGGAGTTCGAACTGCTGATCCGCTATCCGGTGCGTCTGGCGCTCAACCCGTTGATCTCTACGCTCGGCTGGATCCTCCCCGCCGTCATCTCGGGCGAGATCATTGTTTCGGTCGTCATGAGCCTGCCGACCACGGGGCCGCTGCTGCTGCGCGCGTTGCTTGCCCAGGACATGTACCTCGCCGGTTCACTCATCCTGTTGATTTCCGTGCTCACCATCATCGGCACGCTGATTTCCGACATCCTGCTCGCCATCACTGACCCGCGGATCCGGTTCCAATGACAGACATTACTCATCTCCCGCCGGAAACCGGCCCATCGTTCGATCTGCGCGGCAAGGATATTGCCGTTGCCGGCCAGTGGCAGCTCTTCTGGCTGAAATTCAAGAAACACAAGATCGCGCTCGTGAGCCTTGTGGTGATCGTGTTCATGTATCTGGTCGCGGCCTTTGCAGATTTCATCGCCCCGTTCGATCCGAACGCCACCAATGCGCGCTTCACCTATGCGCCGCCGCAGGGCATCTCGCTTCTACTGGACGGCTCGTTCCGTCCGCATGTCAATCAGCTGAAGATGACGCTGAATACGCAGTCCATGCGGCGCGAATTCACGCCGGACCCAGCCAAGCCTGTCCCTGTGGGCTTCTTGGTCCCGGCACAGCAGCCCTATCATTTGCTCGGCTTCATCCCGATGCAGACCAAACTCTTCGGGCTCACCAATCCGATGCCTGGTGACAGCCTGTATATTTTCGGTGCCGACCGCCTCGGTCGCGACATCTTCTCGCGCGTTGTCCATGGCGCCAAGATTTCGCTCTCGATCGGTCTTGTCGGCGTCTTCATGAGCCTGATCCTCGGCGTCACGATCGGCGGTATCTCGGGCTTCTTCGGCGGCTGGGCCGATATCGCCATCCAGCGCTTCATCGAGCTTCTGCGCTCCATTCCGACGATCCCGCTTTGGATGGGGCTGGCTGCCGCCATTCCCGTCGGCTGGCCCCCGCTCAGGACCTATTTCGTGATCACGCTCATCGTGTCCTTGATCGGATGGACGAGCCTGGCGCGCGAGGTGCGCGGCAAGTTCCTGTCGCTTCGCAACGAAGACTTCGTCATCGCCGCACGTCTCGACGGCATGAGTGAGATCGGCATCATCTTCCACCATCTGGTGCCATCCTTCATGAGCCACATCATCGCGACGCTGACGCTGGCGATCCCGTCAATGATCCTGGCAGAGACGGCTTTGTCCTTCCTCGGCGTCGGCCTTCAGCCGCCAATTATCTCCTGGGGGGTACTTCTCCAGGAGGCGCAGAACATTCGTGCAGTCGCCCAGGCGCCCTGGCTGCTCTTTACGCCCGCCGCGGCAATCGTCATCTCGGTCCTTTCCCTTAACTTCCTCGGCGACGGTCTCCGCGATGCCGCAGATCCCTACGAGTCGGTGTCATGAGCAAGAACAACGATACGATTCTCAAGGTCGACAACCTGAAGACCTATTTTCCGACGCGAACGGGTCTCTTCAAGGCGGTCGACGACGTCTCTTTCGAACTGAAGCGCGGCAAGACGCTCTGCGTCGTCGGCGAGTCCGGTTCTGGCAAGTCCGTCACAGCACGCTCGATCCTGCAGATCGTCGACAAGCCGGGCCGCATCGACGGCGGCTCGATCGTGCTGACGCGCGCCGATGGCTCGTCGGTCGATCTCGCCAGGCTGGATCCGCGCGGCAGGGAGGTCCGCAGCGTGCGTGGCAAGGAGATCGCCATGATCTTCCAGGAGCCGATGAGCTCGCTCTCGCCGGTCCATCGCATTGGCACGCAGATTGGCGAGGCGCTACGCATCCATTTCGGCATCCGCGGCAATGAGCAGCGTCAACGTGTTCTCGAACTGCTGCGCCAAGTGGAAATCCCGCGACCGGAGACAGCCATCGATCGCTATACGTTCGAATTCTCGGGCGGGATGCGCCAGCGCGTGATGATCGCCATGGCGCTTGCCTGCAATCCGCAGGTTCTGATTGCCGACGAACCGACGACGGCGCTCGACGTGACGACCCAGGCCGAGATCCTCGACCTCATCAAGCGGCTCCAGCAAAGCCACGGCATGGCGGTGCTGTTCATCACCCATGACATGGGGGTCGTGGCCGAAATCGCCGACGAAGTCCTCGTCATGTATCGCGGCAAGGTGATGGAGCGCGGGTCCGTCGACCAGATCTTCCATGCACCGCAGGACGACTATACACGCGGATTGATCGGCTCGGTCGTCAAACTCGAGAAGAAGGCCGAAGTCCGGCTGTCACGGCCGCAAATTCCGGCCGACGCTCCGCCGCTGCTGGAGGTGAGGAACCTCTCGCTGACCTTCCCTTCGGGCCTCAAGGCCGTCGACGACGTGTCGCTGATCGTCCGTCCTGGCGAGACGCTCGGGATCGTCGGCGAATCCGGCTCCGGCAAGACGACGATGGGGCGCTGCCTGCTGCGTATCTACGATCCGCAGTCCGGCGCCATGGACTACCGTCGTGCGGACGGCAGCACTGTCGATCTTTGCACGAGCAACAACACGACGCTGAAAGGTGTCCGTCGCGATATCCGCATGATCTTTCAGGATCCGGTCGGCTCGCTCAGCCCGCGCAAGACCGTTGGCCAGATCATTGCCGAACCCTTGAAACTCGCCGGCATGAAAGGCGGGGAGCTGGAGGACCGCATCGCCGAGCTCATGCAGCAGGTCGGCCTCGAACCGGCCTGGCGAGAGCGTTACCCGCACGCCTTTTCCGGTGGCCAGCGCCAGCGCATCGGTATTGCCCGCGCGATCGCGGTGAAGCCGAGACTGATTGTCGCCGACGAGGCGACGTCTGCGCTCGACGTCTCCCTGCGCTCGCAGATGCTGGACCTGATGATGAAGCTGCAGGACGAGCTCGGCCTCTCCTATGTCTTCATCTCTCACGACATGTCGGTCATCCGCTACATGTGCGATCGGGTCGCCGTCATGTACCGCGGCAAGATTGTCGAGGCGGGCGAGACCGACCAGGTCGTCAACAATCCGGCGCACGACTATACCCGCGCGCTGCTCTCCGCCATTCCCCATCCCGACCCCCGCGATCGGCGCATCCACAACCGGTTCCGCTACGACCCTGCACCAAAAGCTTCAGCCAACGGATAAGTCATGAAAATTACCGACGTCAAAATCATTGTCTGCTCTCCCGGGCGCAATTTCGTTACCGTCAAGATCTTCACCGACGGGGGCTTGACCGGTGTTGGCGACGCGACCCTGAACGGCCGCGAGAAGGCAGTCGTCGCCTATCTCCAGGATCATCTGGCCCCGCTGCTGATCGGGCGCGATCCGAGCCGCATCGAAGATATCTGGCAGTATTTCTACAAGGGTGCCTACTGGCGTCGTGGTCCGGTGACGATGGCGGCCATTGCTGGCATCGACACGGCGCTCTGGGATATCAAGGCAAAAGCCGCCAACATGCCGCTCTATCAGCTGCTCGGTGGCGCAAGCCGCGAGAAGGTGCTCTGCTACACTCACGCGCAAGGCACCGATATCGCCGAAGCGGTGGAAGCGGTCGGCAAGTGCATCGAGCAGGGCTACAAGGCGATCCGTGTCCAGGTTGGTATTCCCGGCCTGCCTGATGTCTACGGCACGGGCAAAAAGTCCGTCACGAACAATGCCGATGACGATGCCGTTCCGCACGAGGAAACCTGGTCGACCTCCAAATACCTGCGTTACATCCCCGAACTCTTCAAGGCGGTGCGCGAGGCCCACGGCTGGGATATCGAGCTCTTGCACGATAGTCATCATCGCCTGACCCCGATCGAGGCTGCCAGGCTTGGCAAGGATCTCGAATTCGCCCGTCTCTTCTGGCTGGAAGACACGGTGGCTGCCGAGTACCAGGAAGGGTTCCGGCTGATCCGCAAGCACACGACGACGCCGCTTGCCGTCGGCGAGGTGTTCAACACAATCTGGGATGCGCGGCTGCTCATGGAAGAGCAGCTCATCGACTATATCCGCACGACGACTGTGCATGCCGGCGGCGTGACGGCGCAACGGCGGATCATGGATTTCGCCAGCGTATACAACGTTCGGACCGCCTGCCACGGCGCCATGGACATGTCGCCGATCTGCCTCGGTGCAAACCTGCATCTCGATCTCTGGGTTCCGAACTTCGGCATCCAGGAGTATTCCGGGTACCTGCCGGAAATCCTCGAAGTCTTCCCGAGCGCATGGAGTCTGTCGGACGGCTATCTTCACCCGGGGGAAGCGGTCGGCCACGGTGTCGATATCGACGAAAAACTTGCGGAGAAATATCCGTACCAGCGCGCCTATCTGCCGGTGAACCGTCTTGAAGACGGCACCCTGTGGCACTGGTGATCGGGGGACACCATGAAGATTACAGCCATCAAGAGTTATGCCGTCAAGGTCGGCATCCGCAATCAGCTTCTCGTCAAGGTCGAGACGGACGAGGGCATCTTCGGTTGGGGCGAGAGTGGTCTATCCGGCCGCGAAAAGGCAGTCGTCGGAGCGCTCGAGCACTATGCGGAATTCCTTCGCGGCCGAGATCCTTTCAAAACTGGCGCGTTGTGGCAGGAAATGTACCGCAGCCAGTATTTCGAGGGCGGCCGTGTGCTCCAGGCGGCGATCTCGGCGATCGATATTGCGCTCTACGATATCAAGGGAAAGGCGCTCGGTGTTCCGGTCTATGAGCTGCTTGGCGGAAAGCAGCGCGATCGGATACCAACCTTCGCAACAACCTTTGCCGAACCCGGCCCGGCGATGATCGAGCAGGCGCAGATGCTGGTCGAGCACGGCTGGACCGCAATGCGGCTATCTCCGGCAGGCCATGAAAACAAGGATATCTACGAACCGCGGGAGCACATCGCCACCACTGCCAAATGGTGTGTCAAGGCCCGCGAGGCGCTCGGCGACGACATCGTGCTCGGCATCGACTATCACCATCGGCTGACGGTCGCGGAAGCCGCAAGCTTTTGCCAGAAGATGCCGTCCGGCACGCTTGATTTCCTCGAGGAGCCGATCCGTGACGAGTCCCCTGGTTCCTACGAAGCGTTGCGCCGCATGACGGATATTCCTTTCGCGATCGGCGAGGAATTCGCCTCGAAATGGCAGTTTCAGCCATACATCGAGCGAGATATCCATCAGTTTAACCGGCTCGATGTGTGCAATGTCGGCGGCCTGACGGAATCGATGAAAGTGGCGAGCTGGAGCGAAACGCACTACGTCGACATGATGCCGCACAACCCGCTCGGCCCCGTCTGCACGGCCGCAACGGTTCACTTTTCTGCCGCCGTGCCGAATTTTTCGTGGCTTGAAACCCGCGCCAGCCCCGCAGAGACCCATCTCGGCTTTGACAACTCCGAGTTCTTCCCCGTCCAGCCGAAGCTCGAGGGCGCATATTATCCGGTGTCGGATGCGCCCGGCCTCGGAATAGAAGTCAACGAGGAGCTGGTTGCCCGCCAAAGCTTCGAATTCTGGGAGGCACCGCATCTCAAACGGCGCGACGGTTCGGTAACGAACTGGTGAGGAAACAGCGGCCTTAAGCCCGCGTCGTCACGGTCGCGACGACGCGGGCTTCTGCTTACGATGCCATTGCCGTTGGTTCGGGTGGTCTCGCAGCAGCCCACCCATGAAACGGCCTGGCCGTTTCCTCACGCGCCATCGCCGCCAGAAGATCGTCCTTGGATCCACATCCAGCCTGGAAAAGGTCAAACAATCTGGACGCCATTGAGCAGCCCTCCACGCTATTCGGATCGGTCTTTGTCAGGCGGCACCACTCAGACAGTGCCTCGAAGACGACGGTGACGTCGTCATTCAATAAAATTGCGCGAAATAGATCACTCATGATCGCTCCTCCGTTCGGGCAGAAGCGCGTGACTCCCAAGCGGTCGCAGCCTTCAATATTCGCAACCGATAGAGAACCTGTACGCGCTCGTCGGCGTTGTCGCTATTAAGTTTGACATGTGCCGCAAACGTGAGGCCGGCAGGGATGCCGCGACACGGTGGAGTGACCGCGCAAAGTCATGCAGCTGGTGCATAGGTGGCTTGATGTCTTGCCACTGTCAGTCAACGCAGCGAGGAGCTATAAGAAGGTCATCGAAGCAAACAAAGCGCCAAGGACTGGCAGCTCTGCCTCGAAAGCCCAGGAAAGGGGATTATCATGAACGTAGCACGCTCTTTCAACAATTGGCGCAAGTACCGTCAGACGGTCTCCGAACTTGGCCGCATGAGCTCACGTGAACTGCAGGATCTGGGCATCGACCGCTCGGAAATCCACAGCGTGGCACGCGCAGCTATTGCTCGATAACGCAAGCTAGCCACCGTTTTGTATTCTAAAAACGCCTGCCGGTACTACCCGGTAGGCGTTTTTTTGCGTCGTGGCATAGAGCCAGTCAATCCTGCATCACGATGAAGGCGAGAGCTTCCCGCTCGTGACATGGCGTGTGCTTGGGTTGCACAGGTATGCATAGTATTTAGGCGAGAACCGCAGCTTATCGCAATGAAGGGTTGGAGACCGCATTACGCGGTGTCGGTCAGTTTTCAAGCTGTTGTGCCGCGACGGCACTGACAACCACCTGGTCTGCGCCCTTCGGATAGAGCGGAAGAGTAAGAGTGATCGCCAGCTCCCGTCCGCCGACCTTTGCGGTATAGGCCTTGTGGACGCTGTCCTGGCCGCGCGTTTCTCCGGCCGGCCGGGCAGCGGTAAGCTCTTTCAGCTGCAACTCGAAGGCTTCCGCGTCGATCTCGGTGAAGGCCACCGTGCAGCCTTCGACTGCGTTCCCGCCGACGGTCGACTTGGAGACGACGACTGCTTCGAACGCATCTCCGTTCTCGCTATTGCCGACGATCCAGCCCTCCAGGGCGACGGGGTTTTCGACGGGCGTCAGGCTGACGGCCATATCTGTTGCAAGCGGCGTCCAGCTTCGATCCTTCGCAACGACTGCCGTCCGCTCGAAATAGGGTCCCGGCGACAGGCAGTGCTGTTGAAATATGTTGATCGGGGGCGCTGCCTGCGCCGCAATGCAGGGGCCGGCGAGAAAAGCAGCGGCGACCGCTGCGGAAAGAATTCGTCTCATAGGAACTGACCCAATGTTCGAGCACATAGGCTAGCGTAGCCGAACACTTCGTCAATTCTTCGTCAGTCAACATCGATTCTGGTCCGTCGCCCGATCTCCCGGGCCGCGAGCTCAATGCCTCGCGCTTGGCATGTCCGAAAGCCTCACTGTTCCGAGAATGCCCGCGACATGCTGTCCGTCACCGGCTTCGCAATATAGCTGAAGAATGTTCTCTCCGCTGTCTGGATCATCACCTCCACCGGCATGCCGGGGGTGGGCGTGAACCCTCGGACCCTCGCGATTTCTTCGGGCGAGACGTTGATACGGGCAACATAGACGTCATGATCCGCCACGCCGGGCTTGCTGTCTTGAAGAGCGTCCGCCGAGAGATAGATCACGTCGCCGTGCAGGACGGGGGTTGTTCGCTGGTTCAGTGCGATCAGGCGTATGGTGGCGACCTGACCCACCTTCACGCTGTCGATGTCGTTACGGCGTATCTGCGCCTCGATGAGCAAGGGCACGCCCGCGGGAAGAATTTCGAGGATGGCCTTGCCGCTTTCAATGACGCCGCCCGTCGTATGGTAGTGCGTGCGCACGACGGTACCTGACACGGGCGAATTGATCGTTGCGCGTTGGAGGACGTTTTCGGCTTCGCGCAATTGCTCGCGAACCACATCTCGTTCACCCTGGATCGCTTGAAGCCGGTCAAGCGCTTCTTCCCGGTAAACGCCTTCCGTCCGAAGTATCTCTTGCTGTTCTTTCACCGATTGCGCTTGCGTTTCCGCTATCTCCGACTCAAGCCTTCCGACCTGTCCTTCGGCCTCGGCAATCGCGCGCTGTATCGCCTTCACATCGTTGCCGCGCACCAGACCCTTTTTGAGCAGCGACTGCTTGTCCAGATATTCGGCTTTGAGCAGGTCCACCTGCAGCACGGTCGCATCCCGTTGCCGCCTGTAGCCTTCCTCGCGAAACTTCAGGGCTTTTACATTTTGCTCGAGCAGGGAGAGTTCGCTGGACAGCTTAAGTTGCTGTGCCTTGAAATTAAGTTGCTGGCTGACGAGGATTGACCAGACATCGGGGTCGTCACGATAGTCGTTGAGCAAATCCGTGATGACAAGATCGTCCCTGCGTTCAGATTGGGCGGTCAATCGAGCCGCTGTGCCTTCCAGCCTCATACGGCGCAGAAACAACTCCCGTTTTTTTGACTTTGCTGCGGTCTCGTCAAGAAGGACAAGCGGCTGCGCCTCCGTTACCTGATCTCCCTCGTTGACGAGAATCTGCTTGATGATGCCGCCCTCCAGGTGTTGCACGATCTTGTTCTGGCCCGTGGCAACGAACCGACCCTGGGAGATCACGGCAGCGGCGAGGGGGGCTGTCGACGCCCATGTACCGAAACCACCGAATGCCACCCCGAGGAGGATCAGCCCGACAGTCGTCTGTTTCCAGATGGATCGCGGTACGTCAGCATACCATTCTATATCATGGACCTTGGCGATGTCGGACATGACGCTCGACTCCTACTGCAACTGATGACCAAACGAGCCACCCTCGATACCGATCCCACGCGACGCCATCGCCTGCAGCACGTCCATACGCACACCGAAGAGCGCCACGGTTCCGTTCACCAGCAGGAGTATCTTGTCGACATTATTGAGAAGCGAAGGCCTCTGGGTAATGGTTACCATGGTGATTTTCTGCTCTTTAGCATGCTGGAGAGCACGTACGAGCGCCGCTTCGCCTGCAGTGTCCAGGTTGGAATTGGGCTCGTCCAGCACCACGAGGTGCGGATCTCCGAAGAAGGCGCGGGCGAGAGCGACACGCTGCTTCTGGCCGCCGGAAAGGGGGGATCCGTCGGCAGCGACCACTGTTTCGTAGCCATGCGGTAGGCCTGCGATCATCTCGTGAACGTCGGCCAGCATGGCTGCCCGGTAGATCTGCGCGTCGTCGGCGTCGGTGCGCATGCGGGCAATATTGGCTTTGATCGTGCCCGGGAACAGTTGCACGTCCTGGGGCAAGTAGCCGATGTTCTCGCCGAATTGGCGCTGGTCCCAGTTGCGCAGATCCATGAGGTCCAGCCTGACATTTCCGGAGGTTGGCAGGATCGATCCAACAAGCATTTTTCCCAATGTGGTCTTTCCCGCACCGGAGTTGCCGATGACGGCAAGAGAATCGCCGGGCTGCAGGGCAAACGATAGTCCATTGAGGACGACCCGCTTCGTTCCTTGCGGTACGTAAAGCAGCCGTTCGACGTCAAGACGCCCTTCTGGCTTCGGCAGATTGAGGCGTTCGAAATTGAATGGCGAGGCTCGCAGCAATGCTGCTATCCGGCCGTAGGCGGCGCGCGACTGGCTGAATTGGTTCCAGCCCTCGATTGCGCCTTCAATGGGGGCAAGTGCTCGCCCTGCAATAATCGAAGAGGCGATCACCATGCCGCCTGTCAGCTCACCCTCAACCGAGAGATAGGCACCCCAACCAAGCATGGTTACCTGCGTCAGAAGCCTCGTGCCCCTTGAAACCGCTGCGATTGCGATATTCCTGTCCTGGGCGATGATCTGCGCCTTCAGCGAGGCGGCAGTGTCCTTTCCCCAGATCTGAACGGCCTCGGGTATCATCGCCAATGCGTTGATGATCTGCGAGTTGCGGGTCATGGAATCGAGGTGAAGATTGGCCTTCACTTGCGCAGTATTCGCTTCGGCAAAGGGGGCTGCCGTCATTCGCTGGTTAATCTGGGTGAGGATCAAAAGCAGGACCGCGGTCACCACGACGATATAGCCGAGATCGGGATGAATGAGAAAAACTGCCACGAGGAAAACGGGTGCAATCGGTGCATCCAAGAAGGACAGCAGCGTCCGGGAAACCAGAAAGCCGCGAACCTGCTGAAGGTCCCCAAGCGTCTGATATTCCTTTCCGTTGCCGTGCAGCGATGCGCGCGCTGCGGCGCTCAGAATTGGTGCGCCAAGCTGTGCGGCAACTTCAACGGCGGTACGCATCAGCACGAAGCGTCGCAATGCGTCGAACATGGATTGCAGGATGATCGCGCCGACGATCACGAGGGTCAGCATGATCAGGGTGTCGATTGAGCGGCTGGTCAGGATGCGATCGGAAATCTGGAACAGATAGATCGGAATGGCCAGCACAAGTACGTTGCTTGCCAGGGTAAACAGCATGACAATCATCAGATTGCGCCGCACCGCGCTGATGCCTGCCTGGAGGCTCGCATTGAAATCGACCGGCGCCAGACGTTTGTGAAATGTACCGCCTCCATTGCCGTGGCCCGACCCGCCGCCGCCGGACGATGGTTTGTCGACTGTGCTGTGCTTGGCGGCGATCGGGCCGCAGTCACCGTCAATGACCTTAAAACCATCGGCGGCCTTGGACGTCGGCGCGTCGCGCGCCGACGGTCCCGGCTGGCCCTCGACTGGGCGCTCTGCAACCGGGTCGCTGAAAGGACGAGGTGCACCCGGGGATGAGGCCTGGCTGTCGCCAACCGCGGAAGGAGATTGCAACGGCACCTCGGCTGCCCCCGCCACCGGCACCTGCCGCAGACTGTCCGGTTGAGGCAAGGGAGGCGCTGAGGCCACGGCGACGCATTCCTCCACGGCACGCTCGAATGTCTGATATTGATCGGCCATGTCTTCAGGACCGACTTGACGCACATTGGTGTTGTCTGGTTTGGCCGCCATCGACCCTGCCGGGACTGTGGGGCTCTTGCGGATCTCGTACATATGTCCCTCTAGTGTCCAAGCATCGTGTTGACCCCGTCATCCGGGTGGGTATCGTATTCTGCTGAAGGGTTGGCTCCGGTCTGGGTTGCATCGGACGGGGCCAGCATTGAATCGTCGAGGAAAAGGATCGCCTCGTTCACGAGTGCATCCGGATTGGCGCCCCCAAAGTCAGGCTGGTGCGATATCAGTTCGGCTT
This sequence comes from Rhizobium sp. P1_C7, assembly GCF_056406295.1. Taxonomy (NCBI): domain Bacteria; kingdom Pseudomonadati; phylum Pseudomonadota; class Alphaproteobacteria; order Hyphomicrobiales; family Rhizobiaceae; genus Rhizobium; species Rhizobium sp. P1_C7. The sequence goes on from NZ_JBFUAL010000003.1 coordinate 359,304, forward strand.
GATAGAGCGTTTCCTGAGAATATTGTTCACCGCCGACGTAGGTCTTTCCGAAAGAATCGAGGTCGACGATCGCTGCATTGTTCAAGAGCGCGTTCGAACCCGTCGAGATTGACCATTCTGCATCCGCGTGGGGAGAGACTGCATCCATCGCGAGCGCGATCTGATCGCTGTCGCCTAGTATGTTTGTCTGCTTGATGTATTGAAGGTTGATCAGGTCGCCGCTTATATAGAGGACCCTCAACCCCTCAAGGCCTGCAAACGCGTGGTCGGAAAGCACGCCACCTGGAATGTTTTTGCCGCCGGCTGCGAGTGCGTGGGCGGCATCCAGGTAGTCTTGCGGCAAAGAATCGAACCGGTCTGAACCGCCGATATTGTAGATGTGTGCCTGGTTCCAGAGAAGATTTCCGGACGAAGAGACACTGCCCATTCCGGTGGTCTGGAAACCGGACACCGCGCCCACCAGGTCGTTGTCGAACAAGACGTTCATCTGGTGAATGATGTTGGCGTCGTAGACAGATCCTCCGATGATGATCAGGTCATAGCCAAAGCCCAGTTCCACGACGGACGCGTGGTTGACGCCAAGATTGTCGCCGCTGACGATGCTCGTCGTAACGCCCGACGAGGAGAGAACACCGACATCGTTGTCGCTCATGAAGACAAGCTGTTCTAGCCAGTTCACGATCATGAGATCTCCCTTGATCTCAGTGATCGACCAGTACGCCGGGTAGTCGCTGGAGTGCAACGGATCGCCGCCCCGGGCCTGCGAGGTTTCCAGACGCTCGAACGTTGCGATGTTGAACAGCTCGTTGGCTTCACCTGTCGTCCAATGATTGACCGCAGATGTGATAGCATCGGAGTCCCAGATTGCGTTGATTTGAACAATCGCGTTCAGTTCGATGTGGTCACCGACGACCGCGGTCACCGCCCCGCCGCTCCAGAAATTCTTCATGACGGCGTCGTTGACCAGGGTGTCTCCGCCGGCTCGCAGTTCCACCGAGACCTTGATGGTGACGGACCCATCCTCCATTGTGAAGGTATTGGATTTCGGATTGGGTTCGCTGTCGTCCGCTTTGTTGTCGAACGTGTAGTGGTCTTCAAGCACAGGCGCTTCCGCCACAAGTTCGCCATTGACGTAGATGCCTTCGATGGCGTGCGTGCCGTGCAGGAAGATCTGGGTCGCCGCCTGTCCCGGAACTGCGGCGGCATCATCAAGCTGGGTAATCGCTGCCTTGATGACCTCGATGGTTTCCGCGCTCGATCCGGGCCTCTCCAGATCGCCGATAGGCGATAGCGAGGCTGCCGATTCTGCGCCGGCAAACAGCGCCGAATTGTCGACACGATCGGGTGAAAACTCGAGATTGTGCCCGCCGACGCTAAAATAGTCATCGTCTGATAGCGCGATTGCCTGATTGAGATAATTGGCCACCGATCCGGGTGGTTCCATCTCCGGTGGCGTAAATTTCATCGTCGTGGTGGCAGTGTGATGGGACTGGGACCAATGGTGCTGCCAGTGTTGCGGCCAGTGATGCTCCCGGCCCACGTGCAAGTCGTCGGCACCGTGAGGGCGTGGCAAACCCAGGAACATGGGTGGCCAGGGACGTATGTGCCAGGGATCATGACCGGGAGAGCGATAGTCTATTCCCGGCTCGTAATCGATCAGTTCGAAGGGGGCCGCGAACTCTGAAACGATTACAGGGTGCGCATCCGGTTCTGTGTGTACCGGGTCGAGAGAGAATTCCTGATAGGTCTCCCTAAACCGTGCGTCTTCGACGCTTATATGAAAGACGCCGATGAAGTGGGCGATCTCTTCAGTGATCTTATCCATCATCGTCACGGCGTGAACTCCTCTGTAACAATCGGCCATCTCTAATCATTGCCGCGAAGATCAGGAGGGTCGCATCTTGGGGCTGCGCGCAGTACCTGCGCGCAGCCCACTTTACCTGCTTTAGGATTGATCTAAGCGTATCCGGCCTCAGCTGCTGCCATCGCTCGCATCGTCGCCGATCACGGTGCTGGTCAAATCGCCGCCGACGATGGTCATGTCGATTGCGTTCTGCTGCAGATTCGCGCCCATCACGATATCCTGATTGAAGGCGCTCGTGTCGATGACAGCATCCGCCGATGCAGAGCTCGTACCGGTGACGTAACCATCGTCGCCGTTGCCTGAACCCCAGGAACCGCCGTCGCCGGCACCACCATAGCCGTTGGTGGCTATGCCGCCGTCTGCGCCGTCTCCGCCGTTCCCGCCGAAGGCCCAGCCGCCGTAGCCGTCACCGCCGATTCCATCGGCCCATGCGCCGCTGAGGGCAGTCCCGCCGTCGCCGCCGCCAGCAAACGCACCTCCACCATAACCGTCACCAGTCGTGGCGTCGCCAGTTGCTGCCGCGCCGCCGGTTCCGGCTGCACCGTCGCCGCCGTCGCCGCCATTTCCAGCACCGCTTCCAGCGCCAGCGCCAAATCCCAAACCAGCACCAGTAGCGTCGCCGCCGCGGCCACCATCACCGGCGTCCGTAGCATTTCCGCCCGCACCACCTGCGCCGCCTGCGCCGACGCCGCCACCGGCTCCGCCGGTGGAGTCGCCGCCATTTCCAGCAGTGCCGTCGCCGCCATCACTGTCTGCAAAGACGGGATCTACAAATCCAAGAACGAGCCCAACACCGGTACTGGCAGCACCGCCGGTTCCGGCACCACCATCGCCGGCATTGTCGGCGTCACCGCCGTCGGCGTCACCGCTGTCCCCACCCTGGTCTCCGTCGCCGGCTGTGTTGTCGCCGCCGTTGCTGCCGTCACCGGCAAGTGCCAGCCCCGCACCAAGGCCCAGTCCAAGGCCCAGTCCGACGCCAATGCCTTCGGCGCCGCTGCCGCCACGTCCGCCGTGGCCGGAGCCACCCTGGGCGTTGCCGCTCGTGGCATTTCCGCTGCTTCCATCACCGCCATCGGAATCGCCGCCTTCGCTGGTGCCGCCAAATGCCAGGCTAGCGGCAAGACCGCCGGCTCCGGCACCGCCCACTCCTGCTCCGGCTATCGCGCCGCCGCCGCTTGCCCCATTGCCACCATCGGCATCGGCATCGCTGCCACCTTTGCCGCCGTCGCCACCGCCGCTGATCCCATCTGACGCGAATGCCAATCCACCGTTGGCATTGTTGTTGAGCTGGAAGCTTCCGTCGTTGGAGACCTCTGCTTTTTCGAGGTAATCATTGTCTTGCAGGTTGGCAATTTGATTGATGACATTGCCAACGTCATTGCCGTCGCCGCCAAGCGCGCCATTGAGAATGTCGTCGAACTTCGTGTTGAACAGGCCGTCGATGGAGCTGCCGCCCTGGACGTCGATGTCAGCGAAGTCATCGTCGCTCGGCAAATAGCCTTCCAGGCCGACGTCCACTGAAACGTCGACGGTCGTGGTATTGGTGTTTTCGTTGATATTCTCGCTGGCATTGAAATTGCCATTGAGGTTGCCGTTACCATTCAGGTTCAGGCTGCCGTTACCGTTGAGGTTCAGGTTGCCGTTGCCATTACCATTGTAGTTTTCCGATTCACTTCCCTGGTACTGGTTCTGGCCCTGCTCCTGCTGCTCCTGCTGCTGTTGTTGCTCACGTTGCTGCTGCTGTTGCTCCTGATCGTCGTCATGGGATGACGGATCATAGTTGTTCCTGTGCTTGTCAGCCATTGTCGTGTCCTCTGGCTCTGGATCCGCAACAGCTTGGCCACAATTCATCTTTTTTATGGTCTTGGCCGTGCAGATGTTGAACTTGAACGATCTGGTGAAGTGCGGACTTTATCGGGGACCGCGTTCCGGTGCTGGATTTGGATAATCTGTTGGCACGTCCTCCTGCTGTTGACGATACGGCATCTGAATGAAGGGTTGACACACGAAGGCAACGCATGCCCCGCAAGCGACCCTTTTGACCCAGCCGCAACTTTGAATGTGCTGCTAATATGCGAGGAAGGTAAGTTGCTACATGGAGCTAGTACCCGCTGAAGGCGGTAGCGTGGCTCCTTTTGGCACAGTTTTGGGCGCCAACCGGGTTGAGCCAAGTATTTTTGCAGCAGATTGTGCCGGTAACAAACGCTGTTCTCATATCCAGACGCGTTCCCTATCGCGCCAAGGCAACCGTGCGCCCGCTGCAGACACCCTAAATTCATCCTTTGCGGTGCCCACCCGAATGCTCAACACCACCGGATGATTGGAAATTGATCCTTTCGCTTAGGCCTTTAGTGCTAGGATGGCGCCACAAGAGGTAGCGGATATCAGCGACTACCCCCTTGGTAGGTAGTGGGAGCGCGCCTCCCCCTTTGATTTGTCGTGAAAAAACGCCTCCACACACGCTATGCGCGATGTGTAGGTGCGATGCCAGTGAGGCGAAAGGCGATGGCCATAGCTCCTTCGAGCTATTCCCAATCGGCTCTGTTTGGTCTAGATTTTCTGGAAAGAAGCGGGGGAAGCGCACGCGCTCCGCATAAAAATGCCTGGGGAGGCTTGCGAGAATGACGCACGATGCGCCGACCTTACACAACTTCAGCGTGGAACGCGTTCCGCCCTTCGAGGCGAGCCGCTATTTGCGCACACTCTTGTATGTCGGCCCGCCGGATGTCGTCTCCGACGCTATGGCTGCGGCCATCGAAAGAGAATTTCCATCGCTCTGCGTGAAGAATGTTCCGGATCTGAAGGCGGCGCTGTGCGAATTCGAAATTCCCTTGCGGCTCCTGCTGGTCGATCTCGAGCTCGCCAACAGTCTCAATAGTTGCGCAGGCGAGCTCCTGAAACAGCATCCCTCCATCGCGGTCGTGATCGTGACCGAGGGCGATCAACGGGAGAGCGCCGGTCGGCTTCATTTCATTGACACACGGCTTGTTCGCGGCGTGCTGCCGTTGAACGTGAGCCTCGACGTGCTGCTGTCGATACTGCGGATCATTCTGAAGGGCGGGACGTATTTTCCGTCTGCCACCTATGGCATTCAGGAGGGAGCGTTGCGGGAGGCGGGCAGCCCTCGTTCGCCCGACTCACCCGCGGAGACGATACTTCGCTTGGCGCACGAAGTCCGAGCGAAAACAATGCACCAGCTGACGAAGCGTGAAAACGAGATCTTGGCCCGGATCGCATTGGGCAATCAGAACAAGATCATTGCCGCCGCGCTCGGATTGTCCGAACACACTGTGAAGATTCACATCCACAACATCATTACCAAGCTCGGCGTCCATAACCGGACGGAGGCGGTCGCGATGTATTTCGAGCATGAGGAAACTGACGGCGGTGAGGCCTTGCCGGGCGATTCAGTTCATTCAGGCAGTGGTTCGGTGCCAGGTGGCGATGCGTAAGTTTCAGGATGTTCTGTTGCTGCTGGGGCAATTGAACTACACTTGGACGAACACCGAGAGTCTCTTGATTCACATGATTGCCGGGCTCTGCCAGTCTGACAAGGAAACGGCAATCGTCATTTTCCTGACGCTGAATACGTCGCGTGCGCGCATCGATCTCGTGGAGCGGTTGGCGAAGATGCAGCGGACCCCGGCGGCTTGTCGAAGCGAGGTCTTGGATGCAACAAGGCGCCTTTCCGAGGAAGGAAAACTCAGAAACAAGTACAACCACTGCATCTATTCATTTGACCCTGACAGTGGTCGTGGTCTGACGCAGTCAATGCGGATCTTCGAAAGCCGAGATGAAATAAAGTACGGAAAGATCGAAGAACTCGACGATCTGGAGATCGTGCGGATCAAGGAGAGCATACAATCCCTGATCAAAATCAATCGAGATCTATGGGATCTGACTGAACGATATAATTTTCCAAAATAGAATTTGATCGTCAGCGCCGCGAGCCGCCCGGCCCAATTGCGAGCAGCGAAGACCCCTCACTTCGATGGCGGGCAGTCGTCAGACCGCATCGCGCAAAGCGGCGTCGGCAGCAAATTCCTCAGTCGAAATAGTGTTGCCAGGCTCGCCGACGGTGGGGCTTCCCGGCTCGATCGGTTCCAACCTCGGCCTGTTGCGTCGCTCGAGCAGACGCGATCGCATGATCGAGACATAGCGGCTGCGCATCTGCGTTGAACCGATCGACCCTGAGATCCAGAGGCCGAGGAGCGTCATGAACTCGGGGTCGCCATCGATATCGATTCCGAGCGCCTTCCAGCGTGAAATTGTGCGCTCGGCGATCTCTTTGCGTGAACTCGTGGCCAACAACATGCGCGACTCAATCGTCATTTCGGATGACCCGCATAACAGGGAATGGTAATGCAAGCCACGTGAAATCGACAGGGTGCTGCGGCTAAGCCAGCCGGTCCTTGGCCAGATGATAGAAGTACATGGCGCCGCGTTCCAGGATCTCGTCGTTGAAATCGTAGGTCGTGGTATGCAGGCCGGAGCTGTCGCCGTTGCCGATCAGAAGATAGGCGCCGGGAACTTTTTCCAGCAGGAATGAAAAATCCTCACTTCCCATCAAAGGAAGGTCGAGGTCGACGAACGCGTCCTCGCCGAAATGCTGTGCGATCGTGGACTTTGCCGCGCGGACGGCTTCAGCGTCATTGATGGTGGCGGGATATCCCACCTGCCAAGCGAGAGCCACGTCGGCGTTGTAGCTCTTTGCCTGGAACGTCGCGACCTGCACGACCCGGTCGCGGATCTCTTCGCGGACCTTGGGGTTCATCGCACGCATGCTGATTTCGAGCACGGCGGTGTCCGGAATAATGTTGGATGCGGAGCCTGACAGAAACGAACCAACGGTGACGACCGAAGGCTGGTGGGGGGAGACGTTGCGCGAGACGAGCGTCTGCAAAGCCATGACGATGCTTGACCCAATGACAACCGGATCGACCGTGTCTTCCGGCTGCGCACCGTGTCCGCCCTTGCCCTTGACTGTGATGGTGACCACGTCGATCGAGGCTGCCACAGGGCCGGCACGTGTCGCGAAGGTACCCGTCGGGATGCCTGGCCAGTTGTGAAGCGCAAAGATCTGATCGCAGGGGAAGCGTTCGAAGAGGCCGTCCTCGAGCATCAGCTTTGCACCGCCGAAATTCTCTTCGGCGGGCTGGAAGATGAGATGCACGGTGCCGGAAAAACTCTGGTCCTGAGACAGCGCCCACGCCGCGCCGAGTAGCATGCTTGCATGGCCGTCGTGGCCGCAGGCATGCATAACACCGGGGTGCTGGCTGACATAGGGCAGGTCGGTCTCTTCCTGCATCGGCAGGGCATCGAAATCTGCGCGAAAGCCGATCGCGCGGTTGCTTTTGCCGGCACGCAGCGTCGCGACGATGCCCGTGGTGGCAAGGCCGCGGGTTATTTCGTATCCCCACTTTTCGAGCTGGGCCGCAATGAAATCCGAAGTCTTGAATTCCGAAAGACCGATCTCGGGCATCTCGTGAAGCCGGTGGCGAATAGCGACGAGATGAGGGAGGAATGCCTTGAAATTGATATCGTTCATCGTCGTACTCATGCCATCTGAAGGAATTGACGAAGCCGTGGGGATTGCGGGTCCTTCATCATGGTGTGGGGCGCCCCGCGCTCTTCAACCAGGCCCTTGTGAAGGAAGATGACCTCGCTCGAAATGTCACGCGCGAGCGCCATTTCATGCGTCACCATAACCATCGTACGGCCTTCCTCCGCAAGTTTCTTGATGACCTGCAGCACCTCGTTGACAAGTTCGGGATCAAGCGCCGACGTCGGCTCGTCAAACAGCATCACTTCCGGTTTCATGGCCAGCGCACGGGCAATTGCCGCGCGCTGTTGCTGGCCGCCTGAAAGCTGCGCGGGATATTGGTCGCGCTTTGGCATAATGCCGACCTTCTCCATCAGCACCTCGGCCTCGGCGATCGCATCCTTTCGTGACATGCCGAGCACGTGGATCGGTCCTTCGATGATGTTTTCCAGGATCGTTCGGTGGGACCAGAGATTGAAGCTCTGGAACACCATGCCGAGCCGCGTGCGAATATGCTCCAGCTGGCGGGGATCGATGGCGTGAAGCTTGCCACCTCTTGTCGGTGCCGTACGGATCACTTCGCCTGCAACCGAGATTTCACCCTTGTCCGGTGTCTCCAGGTAATTGATACAGCGAAGCAGGGTACTCTTTCCCGAACCGCTGCTGCCGATCAGCGAGATCACGTCGCCCTTGCGCGCCTCGAACGATATGCCCTTCAGGACTTCGACGCCGCCGAAGCTCTTGTGGATGTCCCTTACCGAGAGTGCCGTCTCGACCATTCCAATTCCTCCCAGCCTTGCGCGCTCAGGTGCGCACGACGCGATAGCGCGTCATGCGGAGTTCGACAGTGTTCATGATCCTGGTCAGGATGAAGACCACGGCAAAATAGATGATGCCGGCAGCGATCAGCGGCTCGAAAATCAACAGCGACTGACGCTGCAGCATGCGGGCCGTGCCCATCACCTCCAGAATCGTGATCGTCGAGGCAAGCGACGTCGTTTTTAGGAGAATGATCAGATCGCTCGTCAGAACCGGCATGCAGTGGCGGAATGCCTGCGGCAGCGTCACTCGGCGAAGGATCGTCCATCGCGTCATGCCGATCGAGAGTGCCGCTTCGATCTGCCCGCGCGGGATCGACTGAATGGCGCCACGGATGACCTCGGCATTGTAGGAAGCCTGGTTGAGGCTGAGTGCCGCGATCGCATACCACAAGCCGTCGCGCAGATAGGGCCAGAGAAAGCTGTGACGGACCCAGGTGCCCGGCAAGACCTGTCCCAGGCCGTAGTAGATCAGATAGATCTGGACCAACAACGGCGTTCCACGAAACGCGAAGGTGAACGCGAAGGCCGGCCATGCCAGCAACCGGTTCTTCGATAGGCGGGCAAGCGCCGCAAGGGTACCGATGACAAGGCCGAAAATACCGGCTGTTGCCGTCAGAAGCAGCGTCAGCGGCGTTGCCTTGATGAGGGCAGGCAAGAAGGAAATGACGTTGGTGATCGTTTCCATCAGCGATGCCCCCGGTTCAGGTGCTTTTCGATGCGGCTGATGGCGAGAACAGATACCAACGTAATCAGCAGGAAGAGGACGGCCGTCAGGCCGTAAAAGAAGATGTACTGCTTCGTTCCGGCGGCTGCGCGGTAGCCGGTGTAGAGCAGTTCGCTAAACGAACCGAGAACCGAGATGATGGCGCTTTCCTTGGTGATGGACAGCCAGAGATTGCCCATTCCGGGTACAGCGTGACGCATCATCTGCGGAAGGATGACGCGGGTCATGATCTTGCGCGGCCGCATGCCGATGGAGACGGCAGCCTCGATCTGGCCGGATGGAACGGCAAGGTATGCTGACCGCAGCACCTCGGTCATGAATGCCCCTGAGACGAAAGCGAGGGCCACGATCGCTGCCCAGAAGGAGCTGAACTGGAAGCCGTCATCAACGAGGCCGAGATACTTCAAGAACCGCTCGGCGCCGCTGGCGACGGAGAAATAGAGAAGCAGGATGACCAGCAGTTCCGGCAGCGAGCGCACGACAGTGGTGTAGAGATCGGCAATCAAGCGAAGGGAACGATGCCGCGAAAGCTTGCCGGCGGCTCCCAGAGAACCGAAAACGACGGCGACTGCGTAGGAGACGATGGATACTTCCAGGGTCATCAACAAGCCCCAGGCGAATTCGTCACCCCAGCCTTCGGCACCCCAGGCAAGCAAATGCCAATATGAGTCCATGCGTTCGTTACCTGCTTGATGCGCCGTTGCCCATGGCCGTCAGCCGAGCGACGCTTGGTTGTGGCGGAGCCTCAGTGAACCGGCAAGCCCGCCACGGATACAAGGGAGCGCAGTTGCGCCAATGCTCCCGAGCGCGGCCGGTGCCGCGCCCGGGATCACGCGACTACTTCTTGCTGAAGATCCACTGATCGACCAGCTTCTTCAGCGTGCCGTCCTTGTCCAGCTCCGCAAGCGCTGTATTGATCTTACCGAGTGTTGCCGCATCGCCCTTGCGCGCCGCGTAGGCGACACCTTCGCCAAGCGTGGCATTTGTCGGCACTTCCAACTTCACCTCATAGTCCGCGCCTGCCGGGGATTTCAGGAATGTCTGGATGTAGAGATCGGGGATGAGCACATAGTCAACGCGACCGGCGATGAGGTCCGCGACCGAGTTGTCGGCGGTATCGTAGCTCTTGGCCTCGGCACCCGGGAGGTACTTGGCAACATAGGCAGCCTGGACGCTCGACGTCTGCACGCCGACGATCTTTCCGGACACAGCCTCCGGATCGACGATCTTGCCCGAACCATCGGATGCGTCGACCAAGGCGATCTTCGCGTCATCGGACTTGGCGCCGACGAAGGACGTGCCCTCGGTGTAATAAGGCGTGCTGAAGTCCACGACCTTGCGCCGGTCGTCGGTGATCGAGAACGCGCCAATGATGAAGTCGACCTTGCTTTCCTTCAGTGACGGGATGAGACCATCCCAGGCCATCTGCTTGATATCGCACTTTGCCTGCAGCTTGGCACAAACGGCGCGCGAAAGGTCGGCTTCGAGGCCTTCCCATTCACCGGCCGTGTTGATCTGCGTAAACGGCATGTAGGGCTCGGGCGTCATGCCGAGACGAATGGTGTCTTCAGCATGGGCAAAGCCGGCGGACAGGACGAGCGCGACGCCCGCGGCGATCTTCGATTTGAGGCTATACATTATGTTCTCCCAGTATGTTCTTGAGACAGCTGCTTATTTGCCGTTCCGGTACCAGCGCAGCGACATGCAGGACAGACCTGCGTCGATCTTGCCGATTTCGGTGGTCTTCATCGGCACGACCTTGTAGCCGAGCCTGTCGAGCATCTCGATCGTGCGTGGAAAATCCGAGCCGACCATGACGACGTCATTGACGCGCAGGGCATTTGCCGCAGGCTCTTCGCCTTCGGGAATGATGATCTGCTTGAAGTCGTTGAAAACGCCGGAGCGGGCGAGGCGGGCCGTCGACAGGATGCTCTCGTCGTCCAGCAGCGAGCAATCGGTTTTGAAGTGAAGAACGCCTTCCGGTGTCGCGACGATTTCTGCCTTGCGACCGAGCTTACCGATGCAGGCGGCAAGCGCTTCAGCGCCTGTCTTGTCGGTGCGCGCGGAAAGACCGATCATGACGCTTTTCGGCGTCGTCAGCACATCGCCGCCATCGGCAAAGCCCGGGCTCGGCAGATCGAGAACGGTGTCGAACATGGCGCGCAGCGTCGGCGTGATTTCCGCAGTCTCGTCAACGCGGCTTGCCGCGCCCGGACGCAGCAGGATCGCGCCTTCGGTGAACACGACCGCCGGGTCTTCGACGAAGACGGAATCCGGGAAGGCTTCGAGTGCCGGCAGGATGGAAACATCGACGCCGGCTGCGCGCATGGCAGCGATATAGGCGTCGTGCTCAGCCTTGACACCTTCATAGGTCGGGTTGCCGCGATCGTCGGCACGTAGACCATTGACAACCGAGCGCGACGGCTCGCGAACAATGACGGAGTTGAAGTGATAAACTGATCTGGCTTGCGACATTTCGAAGTACCTTACCTTTTGATGGGGCTTCTCTATCCGGCTCGCTTGGCCGCGTAAAGCAATTGTGTGGTTGCCGGCTCACGGCGTGAAAGGTGAATGCCGGCCAGCATGCAGCGGACGGAACCACCGGCGAGCTCGATGGTCGAAACATCGAACGGCAGCAGCTTTGCCGAGCTTTCGATGGTATTGATCTGCCCGGGGGTGAGGGAGGCGTAGGCCCGCGCGGACAAAACCACCACGCGGCCGTCCCTGCCATCCAGTTCGATGGCATTGCCTGCAAAATTCTCGATCTGCTCAATCGACAGTTCGATCACCGTGCGTCCGGTTTCTTCCAGTCGGGCAACGATTTCCCGCCGACGCGCGATGTCGGGGATCATCTGCGAGCCGAGCAGCGCGAAGTCCGTGCCGATGCACATCAGCACATTGGTATGGTAGATGGACCTGCCGTTGCGATCCACGGCATCGAAGACCATTGGCTCGAAATTGAAGTGCGTGCAGAAGCGCTCCAGCGCGACCTCGTTGGTACGGTTCGAGCGGACGGCATAGGCGACGCGACCGATATGATCGAGCACCATGGCGCCGGTGCCTTCGAGATAGACATTGTCTTTCTCAAGGCCCGAATAGTCTATGACGTCCTGGACGCGATACTCGTTCTTCAGCATCTCGATGACATCGGGACGGCGCTCGCTTTGCCGGCTTGCCGAATACATCGGGTAGACGGCGACGTGCCCGCCAGAATGGGTGGAGAACCAGTTATTGGGGAAGACCGAGTCGGGTCTCGTGGCAGTTTCGTCCTCGAACACATGAACGGTTACGCCCGCAGCAGCGAGACCCTCTGCCATGCAGGTGACTTCGTCAAAGGCGGCTGTTGCGATTGCGGCGGCAGCGCGCTTTTCGTCGTTGGACTGGAACGAATTGTCTTTCGCCGTCATCGGGTTCGGCGTGAAGTGATGCGGACGGATCATCACGACGGACTTCGGAGCCTGCACGGAAAGTCTGCTCATGGCTTAGGCGTACCTCTCCTGCAGGACAGGAGCGGACTGGCGGAACAGACCGTAGAGGTTGCGCGGATCCGCAGGCTGCGTGGTGAGATCGAGGTCCGTATAGAAATCAGTACCTTGCACGGCATCGCGCAGGTAGCGCAAGGCAGAGAAATCCTCAGTGGCGAAGCCGACGGAATCGAAGATGGTGATCTGGGTGTCGGAGTGCCTGCCAGTCGCTTCTCCGGTCATGACCTGCCAGAGCTCGGTCACCGGAAAATCGGCCGCCATCTGCTGGATTTCACCCTCGATGCGGGTCTGTTCGGGAAATTCGACGAAGACGTCAGCCCGTCGCAGGATGTCGCCCTGCAGCTCGGTCTTGCCGGGGCAATCACCGCCAACCGCGTTGATGTGCACGCCGACCCCGACCATGTTGTCGGAAAGGATCGTCGCGTTTTTCTTGTCTGCAGTCACGGTGGTGATGATGTCGGCAAGTGCGACGGCTTCCTCTGCGGTCCTGGCGACGACGATGTCGATATCCGTATCCGCAAGGTTATCGCGGAACTTGGCAGCGGCATCTGGATCGATGTCGTAGACGTAAAGGCTCTGGATCCCGAGAAGTGCGCGGAAGGCGAGGGCCTGGAATTCGGACTGGGCGCCCAAACCAATGATGGCCATCGTGCGGGAATTCTTGCGAGCAAGGTATTTCGCTGCCAGTGCCGACGTCGCGGCCGTCCGAAGCCCGGTCATCAATGTCATCTCCGACACGAGGCAGGGATAGCCGGTGCTGACATCGGAAAGGACGCCAAAAGCTGTGACCGTCTGGAGGCCGACGTTCGGGTTTTTCGGATGGCCGTTCACATATTTGAAGCCGTAGTGCTGGCCATCGGACGTAGGCATCAGCTCGATGACACCGGTTTTGGAGTGGCTGGCGACACGAGGCGTTTTCTCGAACTGCTCCCAGCGGCGGAAATCCTCTTCGATGTAATCCGCGAGACCAAGCAGAAATGCCTCGATGCCGACCGATCGGACCAGTTCGATAACATTGCTGACGCCGACATACTGTACCACGTTGCAGCTCCATCAGGAAATTCGATGAAACCAGACTAGGTATGCAGTAAAGAACTTTAAATTCGAAAAATGCGGCATTTTTTGCATAAAACCTAGCATAATGCACAGCCGCATTGTACAAATCTATGTATGCATATTTTTGACGATCTCGATCACCGGCTGATCTCCGTCCTGCGCGAGGATGGTCGAGCGCCTCTCTCAAAGCTTGCCGCCATACTGGGCGTCTCACGTGGGACGGTTCAGGCGCGACTTGATCGACTGCTCCAGTCCGGCGCGGCCCTCGGTTTTACAATCCGTGTTCGCCAGGACTATGACGACGGGGCAATCCGGGCGATCATGATGATTGAAGTGCAGGGCCGATCAACCACGAAGGTCATAAAGTTTCTGCGCGGCCTTCCGGAACTCTACGCGCTGCACACAACGAACGGATCCTGGGATCTTGTCGCGGAGATCCGCGCCGGAAACTTGCGTGATTTCGACCGGGTTCTTCGCGAAGTACGCACGGTCGAGGGTGTGCTTAACAGCGAGACTAGCATATTGCTAAGCAGTGTTTGACGGTGTGTTGGCAGGTTTCCTGCGATAGCTGCCCAGTCAATTGCTTCACTTCCGTGTGGCCAAGGGGCTTCAACGGCTGCGGACACCGACGCTTCGATCGGCACGATCACGGACTTGAGCAGGCATGCTTGTATAGTGCAGGTTTTGTAGAAATGGTTCGCGCTCACCAATGGTTTCCATATAACCATAGACTGGCGAACTGCGATGAGAGGGACCATGGATGTGGACTAGCCTTTTGAGGGATCCGGTCTTCCAGTTCGCGGCGCTAGTGGCCATCAGCTTGGCAGCGAGGGTGGCTTTCGGAAAAAGGCCCACCTTCAGATTTGCTGCGAACGTCGCATTCTTCGCCTTGCTGACGTTGGTTCTTCTTATCCATGGGATCCAACCTTACGCGACGGATACCGCGACCGACGATCTGTCGAGAAGGATCTTTATCGGAGCTGCCAAGACCGTTTGGTGGATAGGAGGTGCGATGGTGCTCGTAAGCTCCGTCCGCTTATTCCTGACCTTCGAACGCAAGCCTCGCGAAGGACGACTGCTCCAGGACCTGGTCGTAGCGATCATATATCTCGGTGCCGGGCTGTCTGTGATCGCTTATGTTTTCAGTGTTCCCGTGGGAACCTTGATCGCGACATCGGGCGTCTTCGCGATCGTCCTGGGCCTTGCACTTCAGAGCACGTTAAATGACGTATTCTCCGGGATCGCCCTGAATCTCGGTCGGCCGTACACTGTGGGTGATTGGATCGTACTCGAGGATGGCGCCCAAGGACGGGTGGTCGAAACGAACTGGCGGTCTACTCACTTGCTCAACGGGACCAACGATTTGGTCATCGTGCCCAACAGCGCCCTAGCTAAAGCCCGTCTTACAAACGTTACGAGCCCCGATGAGTCTCATGGCCTATCTCTTGTTATCCGTGTGCGACCGACGAAACCGCCCGCGTCAATCGAAGAAACGATGCGTGCTGTCTTGCTCAGCAGCACCAAAATTCTTAAATCGCCCGAACCTTCGGCCACAATTTCGGGGCTCGACAGCCAAGCGGTAGAGATTGAGCTTTCTTTCCGCGTAGCAGGTATCGGTGGGATTGGTGCGGCGAAAACGGAGATCTACGATCTCGTGTATCGGCATGCTGCAGCGGCGGGACTGCAACTTGCAGGACCCGTGGGAGCCTCCGGCTTCAAGCAAGACAGCGAATCGGCCGAAGAAAACCTGCGCCATCCGGGTACGCCCTGGCGATTGCTGAACTCGATCCCGTTATTCACGACGCTGACAGAGGACGAGAAGGAAGTTCTTGCATCCAACATGAAGCGTCTGACTTTCCGCAAGAACGCCATCATCGCGACGCAAGATACGTCGCTGACCTCTTTGATGATTGTTCGAAGTGGCGTTGCCGTGGTCGAGAGGACTGACGACATCGATGGGAGAACTGAACTTACGAGGTTCGCTCCCGGTGACCTGTTCGGCGAACGGGGCGTTCTCATGGGCGCACTCGAGCCAGGAGACGTTCGTGCGCTTACACTGGTCGTGGCCTATGAGATTTCGAAAGAACACCTCGCCTGCGTGATGCATGATCGCCCGATACTCGCCGAAGAGCTAGGAATGCTTCTTGCAAGACGAATGGAGACCGAGAAGCATCTCTCGCATGGAGAGGAAGGAATCGCGCGACCGACGTCGCTGACGGCGCGCATTCGTCATCTTTTTCAAATTCAGCACTGACGCTAGCATCGGCGCGAAAGCATGCACGCGCTGCCGGCCTATAAGCGCGAGCCGTGGAACGCGACCACTACGATCACCGCGGCTTGCTATCTTTGGAGCATGTCGCGGTACCAAAACGCGTGGGTAGAAGTGTGCTCTTCAGCTGCATGTGTAGCAGCAAGCTAAACCACCATTCCGCAGCCAACGAGAGACAATACAGGGGACATTTGGGGCGGATCTGCGCGCTCGGCCGGAGCGTTTGTAAGACGTGTTGTCGGCAACGGCTGCCTGAATTTGTTGCATCAGTCAGTGAAAATCAGCGCCCAATGTCAGGGTGCCCCACCGTCTCACAGAACTGAACCCTGCGCCGCCCGACTCCACCCGGCTGCTAGGGCAACCTTCAAAAAGAGAAAGGTGTGATCCAAACACATTGCCGTTACCCAAGTTTAATGCGGCACAAAACACCGTTTGGGCCGTTTAATCAGAGGCAGCAATCGTGACGAAAATGAGGATTACGCCAAAATCGTCGCAGCACTACTAGAAAGGATGCAAGTCATGGAGAAAACGCCATCGTTAAAACTGGCCGAAGAGTACATCCGGCTTGGCGGTCATCGTCGCGTAAAGATCGACGACAACATCGTTACCACGCGACAATGGGAGCACGACACGCCTGAAGCAGAGGCGTTTTGGAGGGAAAAAGTTGAGCCATTGGATGACAGGCGTCGTCACGAAGTCGAAGTCTATTTGCCATCCATTTAGGCGTGCGCATCGGCCCACTGCTACCCCTCGGGGTGTGCTGCAGCGCACTATCATCCGGGATTGATGGAGCGAGCGCGTTGCTCGTTTCGGCAAAGATCTCTGGTGGGTTCATTTGTCGTGGGCCGTGATCGGTTTCGTCCGGATCTACATCGTACTCGACAATCGGCCCAGAGAGGCGAGGTTGATACAGGACCTGATCGTGGCCGCCGTGTACCTCGGCGTGTTGCTTTCGATCTTGGCTTTCATCTTCGGCGTCCCGATCGGCACGCTGTTGGCGACATCCGGGGTCGTCGCCATTATCCTCGGACTTGCGCTGCAGAACACCCTCGGGGATGTGTTCTCGGGCATCGCTCTTACGCTCGGTCGCCCGTATATCATCGGCGACTGGATCGAGTTGAGTGACGGTACCGAGGGAAGAGTGGTGGCGAGCAACTGGCGCTCGACCTATCTCCTCACAGCGACGAGCATATCCGGCATTAGGTAGCAAAAACCACCAGACCTGAAATGGCATCCCGACTACCCTGGTTCCGGTGAAAACGGAGCCTCGAATGAGTGTAGCGTACGAGTTGAAGCGGAAGCGGGCCGCCTTGACCGAAAGGTTGCAGCAGCTTGAAAGAGAGCGGGTCGACATTCAGGAACTGATGGGCGCGCTCGGACCGTGTCATCTTGGGCTATGAGCCCGACTACCAAGCGTCGGCGCTGCCGGAGACCGAACGTCGAGATCGGTCTCGAAAGGTCAAGCCGTCGTCATCCGAGGTGAAAGCGGCGATGAACGGCGTAAACAAGCGCCAAGCCGTCTTGGAGGTCCTCCGCGAAGCAGGAGAACCGATTTCGGTGACCGACTGCGCAGCGAAGTTCGCCTCCAAGCTCGGCATCCCGAGCGAGCCAGTCAACCTCTCGGAGATTGCACACCGCTTGTTGGCGGTCCTTACCCAACTGACGACTGCGGGACGCGTTCGGCAGTCCGGCCAGTTCGACGGACGTAAGGTTCTGTGGGAGGTCGCCGCTTAGCCTTCCCAGATCAAGACCGTGCCTGAGGTGACGCTGAACACGGTCTTGCAGGTCTTCTCAGTGCACTTGAAGCGATTGCGGCTCATCGTGTGGCCGCAGCGTTCCGCACTTGGGGCAATAAGGCTCGCCCTCCGTCTCGTGCCAGCGCAGGCGCTTAAACCAGTTGTAAGCAGTCGTATCCCGCATCCTGGCGAGATCGAGCACCGTCAACGTTCGGCATTCTGGCGAGAGCAGGAAGTGCTGGCCCTTGGGCGTGTCTTCGGGGGTCGCCATGGCTCACCCCCTCCGCGATCCGAAGGAAGGTTGGGCATATTTCCAAGCCCCCGACCAAGACGCTGACAACCGATACCGCAGCCTGGCGGCGATGGGCAATGGCGATGGTATCGATGGCGTTGAGGGTCATGTTCAGGCTCCAGACGACGGCAGGCACAGCGGATCGGCGGCCGAAAACGGCCGCAGGGAGATCAGAGCTGTATGCGTATCATCCTGAACATGACCCAGGTTCTTACCTGGAATCTTCACGGCAGAATCGGATGGTTAACGGGCTCGCTTTCAAGCGGCGAGCGCCGCAGCCATCCGGCGCAGTTCGGGCATCATCTGCGGCTCTTCAGGTTCAACGATTTCAGAGCCAATATCCATTACGATGGATTTGACCAACGTCGTCTTATTCAACGCGCTTTTCTTGATGAGTTCGTCAAACTCGTCGCCAACGCGGGGGGTCACTTTCATGGAAAGACGTTTTGACGGGGCATCGTGCCAGCTTTTCCACTTCGCTCGATGAACCACCGCATTTCTGCGAAGTCGCTCGACCAAGGAATCATCATTTAGAGACCTATGAACGAAGTAGGCGATCAGTTTTTTTCGGAGGAGTACGCCAGCAGAAGGATCAATGCGGTAGGAAGCCAGGTCCAACGTGTCCATAAACGGCGCGGCCATGACCACTTCTAGGGGCCTGGAGGCAATCTCGCGAGCAACACGGATTGCTGGCGTTGATTGCGGCGGGATAGCTACAACCGTACCACATTCATCACAGGTAGCCGCCATGATCTGCTTCGCTACGCCAGTCCCGCTTTCGAAAGGCACATCGTGGTAATCGAAAGTTGTCGCAACGACCTTCCGGCAGGTTTCGCAGAGCGCCTTGCTCTTATTTCCAGAATACCAGATTTTCATATTCGCCTACCTTGATGGATGTACACTTATGAAGACCGTGTCAGGGTCAACGAAATAGAACTTTATGTACCAGCCATCTCGCTTGAGGATGTGGACTTCAACGCCCTTGAACTCATGGTGTTCAGAACTCTCATGATGCTTGCCATTGCACCTATCGACGATCTTTATCAGTTGCTCGGGAGAAATGTCGCCAGTCATCAAGGCATTCTTGTCCTCGATGCTCCCACGAGCCGCATGCTGATAAGTACCCTCCCTGAGTGCCTTGATGACGCGATACCTGACGCCCTTAAAAGCCATTTCATCCTAAATATACGAAGGTCTTCGTAAAAATCAATGGGTGAGGCACGCTGTGGCAAACATGCCGCAAGAGAGATCATCCAGTGTCTGACACCGCGGGAAGCGGAAGTGTTCGGATTCGTGGCCAAGGGTCTGATGAACAAGCAGATCGCCTATGAAATGGGTATAAGCGAAATCATGGTCAAACTGCATCGCGGTTGGATGATGAAGAAGCTTGACGCCCGGTCTGTCGCAGACGTCGTACGCATCTTCGATGAGGTCTATCAGTAGAGGTCGGAGTGCGCTCAGGCGACATTGCTAACCTTCGTATAGCTATCCGTTCGATGCAGGCCTCGTCTACGATCCTCAGGTAACCGTTCATCTCAGAAGGAGAAAATCCATGCGAACGCTGGCGATCGGCTTGCTATGTGCGGCCATGACGGCGGTACCCGTCGTGGCTGCGGATGAGCCGCATAATGCCAATGTTACCGTGGTGTTCGACCAAGTACTTCCAAACGTCCCCGGCAAGAGCATGCCCGGGGTTTTGGTCGAGTATGGCCCTGGAGGCCATAACCCCTCGCACATGCACCCCAAGAGCGCCTTTATATACGCAACAGTCATCGAGGGCAGCGTCAGGAGCCAGATCAATGACGGCGAGATCAAGGTCTACAAAAAGGGTGAAAACTGGATGGAGACCCCCGGCGACCATCACCGCGTAAGCGCCAATGCGAGCGAGACCGAGCCTGCGAAGCTTCTCGCGGTTTTCGTAGTCGACACCAATGAAACCAAGCTGGTGTATCCCGACAACTAAGTTCGTCGCTGTGCCGCTACCTTAAAGCCGAATGATCCATGTAGGATCTCAACCAAAGGATAAGACCATGAAAATTGTCATCATTGGAGGCACGGGCCTCATCGGAACTAAAGTTGCAGCGCTGCTGAGAAACCAGGGTCACGACGTCCTGCAGGCCGCTCCGTCCACCGGGGTAAACACTCTGACGGGCGAGGGACTTTCCGGCGCACTCGCGGGTGCAGGGGTGGTGATCGATCTTGCCAACTCTCCTTCATTCGCGCCCGCTGACGTACTTTCGTTCTTCGAGCAATCGACCTCCAATCTCATCAATGCGGAGAACGCCGCCGGTGTTCGCCATCACGTTGCGCTTTCCATCGTCGGCATCGAGAGATCACCCGACAACGGCTACTTCCGGGGTAAAGTCGCCCAGGAAGGCATCATCAAGAAGGGCGGCGTCCCGTACACGATCGTCCGGTCAACGCAGTTTATGGAATTCCTGGGCGGCATCGCCGACAGCGCTACGGTCGACAACACTGTCCACGTTTCACCTGGCGCGTTCCAGCCAATCGCGGCAGACGATGTAGCAGGCTTTGTCGCGGAGGCTGCCACCGGTATTGCGGCAAACCAGACAGTCGAGATCGCAGGTCCGGACAAGAAATCGATGAGCGACTTCCTGACAGGCTATCTCTCCGCCACGCATGACGCTCGGACCGTGGTGGTCGACAAGGAGGCCAAGTACTTTGGCGCACTCGTCGACGACCAATCCCTGGTTCCTCTCGGAGCAGCCAAGCTGGGACGACTTGACGTCAAGACTTGGTTTATGCAGCGCGCGAAAGCGGCCGCCTGAGTTTGATATACGACGGCTGGGGCACGGAAGAGTGCCTCGGCCGTCGGCCATGACCTGCGGCCTGCCGCCATCGGTCTTAAACGATCGGTAGTCCCTGACAGGCATCTGCGATTAGAAAGGGCCGCTCGCTATGTCGTATTGGCGCAGGACCCTGTTCGATGCGAGCGCTGCTCTCGATATCTGTCACAATCCTCGATCGGCAGTCCGCCTGGATTGTTGAGGTGTCTTCACCACGATGGCGGCACCGCGCCAATGCGTACCAGCTTGAGCACGCGGCCTTTCCATGCCGGGCGACAGAGCTGTAGCTTCAACCACCGCCGGTCGAATGACCGATGTGAACAGCGTTCCGCAACTCCGGATGTTCCTCAACCGCTGCAACGTCGGCGGAGGCGTGGTGATCCAAGTCATAGCCGCCGCTGACCTTTCCGATCGAACACGGTAGCCTTTTCCCAGAAAGAAGAGCATCCGACTGTCCCAGTCGCCGCCGCAGAGGGGCCACCCATAATGGAACACGAAGCCTGCGCACCCGTCGGACCCAGTCATCGTAGAAAATCGGGTTCCATCCATCGACGTCACGTAGCCACGCCCGGCCTCTCGGGTGTCGCGGTTGATGAGTTGATGTTAATTATGAATTCATGCCGATAATATATTGATATAGTACCAAAAAACTTGCAATGTACGCTAGGATTTCCCTGTCTGAAAAGCGATCCGTACGCTTGATCCGTGACGACCCCTCGATGGCCCTTGAAACCACTATGGCCTTCGGTTGCGGACGGAACTTGTTGGTCTCTAGCCAGTCGTGCGCCTTCCGTTGGACTGAAGCGCGGCGCGGGCGTAAAACATGTCGAGCGATCACAGCGAAGCTCCAGATGGGAGAGCAACCGATGACGCCTGATACTGTCATAGCGGGCAATTCTCCCGTCGACGCCGCAAAGACTGTCGAAAACCTGACCGGCGTCGGATGGGCATTTGGCTTCGTGCACAAGAAGAGCTGCGGGTCGCACAGAGAAATCTCGCAAGGGCGAGCGAAGCGGCGAGCATGGCCGAACTCACGGCATCGATCGCGCACGAAATAGGTCAGCCGTTGGCGGGCATGGTATCGAGTTCCGAAGCCTGTCAGCAGTGGCTCAGCGCCGACCCTCCCAACCTGGAACGTGCACAAAAGTCGATCGAGCGCGTCGTTCTCAGCGCAAAAACAGCAACAGAAGTGGTCCGTCGCGTCCGGGCCCTTTTCAAGCATACCGCAGACGCGCGTCGGACGGAGGCATTTGAAGCCGTGGCAGAGGAAGCCCGCGATATGATGGCCGAAGAGGCCTCGCGACGAGGCGTACGATTGGAATCCCGAATTGAGCGCGACCTTCCACCCTTGTTCTTCGATCCCATCCAGATACAGCAGGTCTTCGTCAATCTCATCCAGAATGCATTGGAAGCAATGGATGTTGCACAAGACTGCGCGATGCTACAGTTGAGCGTCCGACGCGACAGCGAGCGGATTTACACTGAAATATCCGATACCGGGCCGGGCGTGGAAGATCCAGACCGAATATTCGAACCGTTCTACACCACAAAAGGACAAGGGATGGGGATGGGTTTGGCAATATGCCGTTCGACCATCGAAGCGCATGGCGGCAAGCTTTGGGTGGAGAAGAATGTTCCGACCGGAGCAAAGTTCATCTTTGATTTGCCGGTCGAGCGCCAAGCTGCCAACGGTCGATCCCTACGTCGAAGAGTAACGATCATCGACCCATGGGAGCATTCGCGTCAATCCAAACCTAAGTATGCTATCGGCATATACGGTCCACTCCTACTGCTGGCGACGGTCGTGTACGGAGGAAGCGAATGACCAGACATGTCGAATCCGTTGTCGCTGCGAACAAGACCAACAGGATCTGTATCCGCCAGTTTTGCAAGAGTTACCGGGAAAGTGCGAAGAAGAGGGACAGCTGCGCACCGAGTGCCGGAGTTGCTTATGCGGCAGTCCTCGCTCCTGTCGATGACACGTCGGCACTGTAGACAAGCGTGATTATCCTCATACCCGCTTCCTCCGCTGCACGCACGAACGCCGCTCGTGCATCCTCTGCGGAAACGGACCCGGTGATTGCGTCGAGACACGTCTTGACGGCAACTATGTATTCCTCGCCGTCGTCGTCTACCCAGTGTGCGAGGAGGGCATTGGCGGCCTCAAGCAAAGTCCTAATCTTGACCACACGGCCGCCGACGACCAAGGACAGCGAAGAGAATGTGTGCGATGTGTATCGATTCATTACAGACTCTTCCCCCGAAAAGTGTTGCATCGATTGCTCTGCAAGATTCGGTCCACTTGAAAAACCAGGCACGGGCGGGCATTGCAGCGGACGAGTTCCCCCTGCAACGCCACGCGGATATAGTCATGATGCAGCTTGCAAGGGTCGAGCGGAAAGGCTCCCACCTTCATTCCTGCCCGGTTCAACAGGTGGGCGCGCGCTGCTTTCGTGAAGGAGCGGATGGGGAAACCGAGGTCCTCTTGACTACTATGCGCCGCACCAAGAGTTGGACGATGCCCAGGGGCTGGCCGATCGACGGACTGAATGCACACGAGGCGGCTAAGCCGGAAGCAACGAAATGATGTCGGCAAAGGTCCGGCCTCCTCGTGAGACCGGACCCAGTGCCGCCTTGTCGAACAAGCACGGCGCGGGGCTTTTAGGAAACGCATACCGCTAAGCCAACGGTCTCCGATGTTACCAGAGCGGCGAGGGCACTTCATCGCTCCCGGTGGGCCGAAAAACTCCCATAAGCCGGGACGAGGGCTGGCTGGAATTGGTCCTTGTCTCCTAATCGTGGCTGGCGCGGCGCGGCTTGAACAGCGGGAAGGCTAATCGGACCAGTCGTTCGAATATGAACCTCAGATGAACAAAATCGACCGCTAGACGTTGTCGTTAGATAAAGGAGAGCGTCATGTTCCAGTCTAACCCAATAGACCGTTCTAGTTCACTCGCGTCTCTCACGGGCATATCCTCAAGCTTGTCGTCAGCTTTGGCATACTCTGTCGGACTCGAGGGTGCCAAAATCACGGTTGTTAATGATTGCGGTGTGATCGTCTTGGAAGGCGAAGCGCCCTTTGGTTGCCTGGCACGTATTTCCGACATTGCGGCCAGCATCGTCGGTTCGAAGTTTTGCAACCTGATCAAACCGGTTTAAAGCTTGTGAGAAGTCTCGGATGCATGTGGTGCGACCAAGTTGCGACCAAACGGATTTATTGCCACCAAAACTGTAAGTAAGGTAGCAAGAAGGGTCAGCGTCAAAAGCGGCGATTTCGTCAATTTCGCTCTCCTCTGCTTGAGACGGGTCACGGTCCGAGTTCGGCGAACTTATGCGGCCTTAGTGAAAATTCCGTTGTGAAACGGCCGTTCCCGGGGTTAGGTTCCATCGATAATCGTTGGAGATTTCACGGTGAATGCGAACCGGGATAGCCCGAGGTCGAAACAATCCTGGTGGTGGGCCGTTCTCCGCAGGCGTAGTCCACGTGTTTCTGTGGTATTCGTTTCCACACTGAAATCCGACTAGCCGAGCCATGACACGGGTAAACGCGGTCCACTGTAGACCTTCTTAGGGTGGCCGATCACGTGGCACCGGCCCACTAGATCATGATCTCACCACCCGTCACCGGAATAACCGCGCCGGTCATGTAGCTTCCTAGCTCGGACGCAAGGAGTACATACGCGCCTGCCAGTTCCGCAGGCTGACCAGCTCGGCCGATCAACGTCTGTTCGCCAAACTTCATGGTCTTTTCCGGTGGCATTGTGGATGGGATGAGCGGCGTCCAGATTGGACCTGGCGCAACCGCGTTCACCCGAATGCCTTTCTCAGCGACCATTTCAGCCAGCCCTGCCGTAAAGTTCGAAACCGCGCCCTTGGTGGACGCATAGGCAAGTAGGTGCGCTGATGGTTGCCGGGATTGGATCGACGTTGTTTATAATCGAGCTACCGGGCCGCATGTAGGGGATTGCAGCCTTTGATAGAAAGAACGGCGCATAGATATTGGTGCGGAACGTTCGATCCCATTCGTCAACAGAAATGTCCGCGATATCGGCGTAAGTCCGTTGAAACGCGGCGTTGTTGACAAGGACGTCGATGGAACCGAGTTCTCGAACGGTGTGCTGGACAAGGTCCTTGCAGTGATCTTCGGACGTGATGTCGCCCGGGACGACGACCGCCTGTCGACCCGCTTCTCGAACCCACTTAGCGGTATCTTCGGCATCCTCCCCTTCGTCGAGAAACGAGATGAGCACGTCGGCACCTTCGCGGGCAAACGCAATGGCAACTGCCTTGCCGATTCCAGAGTCCGCGCCGGTAATCAGGGCGACTTTTCCCACCATCCTTCCGTTGCCGCGGTAGGAGTGCTCACCATGGTCGGGGACGGGCTGCATCTGTGCCGTCGTGCCGGGCGGTTGTTGGTGCTGTTCGGGAAAGGGTGGGGTGGGGCGGCGGTCGTCGCTCATTGTTGTCTCCTTGCTCGTGCTGGAGGTAAACCACGGCGAGCGGCAAGAGTTCCTGGATGTTTCGCGCCACTACGGGTTTGCAGACGGCATGGACGCCGTGCAGTCTCAGATCGCATCCTTGACCGGCAACTGACCGATACCCTCGTCGTCCGGCTGGACTTGAGCCCGATGGTGATCCAGGTCTGCAGTCTTTTGACCGCCGTCATTCGTCATGACGACCACGCATCCTGGTTGGTCCGCTGTGCCATGCCGGACGAAGCCGACAACAGAAGGGGTCATCGAACAGGTCGGTTTGGGACCCATGCGCAAACTTCTCAGGTGAAGGCGATGTTGTCTGCGACACTTCGCTCCAGATCGTCGAGGCATATGCTGCTCACCGCGAACGGCTAGCCGGAGAAGATGTCTACGACTGGCCAACGTCCCTCGAAGGCGCCACGTTGTGCGGAACCTGAGATGCATCCGATCGTCTTCAGCTCCGCTGATTGATTACCAGAAACCGGCCGGTGGGCGGAGCAAAAAAATCGATCAGGGTCCTTGATTTTTCGTAGGGCGCGCGCCACGTCATCGGCGCATTTTTTCATTCTCTCGATGAGGTCTCCGGGTGTCCCAAATTCAAGAAAAACCAGTCGAAAGCCACGTCTTCGAAGCCGATGTCGCTCGCCTTCTCCACATGATGGTGCACTCAGTCTATTCAGATAAGAATGTCTTCCTTCGCGAGCTGATTTCAAACGCTGCTGATGCCTGCGAGAAGCTACGCTATGAGGCCATCGAAACGCCATCTCTGCTCGGAGGCGATGGGGAAGCGCGCATCACTTTGACGCTCGATGAGGAAGCAAATCGCCTCATCCTGGAAGACAACGGAATTGGTATGAGCCACGACGAGTTGATCGAGGCTCTCGGTACGATCGCTCGATCTGGAACACGGGCCTTTATGGAACGGATCGAAGCTAACAAGCTCGGAGGCGAGGGGTCGCAACTTATCGGGCAGTTCGGCGTCGGCTTCTACTCATGTTTCATGGTCGCCGAGCGCGTCGACGTCGTCTCTCGACGTGCCGGATCGGACGAGGCGTGGCGTTGGTCGTCGGATGGCAAGGGCAGCTATGAGGTTACTGCGATCGACTCGATAAATGCGCCAGCTCGGGGGACACGCATCGCTCTCCATCTAATGGAGGATGCCAAGAACTACACATCCCGCTGGACGGTTGAACGTATCGTCAAGGAACAATCGGGCCATGTGCCCGTGGCAATCAACATTATCGCTAAGCCAGGCGGCGAGCCAGAGCGGATCACCGACGGCTCCGCACTCTGGACCAAGGCCAAAAGCGACGTGTCTAAGGACGAGTACACCGACTTCTACCGCGGAGTATCAGGACAGTACGATGATCCGGCGCTGACTGTCCATTTCCGGGCGGAAGGAAGGCACGAATATACCGCACTGGCCTTCGTCCCCGGTTCCCAGCCGTTCGACATGTTCGACCCCGATCGCAAGGGGCGAATGAAGCTATACGTGAAGCGTGTGTTTATTACCGACGATGCCGAGCTTCTGCCACGCTATCTTCGGTTTGTTCGTGGTCTCGTCGACACCTCTGATCTGCCTCTGAATGTCTCTCGCGAGATGATCCAGGAAAGCCCGATCTTGTCGGCTATTCGCAAGGGTGTGGCGAACCGTATTGTAGCAGCGATCGAAAAGCTCGCGGAGAGTGCGCCTGAAACATTTCGTACCCTCTGGGATAATTTCGGTGCAGTTATCAAGGAAGGCATCTACGAGGATTTCGAACGCCGCTCCCAGCTCCTTGCGCTATCGCGGTTCCGGACGACAGTCTCAGGCGAGGGCTTCAGGTCGCTTGACGAATACGTCATGGACATGAAGAGCGAGCAAAGTGTCATCTATTACCTGGCGGGCGGCAACCTCGAACAGTTGAAGGCATCGCCGCAGTTGGAGGGTTACCGTGCACGAGGGATAGAAGTGCTGCTTTTGACGGACTCCATCGATAGCTTCTGGACGATGAACGCCCCTGAATTCGAAGGGAAGGCGTTTAGGTCGGTAACGCAAGGCGGTGCCGACCTATCCCAATTCCCCAAGCTTGATGGGCAGTCTATTGCTAGCCCGGAGGCCGCTACGGAAGCGGCGGTGTTTGTCGAGTTTGCGAAGAAGACGTTGGTCGATCAGGTCGCAGATGTTCGGACCTCCGATCGGTTGACGGAGAGTGCGGTGTGCCTTGTCGCGCCCGAAAACGGCTATGATCGTCAGATGGAGAAAATCCTCCAGAGTGCCGGCCGTCTCGACACAACGGCGAAGCCGATCCTCGAAATTAACCCCGCGCATCCGATGGTCGCCGCAATCACGGCAATGAAAGATGACGACGGGTTCCGTGAGGACGCGACATATCTGCTTCTCGACGAAGCCCGCATTCTAGATGGGGACAAGCCAGCCGATCCCCGAGCGTTCGCCGAGCGTCTGGCGCGGGTGTTCGCGAGGACGGTGCGCTGAGTTAGGACCCTTTCCGTCGCTTCGAACCAACTGACTTGTACGAGATTGGGCGTGCGTTTCGCGATGTACGGCGACTAAGCACGACCGATCACGGCAAATTCCGGTGGGGCAGATCACCCCGTCGCTGGAACCTGCTGCCCGCTTGTCTGGGTCATGTCTGTTCAATGTGAAGGCGATGTTGCGCTTGGCTCGGCGAGCCCCGCCTATGTCGCTCTCAGCTTCCTGATACGTCTCGCTCGGAGCGTAGGAACAACCTCGCAAAATAATAAGACTACTAGGACGATGATTGTCATTCCGGTCATGAACCGATTATCCGTCCAAGGCACCGTGCGGGGAGGGGCGGGTGAGACGCTCCATCCGGGTTTTAGCTTTGACAGTTGGAGCAGCCGGTCATTTCGCCGCATCGAGGTAAGAGAGCGCTTGTCGCCGTCGGGCAATGACGCGGGGTTCGTAGGGTTGCGGGTATACACGTAGATACGGTCGCGGCTAGGGCAGGGGGTAGGGATCTTTTAACCGCAGCGGCCGACGGCGAAAGATGAGCCGTCCCTAAGGTTACCCGATCACCCTCCTTGTTTCGGGCATGCAGCGTTCTCTTGCAAACAGCAATGACGATTCACAGTTTCAAAGACGCGCGGTCACCTGAACTCATTGCCGGAAAAGTCCCTAAAGGATTCCCGCCCGATGTCGTGAAGACCGCACGCCGGAAGCTGTTTATGCTCGATAGCGCGGCCGCGTCGACCTGTTAGCGCCACCGGGGAACCGTCTTTGAAGCGCTCCACGGCGACCGCAAAGCATCAACGGCCAATGGCGGATTTGCTTCCGCTGGACCGACGCCGGTCCCGAAGACGTAGAGATTACGGACTATCACTAGACCAGACCGCCAAGAGGAAGGACTCACATGACACGTTTCCACCCGCCGATTCATCCCGGCGAGATTCTCCGTGAAGAATTCATGGAGCCGCATAACCTGAGCTTGGGCGACCGAAAGCAATCCCGTTCGGGTGACTTTAAGTGGGTTTACTGAGTCTGCGATTACCGTTCTGTACAGAGCCAGATTGTCTCCGGCCAGAGGACGGCACAATCTTCAGTGCCCGCGAAATTCGTGCGACTAACCGCTCGTCGACCAACCGACCGGCTTCGATCTTTGCAATCTCGAACTCTGTAAGTCCGCAGTATGCGGCGTCCACGCCCCATTGATTTTTCAGTTGCAGCGGCTTGATAGTTTTACCTGGGGGCCGGTGTGAGCTCACCGACGAGTATCTGACGAGCTCATTGTGCGGCCTTGATGCGGGCGGCATAGGCCCAAGGCATCAGGGCATCGATGTCTTTGACGAGGTGGCCGTTTGCGAGGCGGGTGAAGAGGTCGCACAGATAGGCGTAGGGCTCAACGCCATTCATTTTACAAGTGCCGATCAGGCTGG